>NZ_JAAORF010000002.1:300000-415543 GCF_017696275.1 Prochlorococcus marinus XMU1405 | reverse complement strand
AAGACCAAGTAATGTGTCAAAAAGGTTGTCATGCGAATAAGGATGACTGGACAACGACCTTGGGCCTAACAATCACTCCTGGTGTTTTCATTGAAGAGAACGATGGTGCAGACGATCTAACAGGAATCATCCTTAAATCTTCATTCGTTTTCTAAGAATATTAGAAAAACTTACACACAAAGAAAGGCCTGCTGTAAAGCAGGCTTTTTTTTATGGAATTTTTATTTTTAATATTAAAATATGGAAACAAAAGGAATGAATGTCCCGTCGAAATTTCACAACTCTAGATTTTAGTTATACTTTAAATAAATTAAACTTTTTTGTAGGAATTTTTTTAAAAGATTAATTTCATAATGTCTCCAATTTTTAAGTGTTTAATATGTAGAAAAGATATAGAAAGATCGACTAAGACATTCTGGGTTAAAAAAGGGCATTTATTATGCTCAACCTGTTTAGATAATATTGATAAAAATAAAAAATTTAAGTTATAAATTGATTACACTTATTTTAATTGTAATCTTATAGTGTATTAATTTTGAAAAAAAAACTCTGCTTAAGCAGAGTTTATAAAGAAGTTTTAGGATTTTAACTAAACTTAAGGGATCGAAACAGTTAGTCTGTTGTCAATAATAAAGTTAAAACCAACCAGGAATGATTTGACCTGTGGTTACGTAAGCGCCAACCGCTGCTACGAAACCTAGCATTGCTGCCCAACCATTAAAACGTTCTGCTTCAGGAGTCATAATTAGATAAGTAAGATATGTGAATTATTGTAACAGAGAATATGAAGGTTTGTAAAGCGATTTCTGTTTTTATTTGGCCAATTAAGAAAATAAATTTTGGGACGATGAATTATTGACATAAATGTTACGGTAATGTGTTATTTGGCGTACTTTCTTTTTCGTTATTTCTTATATAAATTCTAAAATTGATGTGGTTTATTTTAGAATTAATGAAATACTTTCCCCTTTGCCTTTGTTTATATTTTGACCATTTTTCGTATTTAAGATTATTTTTCCGAGAATATTTTAGGACGTACGAGTATAAGTTTAGATCGAAAGCCCAAAATATATTTTTAACGTTTTCTTTTAAAAAGATGCAAAATCAACTTCTAGAAAATAAAAACTTTTTCAGTATTTCTATTATCAAAATAATAACTTTATAGTCGTAGTATTCATTTACGAATTCTCTTAGAGTGAAATTTAAAAATTAACTCAATAAAAAAATGTGGGTCGCCTGAGATTCGAACTCAGGACCAGCCGGTTAAAAGCCGGATGCTCTACCGCTGAGCTAGCGACCCATTTGGTAAAATTGAGTACATATGAAATTATCCCTTTTTAAGGAAAAAAAAACAACTTAATATCACAAGTTGAACAATAGAAATACAATTCTTAACTTATGAAATAAAAAATTAAAAATTCTCTCTATATTTACAGTTAAAAGGTAGGATATTCATTAAATAACAGAATTTTTAAAATGCTTAGAACAATTGTAGTTTTCGCTCCTATTATTGCAGCTTTAGCTTGGGTTATATTTAATATTCAAAAACCAGCAAGAGAACAGTTCAATAGAGACTTTTTGGGAAAGGATTAATCTAGTTTGATAAAGAAAGAAGTAATAGTAATTGGAGCAGGTCTAGCAGGTTCTGAAGCGGCTTGGCAGGTAGCAAATTCTGGTGTTCCAGTTAAATTAGTTGAAATGAGACCTTTTAAATCTACTCCAGCTCATCATACTGGAGAATGTGGAGAACTAGTGTGTAGCAATAGTTTTGGGGCTTTAAGTTCAGATAGAGCTGCAGGTTTATTACAAAAAGAACTAAGATTATTTAATTCATTAATAGTTCAAACAGCAGATAAATTTGCTGTTCCAGCTGGAGGTGCTTTAGCGGTAGATAGATCTAAATTTAGCAATGCTTTGACTGAAGTTTTATCTAATCATCCTTTAATCGAAATTAAAAGATTTGAACAACAAGATCTCCCAAGCAAAGAAAATATAACTATACTCGCAACTGGTCCACTAACTGCAGATGATTTGGCCAACAAAATTCGATTTTTTACAGGTATCGATGCTTGTCATTTTTTTGATGCTGCTAGTCCAATAATTTATGGAGATACTATTGATAAAGAGATTGTCTTTAAAGCTAGTAGATACGACAAAGGAGATCCGGCATATCTTAATTGTCCAATGAATAAAAATGATTATATTCATTTCAGGAACGAACTAATAGCAGGTGAGCAAGCTAACTTAAAAGACTTTGAAAAAGAATCTGCTAATTTCTTTGAATCTTGTTTGCCAATAGAAGAAATTGCTAGAAGAGGAATTGACACGATGAGATACGGACCTTTGAAATCTATTGGGTTGTGGAATCCAAAGTGGGGAGACTTGTTCGATAGGGAAAATAGATTAAAAAATCGGCCTCATGCAATTGTTCAATTAAGGATGGAAGATCTCGAAGGGAAGTTGCTTAATATGGTAGGTTTTCAAACTAACTTAAAATGGTCAGAGCAAAAAAGAATTTTTAGGATGATTCCAGGTCTAGAAAAAGCTGAATTTGTACGTTTAGGAGTAATGCATAGAAATACTTTTTTAGAATCTCCTAAATTACTTTTACCAACACTGCAATTTATGAAAAGAGAAACTCTTCTAGCAGCTGGTCAAATAACAGGTACGGAAGGTTATGCTGCAGCTGCTGCGGGGGGATTGCTCGCAGGAATTAATGCATCCTTATTAGCTATGAGTAAAATCCCAGTAACTTTCCCTGATGAATCAATGATTGGTTCCTTAATAAATTACATTAGTAATAGAAATCAAATATTATCTAATCAGAAAAAAAATAAATTCCAGCCAATGCCTGCTTCATTTGGATTAGTACCAGAACTCACTAAAAGAATAAAAGATAAAAGATTAAGATACAAAATTTATCAAGAAAGATCTACAGAAGCTTTAAAAGGATTTAAAAAACTATTAGATGCTCGATTTGAAAAAGATCACTTACTTATCAAAACTAACTAAAAACCTCAAAAATGAAATCTAATAAGGAAAATTTTGATGCTATCATAATTGGCTCAGGAATAGGTGGGTTAGTGACTGCATCTCAGTTAGCTGCCAAAGGAGCTGACGTTTTAGTTCTTGAGAAATATATAATTCCAGGAGGAAGCGGCGGCTCTTTTAAAAGAAACGGTTATACCTTTGATGTTGGTGCTTCTATGATATTTGGATTTGGAGACAAAGGTTATACCAATTTATTAACTCGTGCTCTTAAAGATGTAAATGAAAAATGTGAAACTATTCCTGATCCGGTGCAATTGGAATATCACCTTCCAAATAACTTTAATATTTCTGTAAATAAAAATTATGATCAATTTATAAACAAATTATCAGCAAGATTTCCTAAGGAAAAAGAAGGTATAAAAAATTTTTACGATACCTGTGCCAGTGTCTTCAAATGTTTAGATTCAATGCCTCTTTTATCAATAGAAGATCCAAGTTATCTTTTCAAAGTTTTCTTTAAATCTCCCTTATCCTGCTTAGGTTTAGCGAGATGGCTACCTGTAAATGCAGGAGATGTCGCCAGAAAGTTTATAAAAGATCCTGAGCTTTTAAAATTTATCGATATCGAATGTTTTTGTTGGTCAGTAATGCCTGCAATTAAAACTCCCATGATTAATGCTGGAATGGTTTTTACAGATAGACATGCTGGTGGTATAAATTATCCAAAAGGGGGAGTAGGAACTATAGCAGAAAAGTTAGTCTCTGGGATCGAAAAATTTGGTAGCAAAATACGCTACAAAGCCAATGTTGTTGAAATACTTTTAAAGGACGAGAAAGCAGTGGGAGTAAAGCTTTCAAATGGGGAAGAAATTTACTCAGATATCATCGTATCTAATTCCACAAGATGGGATACATTTGGACTGAAAGACAAAAAGAAAGGATTAATTGCAAGTAAAGATGTACCAAAAAGTGAATATAAGTGGTCAGAGACCTATAAATCCTCTCCATCTTTTGTCTCAATTCACCTTGGAGTTAAAAAAAATCTGATCAGTAATAACTTTAATTGTCATCATATAATTGTTGAGAATTGGGATGAATTAGAAAGTGAAAAAGGAGTTATTTTTGTCTCTATACCTACTTTGCTTGATTCGTCTTTAGCTCCAGAAGGAAAACATATCGTTCATGCATTTACTCCATCATCAATGAGTGAATGGGAAGGACTATCGAGGAAAGAATATCTTCAAAAGAAAGAAAAATACTTTTCATTTATTGTTGAAAGAATTTCACAAATTTTACCGAATCTTGAAGAGAATATCGATCATAAAGAAATTGGTACTCCAAAAACTCATAAAAAGTTTCTTGGAAGATACGAAGGTAGTTATGGACCTATTCCTAGACAAAAGTTGCTTGGACTTTTACCAATGCCTTTTAATACTACAAAAATTAAAAATCTTTATTGCGTAGGGGATTCATGCTTCCCAGGTCAAGGCTTAAATGCAGTAGCTTTTAGTGGATATGCTTGTGCCCATAAAATAGGTTCAAAATTAAATATAAATAGTTTCAACTTGCCAGATTAAAAGTTTATTAGCAGATGATAGAAAAGTTTAAAACTCTTTTTTTTGTAAAAAGTTCTTTAATTTCTTTATACTTAGCACTTACAATTCCGATACCGTTTATCTCAATAGATAAATTAAAAATCTTTTCTTTATTTATATTTGTTTTAGGCTTATATTTGATTATTAACATCACAAATGATTATGTTGAGACTTGCAACAATAAAATTTCATATAAGACAAGCTTTATTTCTAAAACCTTAGGAAAAAAAAATTGGGAAATTCTTTGGAAAGATATTAAGTTAATCAAAACTCTCCCCACCAGTCAGGGTAGTAAAGTTTATTATTTTAATACTATTGAAGGAGATAATTTCCTAATCCCACAAAGGCTTGAAGATTTTGACAAGTTTTTATCAATTGTTTCTAAAAAAACTGGACTTAGAGTTAAAGACATTTCTTATATATCACCTTTATGGACTTATAAAGTATTAACTTTTTTGTCTTTTTTAATGATTATTGGAGAAATCTTAGCTTATAAAAATCAGATGTTATCGATACTAAATCTATAACCTTGCTGTCTCACGGTTGTTATTCCCCCTCCTTCTCCCAATCCTGCCTGCTCTAATTTTCTTCTTAATGTTAATACTTGAGTATCTACAGATCTTGGACCCCCACTGAATGGAGGCCAAGCCATCCTTAGGAGCTCTTGCCTACTTCTAACCATGCCAGGAGGCATAAGAAGCGCACAGAGCAGGGCAAACTCCCTTGGACTAAGCTCTACAGGCTTCTCACTAAGAGTTACCTGTCTTAAAAGGAGATGAACTTCTAAGGGACCAACTTCAACTTTTTCTTGTAATCCGATTCTTCCCCTTTTTAAAAGTGTTCTACATCTTGCAGCTAACTCTTCTAATCCAAAGGGTTTTCTAAGAACATCATCAGCTCCTTCATCTAACAAATTAACTAGTGCTTCAACTCCAGATCTAGCCGTCAAAACAATTACTGAAGATCCTAGTTGTTGAGCTAATCTCATAGCAGTATTCTGCTCCAGGATTTCTGCACTTACCAATAGGTCAGGTGACTGTTCTCTGCACAAGTCAACTGCTTCCGCAGCCGAGCCAACTGCGGCCGCAAGGTGACCATCTTGACGAAGCCTTTGTACAAGGACAGTTCTAAGTGTGGGGTGAGGTTCAACAACAAGAACTCTTGAAGGAGTTTGAGAGCTCGCAGGCAACTGTGTACCGCCAGGGGTTGAAGCTAAGATTTGCTCAGTTGATTGCATTCTTAATTACTGTTGGGCCAGGCAATTTTTTATCATCCTTAATAAGGTATAACAAATGCAAAAAAAAAATAAGAATCTATCGAATTATGACATCATTTGAAAACCCCAGAGCAATTCGTCATTTTCAATCAATTTGTGATAGTTGCCAAGACTTGGTTAATCGTTTTCATACGCCATCTGATCTTAAATTATATAGTGATGGTTACCTTCAAGCCTTAAGGAATTGCAATGCTTTAGAGCAAAAAGATCAAGATAAATTAGAAAGGTTAATAGAAAGATGGATTTTAGATCCATCTAGTTTTATTGATCCTGAGGGAGAGGGAAATAAAGGTTTTTTTGATAAAAAAAGGATTTAAAATATTAATTTTTATTAACTAAATCAGTATTTATACCTACAAAATGTTTTAGGACGCTAATGCAATTTCTATTTTTTCTTTTAAAGATCCTGAATTGTACATTTCGATAAGGATATCTGATCCACCAAGAAACTCTCCTTTAAGATAAACTTGTGGAATTGTTGGCCAGTCAGAATATTCTTTGATACCTTCTCTAACTTCGAAATCGCTTAAAACATCAAAAGTGCAAAATGTTACACCTAGGGAATTCAAAATTTGAACCACGTTATTTGAAAAACCACATTGCGGCATTAACTTTGTGCCTTTCATGAATACCATTACTGGATTGGAATCAATAAGTTTTTTTATTTTATCTCTTGTTAAGTTGTCCATAATTTAATTTGGAGTTTCTGTTTTTAATGCTAACGCATGAATAGTTTCTGAAGCTAATTCTTCTTTTAAAGCGGAATAGACTAGCTGATGTTGTTTTACCAATGATAATCCATTGAATTCAGATGCAATTACAGTAACTTGCAAATGATCATTTCCCTTAAGGTTTTCAACAAAAACTTGGGAAAATGGTAACTTTTTTTTGATTAAATTAGTAACTTCTTCTTTCGTAATCATAATTGATTTTTACTAACCCTTATAAATGGTTTCAACAAAGCCTAGTTGAATTAATTTTTTATAGGCCTCTTTCCCTTCAGTACTATTAGGGGACATTATTCTTATTGTTTCAATAAGAAGTGGAACGGCCACATCAGGCTTTTCGTTCTTTATGTATAGAGCTGCTAATCTATCATTCGATTCTGCCAAAATTTGTAATGCTGCCTTACCTTTCCTTCTCATCTCATTTGGTATTCTTGCATCCAATCCAACAAATGATTTATTTAAATCTGAATAAAATGATGCCAATTGTGTAGCTAATTTTCTTGCATCAATATATGAGTCTTTAGCTTTTTCAAAATCTCCGTTTTTTATCGCCTTATCGCCTTGTTTTAAATAATATTCAACGTTACCGACAGAAAGTTTTTTATTAGTACTTGAGAGAACTTTGTAATCTTTTGGGTTCTTAACTTCTGCATGAACTATATTTTTGTAGGGGAAATTTCCAAAAAATATAAATAAAATAGGAATTAACTTTAAGAATTTCATATTCTCATTAAATTATTAAGATTAATAGTAACTTATTGTGGATTCATCTACCCACATTTTTTAATGCTATTTTTTCCTCCCTAGTCATTTTTTTATTTAGAAGGTTATTAAATTCCTTGATAGAAAAGTTTAGGTAATCATTAATTGCTATTGGTTTTCCAAAGGATATACAACATTCGTCCCTGAATTTCGGAGAAACTTTACTATAGGCAATTCCGATTGGAATAATAAAAATCGACTCTTTTTTTCTTGTAGCTAATCGTGCCAATCTGTATAGACCTTCTTTGAGAACTAACTTTTTTCCATATTTATTGATCTTTCCTTCGGGAAAAACAACTAGCTGTTCTCCTTTTTCTATAAGATCAATCGCATATCTTAATGCTGAGAGAGACGGCGATAATTGATTTATCGAAAAACATCCAAGTCTTTTTAAAAACCAACCTTGTATTCCTCTCATTTCGGATTTAGTAACCATAAATCTACAATCCTTTTTCGTTACCCTTCTACCCATTGCCATGGTAAGTACTAAGCCGTCCCATCTTGATCTGTGGGTTGGAGCCAATATGATAGAGGAATTTATAGGAATAGAAAAACCATTATTTAAAATTTTCTTTTTTTTAAAAAAGAACCTTAAAACAATGTCCTGGGTAACGAACATTGCAATAAATCCCATTAAAGGGTTAATTCTATGCCAAGTATCTATTGAATTTTTCTTCAAATTCTATTAACTATATATTAATAATTTAAGTGTTTGCCTTTTTTTATTAGCTATCATTGGGCGGTTACTAGATTGTCTAGAAACTAAGATTTTTAAAATTATGGCCACTTTAGGAGTAAACATAGATCATATTGCAAATGTAAGGCAAGCAAGGAAAACTGTAGAACCTGACCCAGTACAATTTGCTTTTTTAGCTGAATTAGGAGGTGCAGACTCCATAACAGTTCATTTAAGAGAAGATAGAAGACATATTCAAGATAGAGACGTATTCCTTCTGAAAAAGACCATAAAAACAAAACTCAACTTAGAAATGGCTGCTACACCAGAAATGTTACAAATTGCCAAAAAAATTATTCCCGATTATGTAACCTTAGTACCAGAGAAACGAGAGGAGGTCACTACTGAAGGTGGGTTAGATGTTAAAAGTAATGTGCAATACCTCAAGAATTTTGTTGAAAATTTAAAAGATTTAAATATAGAGGTAAGTGCATTTATTGATCCACTTGTTGACCAGATAAATTATTCCAAAGAGATAGGGTTTAATTTTATAGAATTACATACTGGAAAATATGCTGAACTATCAGGATCTAACCAGCATAAAGAGCTCCAAAGGATTATAGAGTCTACACACATAGCAAATGACCTCGGATTAGTTGTTAATGCTGGTCATGGCCTTAACTATAATAATGTTAGGAAAATTGCATCAATTAACAATATGAATGAGTTAAATATAGGTCATAGTATTGTTGCAAGGGCTTTAGCGATTGGATTAGAAAAGTCTGTACGTGAAATGAAGTCCCTCATTACATTAAATTAATTTTCAAAATGACAACATATTTTTTCGTCGCCGCAAGTGAAAAATTTTTAACAGTTGAAGAACCACTTGATGAAATTTTGAAAGAGAGGATGAGGAACTATAAAGAAAATAATAAAGAAATAGATTTTTGGCTCTTAAAAAATCCATCATTTTTACAAACCACCCAATTTGCTGATCTAAAAGCAAAAATTCCATCTACCCCAGCAGTTGTCTTGTCGACTGACAAAAAATTTATAACTTTCTTAAAGCTTCGTTTAGAGTTTGTTGCTGTGGGGGAATTCGAATGTCCTAATGCAGAAATAATTGATCCATTTAAAGTTGAGTAATATAACCATCTAGTAAATTGCTCAATCTTTATAAGTCAAATAAAATTGAAGTAATTAGTGAGCTGTTAGCAGAGGAATTAAAAATATGTCCTCCGCCTATAAATCAGAAATTAGAAATAGTAGTCCCAAATTACTTTTTTGGAAATTGGTTACGTGAACAAATAACTATAAAAAACAAAATAAGTGCTCTTTATGAATTAAAGACAATATCAACCTATACAGAATCTTTATTGACAAATTTCTTCCCTGCAATTGATATGAGCGCATGGAATTTTGAGTCAATTAAATGGGGCATTATCGATTCCTTGGAAGAATTAAATAGCTTTAATGAATCATTTCCGCTTAGAAATTGGATTAATAAATATTTGGATAATAAAAAGATAATTGATGGAGACATATATAATCTGACAAAAAAGATCACGAATAATTTTATTGATTATCTGATTTTTAGACCTGAAATGATTGCTCAATGGAATAGATATGAAATTAATTCATCTAATCTATTTAAGGATTTAAACTCAGATCAATTCTGGCAACCTATTTTATATAAATTATTAGAGGAAAAAATATCTGAAAAGCCATCATGTTTATACATGATTGAAGTAATAAAGAATTTAAGAAAAATTAAAAACGTTCAATTACAAGTACCAAAACAAATTTATATTTTTTCAGATAATAACTTATCTAAATTACATATTAATTTTTATTCCGAACTTTCAAAATTTATTAAGGTAAATTTGTATTTATTATCTCCTGGAGAAGATCTATGGAATAGAATAAATTGTCTTGAAGGTGAGTTGGAATTTTATGATAATGAAAGTAAATTGAATTTAAATAAAAATATAGAGAAAATATTTGGTAAATTTGGAGCAAACTTTCAGAAATTAATTGATGAAAATATTTATACAGAAGGTATAAATTTAAAAAATAATCTCATTTATCTCGATCCAACAACTAATTTTCATAATAAGAAAAATATTCCTCTTCTTAATCAAATACAAAAAAGACTAATTGATAACAATAGCATTGATTTTATAGTAAGTGAAAGGGATGATTCAATATTACTTTGTGAGCATTTTAATCAGAATAGTCAATTTGAATATTTAAGAAATAAAATTATAGAAATAATAAATTCTTGCGAGAATATTAAATATAGTGATATTGCTGTTTTATCTCCACAAACTAATTTAATTAAACCTTATCTAAGGTACATCTTTAATAATGAGTTAATTAATGGTGAAAAGATACCTTATTTTTTTATTGATGAGGATAATCATGACTCTTCAGGCATTTATGAATTTCTAATTGACATCACTGAAATAGCAAGTGAAAAAATTTCACTTGAAAAAATAGATTATATTCTTTCGAAAAAAGTAACTCAGAACATTTTTGATTTTAATATTACTGAGAAGGATGAAATTATTTTCTTACTTACCCAAGCGGGGTTTCATTGGGGACTAGATGATAAAGAAAGATTAGGTGAAGAGAAAAATACTCTGGATTGGTGTATAAATAGAATCACTTTAGGCTTAATTTATGACAAAGAAGTAAATTTAAGTACTTTTAATTTAAAACCATTTAGCTATAAAAATATAAGTTTGGATTTGAATAAATGGGTTAAAATATTAATTCATTTAAAAAAATATATTAATTTGATAAGGGGATCTTTTTCTTACTCTAATTGGGTTGAAAAGATAAAGTTTATATTAAAAAGTATTGCTGATTCTAATGCAAATTTCAATTTAGAAATAAGTGAAATAAATAGAATTCTTGATAACCACGCAATACCTTTAATACCTGATGATCTTATCTTGTTAAAAGTTTTTAGAGAAATATTAATTTCTTGCATAAATAAAGCTAAATATAAAAGCAAATCACGAGTCAACAAGATCCTAGTAAGTGATATTGAGAATTCAAGGCATATTCCACATAAGGTTATCTTCCTAATAGACATGAATAGTGTTAATTATCCAAAATTAGCAAAGAGTGAAAACATTAATTTATTAGAAAATAAATATCATTTGGGTGATCCATCTGTTTTTGAAAGAGAGAAATATGCATTTCTGGAGTTGTTAATTGCCTGCAGAGATAAATTTATAGTTACTTGGGTAAAAAATGATAATAACAATAAAAAATTAGATGTTTCTTTTCCTATAAAAGAGTTAATTTCTTTTTTTGATAGTTTCTTAAATCAAAGCCAAAGAGAACTAATAATTAGAGATTCTGATTCAAATAAAAATGAAATAATTGATCTTGATAAATCTAAGATTTTTAAAAGTAATTATTCTTTAATAGAAGATATAAATTGGAATGAAAAAAAATCTGATATTAAAAATTACAAATTATCAGAATTAATTTATTGGTTCAAGTCTCCACAAAAATATTGGCTTAATAAAAACAATATTTATCCCAAGGAAATATTTATTCATCATCCAGACGAAGAGTATGTTAGTAATCTGCAAAAGTCGCAACTAATTACAAAAATAATCCAGCAAGTAGAGATTGATAATCATAATATTATTGATGATTTAAATGAATTAAATATTAATGATCAATTGGCTGAAAATGGTATTATTATGCCCAAAAATAGTATCTTTACAAAAGAAAAAGAAATCAAAGACTTATTAAGCAGTCTAGCTGCAAGTTTGAGTCAACATAATAAGATTAATAAAATCTATGTTAAGTTATATGCGAATAAAGAAGAATATTTAATCGCTGATGACAACGTAATTGAATTAATTAATACGAAGTTAAGTTTAAGTCGTTTGACTGAGGCTTGGATAAAATTACTCTTTATTTCTTCTTTGAAGAGAAATATAAAAAGGACTAAAGTAATTTTTAGAACAGAAAATAATTATAAATCGCAAATTATTCAATCTCCTGGAGCAACTGAATCAAATCTAATTTTGGAGGATTACATAAATATTTTTAAAAATTATTCTGAAAAATGTTTACCTCTTCCTCCAGAAAGTGCTTATAAATATGTAGAAGCAAAAATAAAATCAAAAAATGAAAAAAAAGCTTTTACAGATAAATGGATTGGTAATAAAATTTTTTCTAAAGGAGAAAGAGATAATATCGAAATGAAAATGTGTTTTGGTAATGAAAAAGAACCAGATTTCTTTCTTGGAAATAATAATTTTGATCAATTATCATACAGATTATATGGTCCTCTAATTAAAGCATTAAAGAAATAAAAAATGTCTAAATTTCAATTAAAAAATTTTTTTAAACCTGCTTATGATCTAATGCTTGTTTTTTTACAGTTCTTTATTATTATTCTTCATTTTTTTCAATGGGAATTTCTTCCTCAAAAACAAATAATTCAAGCAAGTCCTTTTTCTTATTCCCTGGGTATTTTAATTATCATAATCGCTTTCATAATAATGTTAGTTTCAATTAAAGACTTAGGTAGAAATTTATCCCCTTTCCCAAGACCTATAAACAATTGCAATCTAGTTACTACAGGTATTTATCGATTTACCCGTCATCCTATGTACTATTCTTTAATATTTTTTTCCATTGGATTTTTTATAATAAAATTATCTATTTATTATTTATTTTTGACAATAAGTTTAGCTTTAATAATTAAATTTAAGATTGCCTTGGAAGAGAAATATTTAATGAATAAATTTAAGAATTACTTACTTTATAAAAATGAGGTCAAATTTTAATTTAATAAAGAAATGGATATTAATCAAATTAAATTAGATAATAAGTTTAAATTAGTAGAAGCAAGTGCAGGAACTGGTAAAAGTTTTACTTTGGCGCACATAGTTTTAAGAAATGTTTTGGAGAAAAAAGTTAAACCAGATGAGATACTCTTGCTAAGTTTTACAAAAAATACTTGTTCTGAGTTAAGAGATAAAATACTCTCGAGATTTCATAATTTAAAATTATATTTGCAAAGTCATAATGAAAGTAAGATAGATAATACTCTTAAGGATTGGTATCTAAATTTTAAGGATAAAGATAAATCTAAGGAAAAAATTATTTCCGAAATTGATAATTTTATAAATCAATTCTATAAGTTAAAAGTAACTACCTTCCATGCTTTTTGTAATAATATTATTGATGAATATAGTATTGAAATAGGTGTAACTCAAGATCCATATATTGATAATAATATTGATAATTTGTATAAAAATGTAATAGATAATTTGTGGATTGATGATTTTTTGAATCTTAATCATGAGCTTATTTCAGCAGTCAACAAAAAAAAAATAAGTTCTAGATTTGGAAGTAGGATCAATAAGTCATTTTTTGTAGAAATTTTAAAAAATATAGATCAAGAAAATATCTGTAAATTTCAAATAAATAACAAATATAAGATTATTGATTTAAATAATTATTTTAATGAATTTTTTTATTTAAATTGGAACGAGTTTTGTTTTGAATGGAATAAGAAAGGTAAGGAATTATTTTTACAACTCATAGAGTTGGGAAAATTAATTAAGGAGAGTGGTGGAAAAAGTCAAATATATGCTGCAAAACCAAGAAATGATAAGTTTAATCAAATAAATTGTTGGATTGAAGAAATTAACAAAAGGCTTAATTCTAAAAATGTTATTGATTTTATATATGATATTTCTAAGGATGATCTTTTATCTAAATATTTTTACATTGAAAATATATCTAAAGAAATTAATAAAAATAATCTAAAATTAGATTTTACTAAATTTAATTTATTACAAGATAAAATTTATAAAATAAAAGAAGGTTTCTTTACTGAATTTGTAAGAATATTTACCCAATTAGCTTATATAAAATTAATAGAATTAAAGAAAAGTTTTTCTATTTTTAACTTTAATGATCTTATAAAGACTGTAGAAAATACATTTCTAGATTCGGAAACTAGTAATAGTAATACCCTATCTAAAATTCAAAAAAGATTTAAATGTATCTTAGTTGATGAGTTCCAAGATACAGATATTACTCAGTGGAATTTAATAAAAAAGTTCTTTAATACAAAAAATCATTTTTTACTTTGCGTAGGTGATCCAAAACAAGCGATTTACAAATTTAGAGGTGGAGATATTGAAACTTACTTAGATGCAAGATCTAATGCAATCGAAGTTTTTAGTCTTACAGATAACTATAGATCCTCAAAAAAGTTAATCGATGTTCTTAATAAACTTTATAAGAATGGACTTCAACAATCGAAGCTAAACTATAGTAAATTAACCTCAAGAATTAATGATAATATTAATCCTAAATTTAAATTTAAGAATGTATTTGAAATTGTAGAATTTTCAAAAAAAGAGACTGATATAGAGGATCTTGTAACTCATTACATAGTTAACTTTATTTTAAACAATAAAGAAATTGATATTAATAAAATTGCGATTCTTACATTAAATAATTCGCAATGCTTAGATTTTAAAAAAAAATTAAGTTATTTTAACCTCCCATGCAAAATTCAAAATAAACAAAATATTTTTGATACAGAAGCAAGTTCTCTATTATTTTTATTCATTGAATGTTTATTAAATCCTAGGTCTTTAAAAAATATAAATTTGCTTGCTACTTCAAAGTTTATAGAAATAAAATTAGAAGATTTACTTGATAATGGAATTAGTAATAATTTAGAAATTTTAATTAATAAATGCATTACTTGGTCCCATGAACTAAGAGAAAAAGGTTTTTTAAACATTGTTAATGAACTACTTATAAATTACAATTCATCCTCGATTATTCAAGATTCAGATTTGAATTCAAATTTATTTCAACTTTCAGAAATTGTTGAAATAGAATTAATGAATAATGATTTTGATCTCAATATAGTCTTCAACTGGTATAAAAATCAGTTAGATCATATTTTAAGAATTTCTACTGGCGAAGATTTTTTGACGAAAGATTATAATCTTCAAAATGGAATAAATCTTTCTACCATTCATAGTAGTAAAGGCCTCGAATTTGAAATAGTCCTATGTCCATATCTCTCAATTATTTCAAATAAGTCAAATAAAATTAAAGGACCTCTTTGGAAATCAAATATTGATAGAAATATATATGTTAATATTTCTAATAATTACGCGAAGGTTGAAAAATTTAAATTAATAGAAGAAGAAGATTTATTTAAAGAGAGTGAGAGGTTAATTTATGTAGCACTTACAAGGAGCAAATATAAACTTATTGTTTTTAATGATTTAGAGGATAAAAATAATATTTTAAATAATGATTTACTTAATAATTTGGACAATATCAATATTTATAAGTCTACTTTTGAAGTCAGGATAGAAAAAGAGAAAATAAATGAAATTTTTTCTAAGTTCCAAACCAACCGATTGAATAATAATATTTGGAAAATAGATAACGTTAATAAAAAAATATCTAATGTATTTAATTCTGATAAATTTATTTCTTATTCAAGTTATTCTTCTTGGATACGTAAAGATAAAAATATTGATGCAGTCATTAATCAATATAAGGATTATGAAGATAATATATCAATTATCAAAGATTCTAATTTTAAGAATTCAAAGAATTATCCTAATTATTTTTCTTATCCAAATCCCTTAAGTGAATTTCCAAAAGGAACTATTGCTGGGACTTGCCTGCATAAAATAAT
The DNA here is from genome assembly GCF_017696275.1 of Prochlorococcus marinus XMU1405. Taxonomy (NCBI): domain Bacteria; kingdom Bacillati; phylum Cyanobacteriota; class Cyanophyceae; order Synechococcales; family Prochlorococcaceae; genus Prochlorococcus; species Prochlorococcus marinus. Next base: position 399,798 of record NZ_JAAORF010000002.1, on the reverse strand, counting down.
AGAAAGATTTGAATTTAGAAACGATAATAATCAAGAATTAATTGATTTAATTATTGAGGAATTGAACTTTCATCAAATCGATACTTCTTTGGCTTTTAAAGTAAAAGATGCGATTTTAAGAATCATAAATATATCCTTAGGAAGAGAATTACAAAATAAGAAACTAGTTGATATTCCAAATGAATACATAATTAAGGAACTAAAATATGATTTAACCCTATCTTATGAAGGTAGAAATATTAATACTAATGATATATCAAATTGCTTTTTTTTAGATCAGGAATATGAATTTGGTGAAGAATATGCAAATAAAATAAATGATCTTCAAATTATGAATAAAGGCTTTCATTCAGGATGTATTGATTGTATTTTCCCTGTAGGAAATAAATTAGAAGATAGTAAATGGTGGGTAGTTGATTGGAAAAGTAATTTGATTTCTGGTAGTGATAATAGTGATTGTTTACCAATAAACTATAACTATGAAAACATGAGAAATGAAATGATTAAACATCATTATCCATTGCAATCTCATCTTTATTTATTAGCATTGCATAGATTATTAAAGTGGCGACTTAAAAATTATCAACCACATAAACATCTAGGAGGATATATTTATTTGTTTTTAAAGGGATTACCAGATTTTGAATTATTTGAAAAATCTAAGTCTGAAGATATATCTCCAGGTATTTTTATTAGCAAAGCACCTTTAAAAAGAATTAATTATTTAGATAACCTTTTTTAGAATGACAAAAACTACTACAGATATTGAAAATTTCCAATACGATCATATATTTAATTTAATCTTAGATATTTTCAAATTTAGTGAAAAAAAATATGGAAATTTCGTAAAAGATGTATTAAGAATTTTATTAGAGTTTGAAAAAAATGGTGAAACTATTATTGATGTTGATAATAGTTTAATAATCTTTGAATTATTAGAAGATGGCTGGCCCAATAAACATATAGATGTTCTAAAAAATAAAGGTTTGATAGGTTCCCTTCATTCTCCATTCGTATTAGTAAATAGAAAGTTATCCTTATCAAAATGGTCAAAAAAGATAGAAAGAGTTATTAATTTATTTTTAAAAAAAATAGATAACGATAATTTAATGAACTCAAGAATTTATAAAGAAGATAATAAAATTGATCAAATTAAAAATATATTTAAATATTCAAACTTAGTTTTTCTTCAAGGAGGACCAGGTACTGGTAAAACCACTTTAATAATAAATTTAATACTAGAACTCCTTCAAGTTGATAACTTTTTAAATATTGGTTTGTCTGCTCCAACTGGTAAAGCTACAGCTCGTTTAAAAGAATCTCTTAATAATAAAAAAAATATTGTCTCTAGCAAATTCCTAGACCAAATAGAATTTCAAACTTTACATAGATGGATTTTAAATTCTCAAAATAAATCTCTAAAGTTGAAATTTAAACTAAAAGAGCTTGATATTTTCATAATTGATGAAATGTCAATGGTTAATATCGATTTGATCGAATCAGTTTTAAATTTGCTAGCAAACGACTGTAAAATTATTTTAGTTGGAGATAAAAATCAATTGTCTCCAGTAAATAACTGTTCTATATGGAATTATTTGTTTGAATATGCCGATAATAGTTCTATTAAATCTTGTGTTGTAAATTTAGAAAAAACTTATAGAAATATTGGAGATATAGCATTAATTAGTAGTTTAATATTTAATAATGATTTTTCTTTACTTAATCAAAAGATAAAAGAATTAGAAAAAGATAATAATTCAAAAGAAATTACTATTTCAAAGAGTAGAGAAAAAGATATTCCAAAAGATCTATTATTTTCTATTACAAGTTATCTAAAACAATTAAATATTTCAACTTCAAATTTAAGTAAAAAAAAATATATATTTGATGAGAGTATTGATAATTTATTGGTTAATGAAAGAGATTTAGTAGATAAGATATTTCTGGATTTACAAAGTCACTTGATTTTATGCGAAAAAAATTCCGGAATATGGAGTGTTGAATATTTGAATGAAATTGTGTTTGGTCAAAAAAAACCTTATGACCTTAAAACTCTTAAAGAGGGTGTTCCGATTATGTGTACAAAAAATAATAATGAACTTGGATTGTCAAATGGGGATATCGGAGTTCTTATAGGTTTAAAAAATAAAAGAAAATATCTTTTTAGAAAATATAATGATAATAACGAAGAAACTGTCGCATTAATTGATCCATCTAATTTAGAAAATGTTGTACCAGCAATAGCGATTACTATTCATAAATCTCAAGGAAGTGAATCTGAAAAAGTAAACATTTTGTGGTCCCAAAATTATAGAAGAAATCAATATGCTGTAAAAGAAAAAAAAGATAATCAAAATACCTTTTGCAGAGATGATTTTGAAAGAAGGTTATTATATACGGCTGTTACAAGAGCGAAAAAATCTTTAAATATATATTATTTAAATTAAATTTTATTTTTGAGAAATTAGTAATATCTTAACCCCAAGATGTTAGATTAATAATTCGGCTCTGTAAGGCTAATCAACAATTTAAGTCAATTTAAATATTTGTTGAATGCCTAATCAGAAAGATTATTAGGCATTGAAAATGGCTTTAAAAAAAGATAGTAACTCTCTAGGTAGAGAGCAGGAAAATTCTCAGAATGAAGATTCTTCCCTACTAGAGTTCAAGAACTTAGATAATAAAAAAGAAATTGAATCTCAAGTATTGGAAGTATCTAAAGGAGATGTTAATGAGAATGGATTTCTCGATTTTGGTTTTAATCAATCGATCTTAAATTCGTTAATAAATAAAGGATATAAAAATCCAACTCCCATCCAAAAAGCTGCAATTCCCGAACTAATGTTAGGCAGGGATTTACTAGGCCAAGCACAAACAGGAACAGGAAAGACTGCAGCTTTCGCATTACCAATAATAGAAAAACTTACAGATAATAAAGAATTAAATGCCAAGGTTTTAGTTATGACTCCTACAAGAGAATTAGCAACTCAAGTGGCAGAATCTTTTAAAAGTTATAGTTCTGAATCTAGTAATTTTAAGACGGTTGCAATATATGGAGGTACCGACTATCGAAATCAAATTTCTGCATTAAAAAGAAAAGTTGACGTAGTAGTTGGTACCCCAGGCCGAATAATGGATCATATAAGGCAGGGGACTTTTAAAATTAAAGATATAAATTGTCTTGTTTTAGATGAGGCAGATGAAATGTTAAATATGGGTTTTCTTGAAGATATTGAATGGATAATAGATCAACTTCCGGAAAATAAGCAGATGGTATTGTTTTCAGCGACAATGCCTAGTGAGATAAGAAATATAGCAAAAAAATATCTAAATGATCCCGCCGAAATATTAATCAAAAGTGTCAAAAAAGAAACTCAATTAATTTCGCAAAAATTTCTATATGTACAAAGGCATCATAAGTTAGATGCTTTAAAAAGAATACTAGAACTTAATAACGAGGGAGTAATTATTTTTGTTAGGACAAAACTACTTACTACTTCAATAGCTGAAGCTTTAGAGAATTCGGGTCATACTGTGGCGGTACTTAATGGAGATATACCTCAAAATCAAAGAGAAAATACTGTAGATAGATTGAAAAAAGGATTTATTAATATCCTTGTTGCAACTGATGTCGCAGCTAGAGGATTAGATGTTGAGAGGATAAAACTTGTTGTTAATTACGATTTTCCTTTTGACAAGGAAACATATACTCATAGAATTGGAAGAACTGGAAGGGCAGGCAGATCAGGAGAAGCAATTTTATTTGTTAATCAAAGAGAAAAACATTTTCTAAGAAACTTAGAAAACTCAACAAGAACCAAGATTGAAGAAATTAATATACCAAGTAATAAAATAATAAATGAAAAAAGGATGGAGAAACTTATAGATAATGTTAATGAGAGTTCTTTAGCTAAAGATGAAAATGAAGAAAATAAAGCTTTGATTATTGATGTACTAGATAATTTAAAAGAAAAATACTCTATGGATGACTCAAATATTGCAATGGCGGCGATTAATTTAGTTATAGGTAATAAATCATTTTTTGTAAATGACGATGATTCTTGGATTAATAAACAAAATAATACTGATCGAAATAGATCAAATAGAAATAGTAATAATCGTATGAGAAATTCAAATAGGAGAAATAATTATCAAAATGATTCTTTTGAAACCTACAAATTTAACTTTGGTAAATTTGATGGAGTTAGAGTTGCAAATATCATATCCTCAATCTGTAATTCAACTAATATAAATGGTAGATCCATAGGTAAAATACAGATTTTTAATGATTACAGTTTAGTAGATTTACCCAGAGATCTGCATAGAGAAACTAAAAATAAATTAAAAAAAATTAAAGTCAGAAACTAGGTATAGAGTATGAAAGCTAGCAAATATAATTTCTTTATTTTTGTGAATCTGATAATACTATTCAACTCCTTTAATAGTCATTATTTAGCTGAAACGAAACAAAATTCAATCATAAAATTATTTTGTCTTCAGAGTGTCAAAGAGGAGATGATGAAAGCAGAAATGCTATATAGTGAAGAAATTGCAAATGAAACTTGTGATTGTTACTACGAAGAATTTATGCAAACTGCAAGTCATCAAGATGCAAAAACAAAATGTAAATTAGAAACTAAAGAAAATTTAAATCATAATAGAAAAATTTAATTATCATTTTTATGAGGTCTAAGAACAATCAAAATCCAATAATTAGACTTTATTTAAATCTGATTGAGGAAAGAAGGTTACTTTTTTTTGCTTTTTTTAGTTCCATAATTAATAAAATATTAGATTTAGCTCCCCCTGTAATAATTGGTCTTGCAGTGGATATCGTTGTTAAGGAACAGAATTCATGGATTGCTGGTTTTGGAATAAAAGAAGTTCCAGCACAATTGATTTTTCTTGCATTTGCTTCAGGAATAGTTTGGTCTGGTGAATCCTCCTTTGAATATTTATATTCGATTTTATGGAGAAATTTGGCTCAGCTATCGCAACATAAATTAAGAATAAAAGCTTATGAGCATATCCAGGAGTTAGATATGGATTTTTTTGAAAATGATAATACTGGGAGGCTATTATCTATTTTGAATGATGATATAAATCAACTCGAGAGATTTCTAGACCAAGGGGCTAATCAGATTATTCAGTTATTTATAACTGTCTTAATAATTGGGGGCACTATGATTTTTGTTGCTCCAAAAATCGCTTTATTTGCTTTCTTTCCTATTCCAATTATATTTTTAGGATCAATTAAATTTCAAAGGAAGCTTGCTCCAAAATACAGAGATGTTAGAAATAAAGCCGGACTCTTGGCATCAAGGCTTAATAATAATTTAAGTGGAATTCTAACCATAAAAAGTTTTACTAAAGAAAAATGGGAACTAAATAGATTAAATAAAGAAAGTCTCGATTATCAAAGAAGTAATAAGGCTGCAATAAAATTATCTTCTGCTTTTATCCCTCTTATAAGATTTGCAATTTTATTTGCTTTTATAGCGATTCTATTAATTGGAGGTTTCCAAACTTGGAATAAGACACTTGATGTAGGTACTTATAGTTTTTTAGTGTTTATTACACAAAGACTATTATGGCCTTTAACTACTTTGGGGCATGTTTTAGATGATTTTCAGAGATCTATGGCTTCAATTGATAGAGTAATTGATCTCATAGATACTCCTATAAAAATAAAAGATGGAAAAATAAAAATTGAACCTAAAGATATCAAAGGAGAAATTATTTTTAATAATGTAAATTTTAATTATCCTGGACGAGATTTAACTTTAAAAAACATAAATTTCAAAATTGAAAATAACTCAACATTAGGAATTGTTGGTTTAACAGGTTCTGGGAAAAGTACAATAATAAAACTACTACTTAGAATTTATGATAGTAATAATGGGTCAATAACCTTGGATGGGGTTTCTATTAAAGAAATAAATTTGAGAGATTTAAGAAAGTGTATCTCTTTAGTAAGTCAAGAAACTTATTTATTTCATGGCAGTGTACAAGAAAATATTGCTTATGGCTCATTCAACCCAAGTCTTAAAGATATTATTAAAGCTTCAAAGATTGCGGAAGCTCATAAATTTATTGAACAATTACCAGATGGTTATAAAACTATAGTGGGGGAAAGGGGCCAAAGGCTCTCGGGCGGGCAACGTCAAAGAATTGCCTTAGCGAGAGCCGTTTTAAAGGATGCTCCAATATTAATATTAGATGAAGCTACAGCTTCAGTTGATAATGAAACAGAGGCTTTAATTCAAAAATCGTTATCTAAAATCACAAAAGAAAGAACAACTATAGTAATAGCTCATAGATTAAGCACTATAAAAAATGTGGATAATATTGTAGTTATTGATAAAGGTAAAATAGTTGAAATCGGAAAACATGAAAAACTATTATATCAGAACAAAATATATGCTGATTTGTGGAATGTTCAAGTAGGAATCTAGATCTAGTATGAATTTCTAAATTATATTAAGAAGTTAAATGATTCAATTACGTTACTAAACATACCGTCAACTTTATTCCACCTTTCTTCATTTGTTCCCACAGCAAAAGTGTAAAGTGTTCCTCTATCAATTACGACAGTAGCTAATTCATGTCTTGCCTGTTCATTTAAATTTAATTCATACTCTAAATCATAGAAAATATGATTGGATGTCTCCCTCTTATTGGCATTTATAAGTTTTACCTCTCTACCTGAACCTTCGGGAGCAATGACTTTATCAATTAATGTTTGGCCTACTTCATTTGGGCTTCCTAATTGCTCTAATTGAACCTCTTTATTGACATCAGAAATAACTAAACTTAAGGTCTCATTACTATTTATTAAATCATGATAAATAATTTCAGGTCCTCCATCGACTTTTACTCTAGTCCAGCCTGTTGGATATAAAAAGGCATATCTTCCATCTGGACTTTGATAAGCTTCTAATCCAGCATTTAGTCCGCCACTACAAGCGCTCAGTGTTAAACACAAGAAAATCAAAAATAAATATTTGAAAGGGTTAAATTTAATATTTTTCATTTTGTTTGAAATTACTAACTAAAAACATAATAAGACATTAAAAGCAAACAATTATGGCAATTCAGAATTTTGCGTCTAAATTATTCCTAGAAATAGTTTAATTTTGATTACTTATACCAAACCGCTTTCAAAATTAATTGGTCATTTTGAGAAATTTCCAGGGATTGGTCCAAGAACAGCGCAACGATTAGCCCTGTTTATTTTAAAACAACCTGAAAGTACAATAAGAGATTTTTCAAAGGCTCTTTTAGAAGCACATAGTAATGTTGGTCGGTGCAAAAAATGTTTCAATTTGACGTCAGAAGATGAATGTGAAATTTGTAAAAATAATGAAAGAAATCAAAAACTAATCTGTGTAGTAGCAGAAACTAAAGATTTGCTAGCTTTGGAGCGCGCCAGAGAATTTAAAGGTGTTTACCATGTTATTGGTGGTTTAATATCCCCAATGGATTCTGTTGGCCCCGAACTCTTAGAAATAAGAAGCTTGGTAGAAAGAGTTAGTAAGTCTGAAATAGATGAGATCATATTGGCATTGACCCCCAGTGTTGAGGGAGATACAACAAGTCTTTATATTGGAAAATTGTTAGCCCCTTTTACTAAAGTTACGAGGATTGCATATGGCCTTCCAATGGGCAGTGAACTTGAATATGTGGATGAAGTTACACTTGCAAGGGCGTTAGAAGGGAGAACAAAACTAAATTAGACAATGAGAGATAATAATCTAATCAAGAAAGAAAAAATCTTAAGACTTCCCTCTTGGATTAAATTTCCTATTAGTAAAGTTTCAGAATTCGAAAAAATACAAACACTCATCAAAAAATCAAATATTCATACTATTTGTGAAGAAGCAAGATGTCCAAATAGAGCAGAATGTTATGCCTCAGGAACTGCCACTTTTTTACTAGGGGGATCGATTTGTTCTCGTTCATGTGCTTTTTGTCAGGTAAATAAAGGTAGACCTAGTTCTATCAATATTGATGAATGTACTCAAGTCGCTGAAGCCGTGAAAGTACTAAATTTGAAATATGTTGTTTTGACATCTGTAGCTAGAGACGATCTCCCAGATCATGGTGCAAACTTATTTATGTCTACAATTGATGAAATTAGAAAAATTGATTCAACAATTAAGATAGAGGTTTTAACTCCTGATTTATGGGGTGGGGGCAAAAATATAGGTGAAACTAATAACCTTCAGACTGAGAGATTGAAGATGATTTTAGAAAAAAATCCAATATGCTTTAATCATAATCTTGAAACTGTTGAAAGACTCCAAAAAGAAGTTAGGAGGGGTGCAAATTACAAAAAATCCCTTAGATTACTAAAAAAGTCAAAAGATATTGCTCCTCATATTCAAACTAAATCAGGCATTATGTTAGGTCTTGGGGAAACATTGGATGAAATAAAAAATACAATTTATGATCTAAAAAAAATAGATTGTGATCAAATTACAATTGGCCAATATTTAAGGCCCTCATTCAATCATTTGGTAGTTAAGAAATATTGGGATCCATCAGAGTTTGAATATTTATATCGCTTCTCTAAGGAATTAGGATTTAAAAAAGTATCTTCTGGCCCTTTAGTTAGAAGTAGTTATCATGCGGGTTAATTTTCTTCAATTAAAGAGAGTTTCTTTTCAAGTTTTTCCAATATGGAGATACATTCCCCGTTCATGAGTGTACCTGCACCTCCCCAAATCAATCTTATTAAAAGATCTAATGGGCTAGAACCAACTTCTTTTACAATTTTGAATCCTATTAATTTAAAATATCTTACAAGTTTCTTACTATATCCTTCACTATCAAAAATAGCTAAAAGTCTTACTTTGTTGCTTGATTTTTTTTCAATTGCCCAGGCCATAGTTGTTGCCCATATTAATTCCGAAACAAAAGCAGGTGCTTTACTAAGGATTCTTAATGTATCAAGCTGGATACCTTGTTTATTTAAATAAGTCCAACCTTTCATTTCGGCCCAAATCTTTATTATGTTATCTTTTTGTTCTGCTATAACAATTCTAAAGAAACATAATCCGAGAGTTTCTCTAACTTGAATTTTAATTAATAATCCAATGGCACCTGCTAATTTTTCTAATTCTTCGACTTTCATGATTTTGAAAATTAGTCCTTATAAATTTTATGATTTTCCTCGTTTAATCTATCGATTTGTTTTTGTCTTTCTTCAAACCTTTTTCTATCATCATTGCTGAATTGGTCTATGCAGAAATGACATTGGATACCCTTTCTATATTCTTTTCTTTCTTGATCTTGAATTGAAACTGGCATTCCACATGCATGACAAATTGAGTAGGATCCTTTTTCTAATTCTTGATCTAAAGCAACTCTTTTATCAAAAACATAACATTCACCTTCAAATAAGTTTTTGTCTCTTGGTATATCATCAAGGTATTGAAGGATGCCACCTTGTAGGTGATAAATATTTTTATAACCTTTCTTTTTCAGCAAACTTGTAGCTTTTTCACATCTTATTCCTCCGGTACAAAACATCGCTATATTTGTAGACTCTTTATCTTCTAAATGGGTATCTAAATGATCATCTACCCATTTGGGGAATTCGCTAAAGTTTTTTGTATTTGGGTTTATTGAATTCTGAAAAGTTCCAATAGAAACCTCATAATGATTTCTAGTATCAATGACTATTGTATTTTGATTTTTGACTAACTTATTCCAATTCACTGAGTCAACATAAGTCCCATTATCTTGCGCAGGCTTTATTCCATGGACACCCATGGTAACTATTTCTTTCTTAATTTTTATTTTTAATTTTTTGAAGACTTTCTTTTTTGAAAAGTTTACTTTTATATTCAAATTTCTATTATCCGTATATTTATCAAGTAAGTTGATAACAAAATCAGTTACATTTTTCTCAGCACAAATAGTTCCATTAATACCTTCACTCGCAAAAATTAATAAACCTGAAATATCGTTTTCATTTTCAATTTCTAATAATTTATTTTTCAGATCAAGAATTAAGTTTTCTTGAAATGGGAAAAAGGAATAAAGAGAAACTATTTTATAATTTTTGCCTTTCATAAAGAAGATAATGTTTTTTCACAAGTTTCAAAATCTTTATTAAATGATACTCCTACCTCATTAAGAAGTTTTCTGTCTGATTGAAAAGATGGATTTGAAGTTGTGAGTAACTCATCTCCGTAAAAGATTGAATTTGCACCACATTGAAAACATAATATTTGGGCTTCTTTTGATAGCTTTTCTCGACCTGCACTTAATCTTATTTTACTTTTAGGCATGAGAATTCTTGCTGTAGCTATCATCCTTATCATCTCAATTGAATCAATTTCTTGATTATCTTCTAAACCAGTACCTTCAATAGCTACTAATGAATTTATAGGAACACTTTCAGGGTGCGGATTCATGTTTGAAAGTACTTCCAAAAGAGATGCTCTATCGCCATTAGTTTCACCTAAACCTATTATTCCTCCACAACAAACATTTATTCCTGCATTTCTTACTCTATTGATAGTATCTAATCTGTCTTGATAAGTTCTAGTCGTAATTATATTTTTATAATACTCAGGACTAGTATCAAGATTGTGGTTATACGCGGTCAAACCTGCATCAGCTAGTCTGGAAGCTTGTTGTTCTGTAAGCATCCCAGCTGTAACACAAGCTTCCATTCCTAAATTTCTTACACCGCTAACCATCTCTAACATTGCATTAAAAGATTTTCCATCTCTAATTTCTCTCCACGCCCAACCCATACAAAACCTATCTGCACCTTCATTTTTTGCTATTTGAGCTCTTTTTAAAACCTCTTCAACCTCAAATTGCGGATGACTTTTGATTTCGCTAGCACTATAAATTGATTGGCTACAATACGAACAATTTTCCTCGCATCCACCAGTTTTTACGCTGAACAATGATGCTAATTGAATATTGTATTTGTTAAATTTTCTGTGAATGATTTGGGATTCCCACATTAAATCAATCAGAGGCTTATTGAGTATTTCCAATATTTCTTGTCTTTCCCAATCAAACCTAATTTCGTTATCTAACTGATGATTATTTGAATTTGTCATTTTTGTTAGGAAGAACATTGAGAATCTTTAAAAGATTCATTTGGTAATGATTCTATACCTCCGAAACGTCTATGCCTTGATTGGTAATCAATTATTGCTTTGAGAAATTCATACTCATTGAACTCAGGCCAAAGTACGTCAGATATATAAATTTCTGAATAAGCTAATTGCCATAATAGAAAATTACTTATCCTTTTTTCGCCACTAGTTCTTATTAGTAATTCTGGATCCTTAATCCCTCCAGTTAATAGCTCTGAATTAAATAATTCTTCGTCAATTTCACTTGGGTTTATTTCTCCAGAAGAAGATTTTAAGGCTAATTCTTTTGCAACTTTTACTATTTCTTGCCTACCTCCATAATTCACACAAACATTGAATAAAAATTTATTGTTGTGTTTAGTTAGAGACTCTGAACTAGAGATTATTTCTTTTAAATTTTTTGGAAAAGGAGTTAAATCTCCTATGAATTTTATTTTTGTTGATTCTTCATGTATTTCTTTAATTTCGTTTTTTAAAACTTCGCTAAAAAGATTTATGAGAAAATCAACTTCTTTTGTTGGTCTTGTCCAATTCTCAGTTGAAAAAGCATAAACAGTAATTACTTTACAACCTAAATTTTTTGCAGCTTTGAGAATTTTTTTTAATACACTAACGCCCTGTTTATGCCCAAAGGATCGAGGCAAGCCTTTCCTAGTTGCCCATCTCCCATTTCCGTCCATAATTATTGCTACATGTTTGGGTACTTTTTGCTTATCTATTTTCATTGATAAGTCATTAATTTTATCGTCTATTAATTTTCCTAATCTCATTTTCTAGTCCCTTTTAGTGGTAATGATTTCTGATTCTTTGGACTCATCTTCATTAATACCACCAACAATATTATCACTTGCATTTGTCTTTTGGGATAAAGAATTTTTACTTAGAGCTGGTTTATTCGTTCCCATAGAGTTTTGATTCCCTATTAAATCCACAAGTAGTTCTTGTAACCTACTACTGGTAATTGGCCTTTCAAGTTTCCCCTGATTTGCTAATGATAACGTACCTGTCTCTTCAGAAACAACAATACAAATACATCTATCAAATCTTTCTGTAATTCCCAATGCAGCCAAGTGTCTTGTGCCGTATCTGCTAATTCCTTGCCTAGAGAGTGGAAGTATTACTCCTGCAGATATTATTTTGTTACCCTTCACAAGAACTGCTCCATCATGCAGAGGTGTATCTGTTGCAAAAAGATTTATTAAAAGGTCTGTTGACAATTGTGCCTCAATTTTTGTCCCTGAATATAAAAAATCTTCAGGTCTTAAATCACTCCCCAAATCCACAACGATTAAAGCACCCCTTCTATTCTGAGAGAGTTTACCTGCAGTATCGACTAACTGAGTAATAGTAGTGGATTTTGCTCTGAATTCCTTTGGTGGATTTCCTAGTAATACAGCTAACCTACCAGTACCTAACAATTCCATTAACCTTCTCAGCTCTCCTTGCCAAAGTATTGCTAAAGAGAGAGAGCATGCGAGGACTACAGCATCAATTAATTTTGATGTTAAAGGAAGATATGCATATCTTTGAATGAACCAAGCTGATGAAACTAAAAACAAATATCCCCTTAAAAGCCACAATGTTCTCTGTTCTTTAACTCTAGAAAATAATAAAAGTCCAAAACCTACAGCGAATAAGACATCTAATAAAAGCTTTAAATTTATAATCCCCCAGAAATTCACATTAAAAATAAAATTAATCTAAATGTACCTAATTTTGTTTAAGAAAGCGATCAGGTAAGACGTCGTATTTTAAAAGATCCAATGGGCTTTCTCTTTTTTGAATAATTTCTGCTTCACCATCAGAAACTAAGAGGGCAGCAGGTCTTGGAATTCTGTTGTAATTAGAACTCATTGAGTTATTGTAAGCACCAGTACCAAAAACACATATAAGATCTCCCGTTTTGCAATTAGCTAGTTCTATCTCTTTAAACAATACATCTCCTGATTCGCAGTGCTTACCAGCAATAGTATATTTATTTTTAGAATTAATATTAAAGGGGTTACTTACCAAACATGCGGAATAATTTGATTGATATGTTATTGGTCTTGGATTATCACTCATTCCACCATCAACAGATAAATATGTTCTGATCCCTGGTATTTCTTTAAACGCCCCAATTTTGTAAATTGTTATTCCTGCTGTAGATACAATGGATCTTCCTGGCTCACACATCAAAGTAGGTAAATTTAAATTATGTTTTTTACAAGCTTGAACAACAGATGTGGAAATTGTTTTTACCCATTCATCTATTGAAGGGGGATCGTCATCTTCTGTATATTTAATACCTAAACCTCCACCCATATTCAATTTTTGTATATCATGGCCAAATTTTTTGGCTTGTAAAATGACATTCACCATTATTTTGCCTAGATCATTATGTGGGTCTAGTTCAAAAATCTGGGACCCAATGTGTGCATGTAATCCCTTTAAGTTAAGATGTTTAGTCTTGCTGACTTTGTCAAATAAATGATTTAAATATTCAATACCGAAACCAAATTTGCTATCAAATGATCCAGTTCTAATGTATTCATGAGTATGGCATTCGATTCCAGGAGTAAATCGAATCATTATTTCCAAATCACAATTTAATGAATTTGAAGTTTCTTCTAACCTTTGTAAGTCATAATCATTATCTACAATTACTTGTATGTTATTTCTAATTGCAAACTCTATTTCTTGATCTGATTTATTATTACCGTGAAAGACGATTTTTTCATTTGGGACTCCACCTTTAAGAGCAGTTAATAGTTCTCCCTCTGAAACCGCATCAAGTCCAAAACCCTCTGATGAAACTAGGTTACTCATGAATAAAGAACTATTTGCTTTAGAAGCATATATTGGAAGAGATCCTCCAGGGTAATATTTTTCTAGTGCTTTTTTATATGCTCTACAAGAGTTTCTTAGAGTGATTTCATCCAAAATATAAAGTGGAGAATCATATTTCTTAACTAATTCTTCAATAGAGCACCCACCAATTGATAATTTTCCATCACTTCCTATAGATGTAGTAATCGGTACTATATTTTTATTTGGGCTGTTGATATCAATCTTTTGTTTTAAAAAGGATTTTTTTTCGTCCATGGGAAAATTCTAAATAGAGTTATTCTTAAATTGTCATATTTTATAATGACTTTAATTTCAGATTTTTGAATATTTATTTATTATAAAATGATATCCATTAAACATATAAAAGAGAAAGATATTGATTTATGTTATGAATTAGATTCAAATACGATCTCTTTGTGGAGCAAAAATCAATGGGCTAAAGAATTTAAAAAAGATGGTGTCAATGTCTTCGGGATATTACTTTCAAATCTTGTAGTAGGAATATGTGTTTTTCATGTAGTTCTTGATGAAGCTCAAATAAATTTTTTTGTGGTAAACCATAAATACAGGAAAAAAGGTTTTGGAACTTACCTTATGAGCTACTTAATAGAAGAATGTGAAAAATTAAATTTAAAAAAATTAATTTTGGAAGTCTCTCATTCTAATTTTTCTGCTGATAAATTTTACAATAGCTTTGATTTTAATACTGTGGGAATACGAAGAGATTATTATAAGGATGGTTCGGATGCTCTCCTCAAAGAAAAAAAACTAAGAACTAAGTAATTTAAAATTTAATTGTTCGGATAACCAGAATGCTTGAAATTACTTGAATTTATTGCTATATCACCAAAAAAGTTAGATTAAATTAAAAAAAATATACTTTTAGGTATTCACAAAAGCTCATTGTGAACACAAAATTGACATATTGCTGGTAGGTTATTAATAGCAAGATAATCTTCTAATGTTTGAAAGATTTACAGAAAAAGCTATAAAAGTCATCATGCTTGCTCAAGAGGAAGCTAGAAGGCTTGGCCATAACTTCGTTGGTACAGAACAAATTTTATTAGGTCTTATTGGAGAAGGTACAGGAGTTGCAGCAAAAGTTCTAAAATCATTAGGTGTCAATTTAAAAGATTCAAGAATTGAAGTAGAAAAGATAATTGGTAGAGGATCAGGTTTTGTAGCTGTAGAAATACCCTTTACCCCTCGAGCAAAAAGGGTTTTAGAATTATCACTGGAAGAAGCGCGCCAATTAGGTCATAACTATATAGGGACTGAACATTTATTACTAGGCTTGATTAGGGAAGGAGAAGGGGTAGCTGCAAGGGTTTTAGAAAATCTTAGTATCGATCTTACAAAAGTAAGAACTCAAGTTATAAGGATGCTAGGTGAAACAGCAGAAGTTGGCAGTGGAGCTAATCCAAGTAAAGGAAATTTAAAAACTGCTACACTAGATGAATTTGGAACAAACCTAACAAAGCTAGCAAGTGAATCAAAACTTGATCCAGTAGTTGGCCGATATGAGGAAATAGATCGCGTTGTTCAAATATTAGGCAGAAGGACCAAAAATAATCCAGTACTTATCGGTGAACCTGGAGTTGGTAAAACCGCTATTGCAGAGGGTTTAGCTCAAAGAATACAGTTGGGTGACATCCCCGACATACTAGAAGATAAAAGAGTTTTAACTCTTGATATAGGACTTTTGGTAGCCGGAACAAAATATAGAGGAGAATTTGAAGAAAGATTAAAGAAGATAATGGAGGAAATTAAATCTGCAGGTAATGTAATACTTGTCATAGATGAAGTGCATACTTTGATTGGTGCTGGAGCAGCTGAAGGTGCTATAGACGCAGCGAATATTCTTAAGCCTGCATTGGCCCGAGGAGAGCTCCAATGCATTGGAGCAACAACTCTAGACGAATATAGAAAACATATTGAAAGAGATGCTGCTTTAGAGAGAAGATTCCAACCTGTCATGGTTGGAGAACCATCAATAGAAGATACAATCGAAATCTTAAAGGGACTTAGAGAACGTTATGAACAACATCATCGCCTTAAAATTACTGATGATGCTTTAGAGGCTGCAGCTCACCTAGGAGATCGCTATATATCTGATAGATTTTTGCCTGATAAAGCTATAGATCTTATCGATGAGGCAGGAAGTAGGGTTCGTTTAATAAACTCTAAACTTCCACCTGAGGCTAAACAAATTGATAAAGAATTAAGACAAATTCAAAAACAAAAGGAAGAATCTGTAAGGGATCAAAACTTTGATCAAGCCGGTCAATTGAGAGAAAAAGAGATTGAGTTGTCTGCAAAAATTAAAGATGTACTCGAGAATAAAAAAGAATCTACAACTGAGGATGAAACAAGTATTGATACAAACTCGGTAAAAAATGATTCAAAACTTTTACAAAATCCTATGGTCTGTGAAGAGGACGTTGCACATATTGTTGCTTCTTGGACAGGTGTTCCTGTTCAAAAATTAACTGAAACAGAATCAGTTAAACTTCTTAACATGGAGGAGACGCTTCACCAAAGACTGATCGGTCAAGATGAAGCTGTAAAAGCCGTTTCTAGAGCAATTAGAAGAGCAAGAGTTGGTTTGAAAAATCCAAATAGGCCAATAGCAAGTTTTATCTTTTCAGGCCCTACTGGCGTAGGTAAAACTGAATTGACTAAATCTTTAGCTTCATATTTCTTTGGTAGCGAAGAAGCAATGATTAGATTAGATATGTCAGAATTTATGGAGAGACATACAGTTAGTAAACTAATTGGCTCGCCACCGGGATATGTAGGTTTTAATGAGGGTGGTCAACTTACTGAGGCAGTCAGAAGAAGACCTTATACAGTTGTTTTGTTTGATGAAGTAGAGAAAGCTCATCCAGATGTTTTCAATTTATTATTACAACTTCTTGAGGACGGCAGACTAACAGATTCCAAAGGTAGAACTGTTGATTTTAAAAATACCTTACTAATAATGACTTCAAATATTGGTTCAAAAGTTATTGAGAAAGGTGGAGGTGGGTTAGGATTTGAGTTCTCTGGTGATTCTGTTGAAGATAGCCAATATAATAGAATCAAATCTCTAGTTAATGAAGAACTTAAGCAATACTTCAGACCTGAATTTTTAAACAGACTTGATGAAATAATTGTATTCAGGCAACTTTCTAAAAATGAAGTTAAAGAAATTGCAGAAATAATGTTGAAAGAGGTTTTTGCAAGATTGGAAGATAAAGGTATTAAATTAAGCGTAACTGATGCATTTAAAGAAAGGCTTGTTGAAGAAGGCTATAACCCTTCTTATGGAGCAAGACCATTAAGAAGAGCTGTTATGCGCTTATTAGAAGATAGTTTGGCAGAGGAAGTCCTTTCGGGGAGAATTAAAGATGGAGATAAGGCGTTAGTTGACATAGATGAAAATAAAAAAGTTAAAATCAATATTTCTTCTGAAGAATCTCAACAGGAGCTAGCAGGGGCTAACTTCTAGTAATTAATTTTAAAATGCAATCAATATCTCCAGAAACTATATTTAGGGGGAAGGATGCATGGGAAAAAGCTTTACCTCAGATTGCTAATTTAACCAAAAGACCTTTAATTTTAGGTAGAAGTCTTTATACCAAAGAGATTAAAAGTAAAATTTTTAGAGATTTAAAAAATCTAGACCTTGATGTTTCTTTAGCTAATTTACAATTTGATTGCTGTTATGAAGATATTTCAACAGTTAAGAATGTCATCTTAAATAATAATAATGATTCTGTTATCGCAGCAGGAGGAGGTAAAGTTCTTGATTCTGGCAAATATATAGCAGAGTGCCTTAATATTCCTTGTATCACAGTTCCACTTAGTGCTGCAACCTGCGCGGGATGGACTGCCTTATCAAATATTTATACGAAAAAAGGTCAATTTATAAAGGATGTTGCACTGAGATCTTGTCCAAAAGTCCTAGTCTACGATCATAAATTTATTCAAACAGCTCCCTCAAGAACACTTGCAAGCGGAATAGCAGATGCTTTAGCAAAATGGTATGAATCTTCAATAACTAGTTCAACTATAGATGATGGTCTTGTTCAACAAGCTATTCAGATTTCAAGAGTTCTAAGAGATCAATTACTAATAGATGGAGAAAAAGCCCTTAAAGACCCATTTGAAAATAATTCCTCTTGGAGAAATATTATAGAAGCATGTGGACTTACAGCAGGATTAGTTGGAGGTATAGGTGGAGAAAAGTGTAGGACAGCCGCAGCACATGCTATTCATAATGCAATTACTCAGATAATTACTCCAAATAAATTCTTACATGGCGAGATTGTTGGAGTTGGATTGTTATTGCAATTAAGACTTGAAGAAATCAAAAATAATAATAAATTAGCTGAACAGTCTATTAAACAATTGTTAGTACTTATGAAAGAATTGAATTTGCCAACCACTATTTCAGAATTAGGAATTAATGTTTTCGAAAATAAAAATTTAGAAAAAATTGCTGATTTCACTTGTAGAGAAAAATCTGAAATTCACTTCTTGCCTTTTGAAATTAGTAAACAAGATATAATTGAAGTTATTACAAATTTTGAAAAACAAAAAATCAAAATATAATTATTTTTTGACTAAATCCAACTTCGAACAATTTAGTGATTTAAATATTGAATTTTTTGAGAGAGCAAAATTGTCTCTTTTGGATCCATTGGCTCTTTATTTAGCAAATGATGTTAAGTGGATCAAACTAAATGATAACTGGAATTCTTTGAAATTCCCTGTAGTTATGGGAGGGAAAGGTCAACCTATAATTCTCCTACATGGCTTTGATAGTAGTTTTTTAGAGTTTAGGAGAATATATCAATCACTAAAAAAAAATTTCCAAGTTATAGTTCCTGATTTACTAGGATTTGGTTTTAGTCCTAGGTGCGCAACAAATGAATACAATCCTTCGAAAATAATTTCATTTTTAATTGATCTCCTTAAGACTTTGCAAATAACAAAAAATATTAAAGTTATTGGGGCCTCTATGGGAGGTTCAGCAGCTTTAAAACTTGCTTTTGAAATTACTGATTCCATTGATAAGATTATCCTTTTATCTCCCGCAGGATTATTTGGAGAACCTAAGAGCATCCCTTTTCCTCTTAACCAAATCGGTTCCTCATTTCTTGGATTGCCGCAGGTTAGAAAAAGTCTTTGCAGGCAAGCATTTGCTTTCCCAGAAGAATGTGTTGGTGAAATGGAAGAGCAAATTGCTTCAATTCATTTAGGTTGCCAAGGATGGAGGAATTCACTTGCATCATTTGCAAAAAGTGGAGGGTTTGCTGGGACAAATAAATATATTCAAAATATCCCAATTAAAGCAATATGTGGAGAGAATGATCGTATTCTGGGAAAAAAAGAGATTAAAAAAATAAGAAAAATTGAAAAATTAAATTATGTAGGGTTGCAAAATTGTGGCCATCTTCCTCATATAGATTTACCATCATTATCGACTAAAATTATTCAAGATTATTTTTTGGAATAAAAAAAATTTA
Source organism: Prochlorococcus marinus XMU1405 (assembly GCF_017696275.1). Taxonomy (NCBI): domain Bacteria; kingdom Bacillati; phylum Cyanobacteriota; class Cyanophyceae; order Synechococcales; family Prochlorococcaceae; genus Prochlorococcus; species Prochlorococcus marinus. The sequence goes on along the minus strand of NZ_JAAORF010000002.1, from coordinate 380,330 downwards.
AAAATTAATTTAGATACTTGAGAAGTATAAAAATGTAATACAAGATAGATGGAGTAAAAATATAGCTGTCAATTCTGTCAAGAATTCCTCCATGTCCTGGTAAAAAAGTTCCGGAATCTTTTATTTTTGCATCTCTCTTCATCATTGATTCAATTAAATCTCCAACTAAAGCCATAAGAGAAATTAAAATTCCATATAAAATTCCAACTAATAATGGATTTTCCCAATTCAGTGAAAATGCGAAAAATATTGCTAATAAAACCGAACAGGATATTCCTCCAATTAAACCTTCTATTGTTTTGCTAGGAGATATTGAAGAAAGAGATTTTTTACCAAATGACTTCCCAATGAAATAAGAACCAATATCACTAGCTACAATTAAGAAACAAGAAGTTAAAGTTAAATGAATACCTGTAGTATTTGATAAGTTTTCAAATGAAATCAAACCTTGATTTGAACTTATTATCACTGACTCTAATCCCCTTAACTTAATCCAGTAACTAGGCAAAAAACCTAAATAGAATAATCCAAAAATAGACGCTGCAATATCTGAAATTGTTCCAGGTTTTGGTTGTAGTAGTAACCAAGTGCATATCCCAACTGAACAGATAGGCAAAATTGAATTTGATATCTCTCCCTCAAGTAAACCTATGGCCTCAAGATAAGTAGAAATAATAATAACGAAAGATGAAAATAATGTGGTTTTTGTGGCTGGTTTTATTCCTTTAAATTCAGCCATTCTAAAAAATTCTAATAATGCTAAATAAGTGAGTAAAGCTATTGCTAATGTAAAAAACCATCCCCCCAATAAAACAACAATTAAACCAAATATTCCTATAAGTAATCCGCTTCTAAATCTCATATTGAAGTTCTATTGTTGTATGACTCTTATATTAAAATTTACCAGATCTTTGTTGCACAAACTTTGATTATTTATCCAATTAAATCTATCGATGTCAATTTTTTCTCCAGGAACTACTAGAGGTATCCCAGGAGGATAAGGGCAAATAATATCTCCTGATATTTTATTTAATGATTGAGAGAAAGAGATACTCTTAGTCTCACTTCTCCAAGCAATTCCAATTTCAATTTCAGGTTCTTGAACTAGTTTAAAGGGCGATTGGAGTACTTTTAAACTTTTTAATTTTTTAGAATTTAACAGTAATTTATTCCACAACTTTTCAAATAAATTAAGAAAATCTCTCTGATTAGCAAATCCTAAGCAAAAAGTTAGAGTCATCATTTCTGGTAATTCAGCAATAAGACCATTTTTATAAAAAAATTTATCAGCAGTGAAACCATCAATTCCTACTTTAGAGGTGTTTAATACTATTTTTAAGGGGTCTTGGGTTTCTATAAGAGGAATATTCTTTTGGATTAATTTTTTATAGATACTTTTTGCCTCTAAAATTCTTTTTTGATATTTTGATAAACTTTTTTTATTTAGCCAGTCTTTAATAGACTCTTCACAAGAAGAAAGTAATAAAGAATTTGGACTAGTAGTTTGCAACAAATTAATACTATTGATTAAATTATGCTCATTTACTAGATTCCCTTTGTACCAAAGTGCAGCCGTTTGAGTTAAACCATTTAGCGACTTATGCAAGGAGTGAACGACTAAGTCAGCATTTGATACTAAAGCGGATTTTGGTAGGTTAAGGTTTTCACAAAAAAGGAAATAAGAACCATGAGCTTCATCAACCAAAACAGGTAATTTTTTTTGATGACAAAGATCTATTAAAGGTTCTAAATCTCCTGCATAACCTTGATAAGATGGGCTAGTAAGAATTACCCCTACAATTTTTTTTTCAATAAAATTTATTTTTTTAAATACATCTTCCAACCATATTTTTGTTATTGGTTTGTAATGACCAGTTTCTGATAATAAATCGAGGTCAAAAAATATTGTATTTATGTTCTGCATCGCACAGATTTTTATAACACTTATATGAACATTTCTTGGTATTAGTATCGTTTCACCAGGTTTTGCCATTGAAATTACCGCTGATTGTATTAATCCTGAGGCTCCATTAACTCCAAAAAAGCATCCTTTAGCACCAAATTTCGCAGAGAATTCTTTTTGAGTTTTGGCAATTAATCCGCTTTGGGATAGAGGTGACCCTATCTCTGGTAGTTCCGGCAAGTCCCAATACCCAGGTTGCGTTTTTAATAATTTCACTAATTTCTCGGGTAAAGCTGCCCCTCTGTTATGAGCGGGAAAGAAAAGTGACTTTGAAAACTTTTTAGTTAGAAAAGATGAAATGCTCATAAAGTGTTATTGACATATATAGAATGGACTAGTGGGAATTCTTCTTTGATATTTTTTAAATTAAATGACAAGGTCTTATCCGCAATACTCGGCAAAAGATGACTTAATTTGGTTGATTTTGAGACCATGGATTTTCGTCCCGAGAGTTTTATATATCCTATTAACTTTTATTTTTCTTTTTTTAAGAATACTTTTTCAAGGTAACAGTAAAAATAAAAATATACAAAAAAATCTTTCCAAATATCTTTTTGATGTAATAACAGATTTAGGACCTTGTTTTATAAAATTGGGACAGGCACTTTCAACTAGACCTGATCTAGTTAGACAAGATTGGTTGACAGAACTTACCAACCTACAGGATAATCTACCAGCATTCGATCACAAAATTGCTTTAAAAATTATTGAAGAGGAACTTGGCGGACCACCTAATGAATTATTTGATGAGTTCCCTGATAGTCCTATTGCATCAGCAAGCTTAGGACAAGTCTATAAAGCAAAAACAAAAAATAATACTCATGTAGCGGTAAAAGTACAAAGGCCAAATTTAAACTTTCTTATAAGAAGAGATGTTGTGATATTAAGGTTTTTATCAACTTTGTTGTCACCATTTCTGCCACTAAATATTGGTGTAGGAATTGGAGAAATAATAGATGAATTCGGCAAAGCACTTTTTGATGAAATTGACTACGAGAAAGAGGGTGAAAATGCTTTAAAGTTTGCCAATTTATTCAAAGATAACCCAAATGTTTTTATTCCTAAATTGGAAAAACAGTTCTCATCTAAGAGAATTATTACAACCTCTTGGATTGATGGAGTCAAATTAAGAGATAGGGCTTTATTGGAGGAAAATAACCTGGTACCTTCCTCTTTCATAAAAACTTGTGTAATAAGTGGTCTTCAGCAGTTATTTGAATATGGATATTTTCACGCAGACCCACACCCTGGAAATATGTTTGCTCTTAAAGGAGGAAATGCAGATTATGGAAATTTAGCTTATGTAGATTTCGGAATGATGGATACAATTACAAATTCAGATAGACTAACTCTCATTAAGGCCATTGTTCACATAATAAATGATGAATATTATCTTCTTGCAAAAGATTTTCAGAAATTAGGTTTTTTAACTAAAGAACAAGATCTTCAGAAACTTGTTAAACCATTAAAAGAAGTTTTAGGAGGATCTTTTAGTGCTGAGGTTGGCAATTTTAATCTTAAAAATGTAACTGATAAATTCTCAAAACTAATGTACTCTTATCCATTTAGAGTACCCAGTAGGTTCGCTTTGATAATAAGAGCCGTTGTTAGTCAAGAAGGTTTAGCACTAAGACTAGATCCTGAATTTAAAATTTTAAAAATCGCATATCCTTATATAGCTAAGAAACTACTTACTGATAATTCTGATGAGATTTTAGAAATTCTCTTGGAAGTTGTGTTTGATAATAAAGGTAGAATTCAAATAGAAAAAGTTGAAAGTTTACTAAATATTTTATTTAAAGATTCTGAAAATATTAACTCAGATTTGATACCAGTTGCCAATGCAGGATTAAAATTATTTGTTAGTAAAAAAGGATCAGAAGTTCGGAAGAATCTTCTTTTAAGCCTTATAAAAGATGACAAACTAGAATTAACTGACGCAAAAAAACTTTTAAGTCTAATTAGAGATACATTTAGCCCTTTGAATTTTGCAAAAAGTGCGGTCAATAATATTATTTCTCCAGTTTAGTTTTTATATTTGAACCTAATAAATTTACTTATGATTTTTAAATGATTAAAATTAAATATAGTTCTCATTTTTAAAATTGAGTAGTCAAAAAATTAATAAACTTGGAAATATGTAATGAATATTTTTAAAAATCTTTTTTTGTTTAAAAAAAAATCTTTGATTGATATCGAAGTAAATAATGTATTGGTTGATTATTATGGAGAAATAGCAAAGTTAGTAAAAGAAGCGAGAATCCACAAAAATATAACAATTCAAGAATTGTCTCGTATCTCAAAAATACCTGAACAAACCTTAATTTCTATTGAAAACAATAATAAAAATATTAGACCAAAGTATCCATTTATAAGATCAATATTAATCAAATTAGAGGAATGCTTAGGATTAAAAAAACATACATTAAAAAATTTAGCCATTAGAGAAGGAGAAACTTCTAAGAAAGAGAAAAAAGATTTTATTGTCAATAAATTTGATCTTATAAATACTTGGCAGGGAATCCTTTTTTATTTTTTTATATTATTCCTTACTGTTTTTATATTAAAGAGATACTTTATTCTAAATGTAAATGTTATTGAGATTCAAAATATTGAAAACAAAATCATTGATAAATAAACTTCAATAAGTCTCTATTTCCTAGTTCTCCCAAAATTATTTCCTAGCTCACTAAATCTCCTTATATTGTCCTCTACTTCTCCTAAAGATCGATTTAACTTCCATTTCCAGTTGTTTTTTGTCGTGCCAGGTATATTTAATCTGCTTGAGTCATCTAGAGATAAAATATCTTGGATTGGAGCAATAAAGAGATTTGCATTTGTATCCATGCCTATTTTTATTAAACTCCAAGAAGGATTATCAGATAATTTAAATTGATCTTTGATTAGTTCTTTGGAGTTATTTTCTAAACATTCCCACCATGAGACGGAAGTAGAGTTGTCATGAGTACCTGTATAAACTACCCAATTTTCACCTTCAATATTTTTGGGTAAATATGGGTTATCTTCGTTCCCATCAAATGCGAACTGTAATATTTTCATTCCAGGAAGTTTAAAATTTTTCCTTAATTTTTCTACATCGGGTGTTATTACTCCTAGATCCTCAGCGATTATTGGTAGTAAGTCAGTCCCTAAGTCAATTTTTAGTTTATTTAATAGTGTTCTTCCTGGAGAATTTATCCATTTACCAGAAATTGCTGTTTTGGCATTTCCATTAACCCTCCAATAACCAGCCAAACCCCTGAAATGATCTAATCTCATCAAGTCCATAAGTTCAAATTGCCTTTTAAATCTTTTTCTCCACCAATTGAAATTAGTACTCTTATGTTTTGACCAAAAGTAAGTTGGAGTTCCCCATAATTGTCCTGTTGATGAAAAATAATCAGGAGGCACACCACTTTGAAAGATTAAATCTCCATTTTTAAAAATCGAAAATAGTGATTTATTACTCCATACATCAGCGCTGTCCCTAGAAACATAAAAGGGCAGATCTCCAATTAACTTGACACTATATGACTTTGCAAATTTTTTTATAGCAGTCCATTGTTCATCTAAATGCCACTGTATTAATTTTTTAATGAGTATCTTTTCACTCTTTGTATCAGTCCATGTTTTTAAAAATTCGTTATTTTTTATCTTAAATTCTTTAGGCCATTGCCACCAAGGCAACATATTAAATTCCTCCCTGATAACATCAAATGTTGCATAATCTTCAACCCAAGAATTCTTTCTAATCCACTCATTAAAATTAAGTTTTCTCTCTTTAGATTGGGAACTCCAACCTTGCAAAAGGAGGTGACCTAATTTTTTTGTTAAATTATTCGCATCATCAAAATCAAAATGAGTATTCTGGTTATTTGTGGGACCTAATTCTTCTAAATTAGAAATGAAGATAAAACCTTCTTCTATTAAATAATCTACATCAAGAAACCATGGATTCAGAGCAAAGCTAGACGGTGAGCTATAGGGAGACCCAGTAGAATCAGTTGGTGTAAGAGGTAAAAATTGCCAGTATTCGATACCATGGCAATGAAGCTTCTTTATCCAATCTTTAGCTCCTCTACCAAAAGTTCCACATACTTTTCCTCCTGGTAAACATGAAGGATGCATAAGTATTCCTAATGATTTTTTTTTAAGAACTGTTTTCATAGACATTTTCTAATTATATTTTGATTATTTACTTTTAAATATTTATTAATCCTCTAAGCTCAACGATAAACAAATTCTTTTTTATTGACAAATACTATGCTGATTTTTTTAGAAATAATAGAAAATTTCTGATTTTTAATCCAATTATGTTTACATTTTGCTTAAGAGATATGACTTTTGAAAAGATCTATAGATTATCTTTTGCGAAATTCACATAAGCGACTACGATATAAATATAGTGTTATGTTGCTAATTTCGTGACAAGTTTTATCACGGCAGTGCAGAATAAAGAATCTAATTTTAATCTAACTAATAGTAGATTAAGGCTAGTAAGTGGAACTACAAATCCCAAATTAGCTGAAGAAATTGCATCATACTTAGGGATTCAAAATGTACCTTTAATATCTAAAAGATTTGCTGATGGAGAACTTTATGTGCAAATTCAACAATCTATTAGAGGTTGCGATGTGTTCCTGATTCAGCCTACATGTGCTCCTGTAAATGATAGTTTAATGGAACTTATGATAATGGTTGATGCCTGCAAGAGGGCGTCTGCAAGACAAATAACCGCCGTAATCCCTTATTTTGGATATGCAAGGGCAGATAGAAAGACTTCTGGAAGAGAATCTATAACAGCAAAACTCACTGCTAATTTGCTTGAGAAATCAGGAGTGGATAGAGTTCTTGCTATGGACTTACATTCTGCTCAAATACAAGGTTATTTTGATATTCCTTGCGATCATATTTACGGTTCACCAGTATTAATTGATTATTTAGAATCTTTAAATTTAGAGGAAATTGTAGTTGTCTCTCCTGATGTAGGTGGGGTCGCTAGAGCGAGAGCATTCGCAAAATTAATGAATGATGCCCCCTTAGCAATTATTGATAAAAGGAGATCAGCTCATAATATCGCTGAGAGTCTAACAGTTATTGGTGAAGTTAAAGGCAAAACAGCTATTCTTATAGACGACATGATTGATACGGGAGGAACAATTTGTTCTGGAGCTAATTTATTAAAAAAAGAAGGAGCTAAAAGAATATTTGCATGTGCCTCGCATGCTGTATTTTCTCCACCCTCCTGTGAAAGATTAAGTGCTAAAGATTTATTCGAACAAGTTATAGTAACTAACAGCATACCAGTTCTTGTTAAAGATAATTTCCCACAGTTAAAAGTGCTTTCTGTAGCAAATATGCTAGGAGAAGCTATTTGGAGAATTCATGAAGAAAGTTCCGTTAGTTCAATGTTCAGATAATCAAATAAATTATTTTTTACTTCCCTTTTGAAGTTTATTGATCTGTTTTTTGTAATCATTTTTTATATTATTTGGAATGCTTTCAGGACAAATATTAAGTGCACTTCCAACAATTTGAAGTGTCCCAGCGTTGTACAATTTTTTTTCGTCAAGTTTTGCATTCCCTAATTCTTTAATAGCCCCACCATGCTTGCCAATTATTACATTTGCAAAAGTAGCACTTGCAATTGTAAGACCTTTATTAAAATCAACTTCAGCTTTTGAGGCTATACAAAGATAGGATGCACCCATTTGTCTATAAAGGAAAATATCTTCTTCTGATGCCGCAATTAAATTTTTTTCTGCTTTGAGTTGTTTATCAATTGAATTAATCTCAAACAGTGTGAAAGGGACAATAAAGCTAATACCTAAAAATTTAAGAATTTTTTTTGAATAAAATTTAATACTCATTTACTATTAACATTTATTTCAAGATAACATTTTTGATTTTTTCTTAATTAAATATAAGAACTTACTTAATAATTTTTATTTCGTGATGATTCTCTACTATTTTTAACTTATTTTTATTCCATGAATATATGACCCTGAATCTATAGTTATCAGCATCTACAAGTCTTGTATGTTCAATAATATACCAATCTTTATAAGAAGATTCAAAAATCATTTCGTGCTCATCGACTTGTTTAATATTTGAAATCCCTTCATCATCACTTAAATAAAAATTTTCTCTAATAAGTTGGTGTCCTCTCAGGTATGCGCGCATTTCTCCTTGTTCTTTATATTGAGGATTTTCCTCAAAGAAATTATATTTTTTTTCTGGGTACCATCTGAATTTATAGTGAGACTCCCATGCCGTTTTATTCTCGAGAGCTTGAATATTAATATTCATGCATAAATTATAAGTTTTTTGTAATTCATCAAGAAAATAAGTTCTATTTGATTTCCATAATCCAACGTTTCTTGAAAACCATCTTTTTAAATTATTATTTAAACTAATTTCTGGATGATTATTTTCGCCAAAATTTAGATTTTTCTTTTGATTAATAACAGTCATATATAAATAAGTCTTATTTATTTCATAGCTTATCTGTAGAATAAAAAAAAATATCTTAATGTGTTTATAAGGATTAACAGCTTTTCAACACTTCAGGGGAAATCATTTGAATGATAAGAAGGAACTAAAATTAATACTTGTTGCAGCTAGAAACCAACTGTCCAGCAATGATATTAAGTCATTAATAGCTTATTTAGAGTCAGATGATTGTGAATTTGAGATATCTCTTCAAATTTCTGAACCCACAGAACAACCTGAATTACTCGAATTGCATAGATTAGTTGCCATCCCAGCACTAATAAAAGTTTCACCAGCTCCAAAACAAATATTTGCTGGAAGTAATATTTTCTCTCAGGTTCAGAAATGGTTGCCAAGGTGGACACAAGAGGGTTTAACTAAAAATCTTGGAATTAATTTGCAACCATCCAAAATTGATTCAATAAGAACTCAAAAAGAATTTCTTTTGGAAGATGAACTTCTTGTTTTAAGACAAGAAAATGAGACTTTAACAAAAAGAATAGAATCTCAGGAAAGATTATTAAGAATGGTCGCCCATGAATTAAGAACTCCATTAACTGCTGCCACTTTGGCGGTTCAAAGTCAAAAACTCGGACAAATAGACATTTCAAAATTGCAAGAGGTAATTAAAAGACGTCTAGAAGAGATTGAACTTCTATCCCAGGATCTACTAGAGGTTGGAACAACCAAATGGGAAGCTTTATTTAATCCTCAGAAAATAGATTTAGGTAATATTAGTGCTGAAGTAATACTCGAATTAGAAAAATTCTGGAGATTAAGGAATATTGAAATTGATACTGATATTCCATCTGATCTGCCAAGTGTATTTGCAGATCAAAGAAGAATGAGGCAAGTATTTTTAAATTTAATTGAAAATGCTATTAAATTTTCAAAAGACTCTGGATCTATAAAAATCACCATGATTCACAAAACAAATCAATGGGTAGAAATAACAATTTGTGACAAAGGTGCGGGTATTCCTTTGAGCGAACAAAAAAGAATTTTTCTTGATAGGGTAAGACTTCCGCAGACTTCTGAAGGAACTTCAGGTTTTGGCATAGGTTTATCAGTATGCAGGAGAATAGTACAAGTCCATGGAGGAAGAATATGGGTCGTATCTGAAATTGGTGTAGGCTCCTGCTTCCATTTCACAGTTCCTGTATGGCAAGGACAAAACAAAGAGCAACAATACTTGACGAAAGGCTAGCCTTACTCTTAGTTTTTAATAAGCTGCTATGCTAAATTCCTGGCCCCATCGTCTAGAGGCCTAGGACACCTCCCTTTCACGGAGGCGACAGGGGTTCGAATCCCCTTGGGGCTATTATCTAAAATGTAAACTAATTTTCTGGTAATTTTGCTTGCCTATCTACGGCAATCAAATTTTCTGAAAGATCTTTTTTGAGTCTTTTCTCTATCATTCCTATTGGCATCCATTGACAACCTTGAACAGTTAGATCGTAAATTAATGAATTTTTTGAAGTATCTCTAATATTTTGAATTTTCCAACTGCCTTCAAATTTTCTGAAATCCCCTTTAATTAAACTGAACTTTAAAAGGCCAAGCTCCTTATCTTCGAACAAATCGATGGTTACTTCAGCTGAAAATTTCATACCAAGAAAATCCTGAGCCCCAACTTGTTTAAGGTGAACATTATTGTTTTTTTGATATATTTTTTTGCTTGATAATAGATTTGGTATATAAAGATCTAGTCGATCATAATCTGTTAAAACACTCCACAAAGAATCAAAACTTGCAGAAGTTGTAAGTTGAGCTGCCAGCCGTCTTGTCCCACCGGAAAACTTCTCCATCGTCTGCTCAATTGTCCCGTAATCATTGTCTTTATAATGATTCATTGATTCTTGAGGATTGTTCATACAATGAATTTTTAATTAAATAAAAATTATTTCTGTGTAACTATACTGATAAAAACAACAAATACTGAAAAATAAAAATAATTTCATCTATTTATTCCGATCTCAAAACGTAACCATTTTTATAAAATCACTACAAATTAAACTACAAATTGATAATCTTTTATAAAAGAAATCTAAAAAATGTATTCACAAGCAAAAGTAATCGCAGGCGGATTAGCTCATATACCAGTAGTAATAGCTGTTTTTTATTTTATACTTACAACTTTTAATAAAAGAGCTTTAAAATTTGTCGAAGAAGCAAAAACAAAAAAACCTGAATCAAACGCTGTGGAACCTAAAAAAGTCGCCGTCTCAAAAATAGAAGCTCCAAAAACAGAAGCTCCAAAAACAGAAGCTCCAAAAATAGTTAAGAAAAAACATGCAGACGTTCCAGTAAATATTTACCGTCCCAAAACACCATATGAGGGAACAGTTATTGAAAACTACAGTCTTCTTAAAGAAGGAGCAATTGGTAGAGTTAATCACATAACTTTCGACCTTAAAGATAGTGATCCATTTTTAAATTATGTAGAAGGTCAAAGTATTGGTATAATGCCTGCCGGCGAAGATGCTAATGGAAAACCTCATAAATTAAGACTATACTCAATAGCTAGCACTAGACACGGTGATGACTTTAATGGAAATACAGTTTCTCTTTGTGTAAGACAGCTTCAGTATGAAAAAGATGGTGAAACCATTAATGGTGTCTGCTCTACTTACTTATGTGATATTAAGCCTGGAGATAAAGTAAAAATAACAGGTCCTGTTGGTAAAGAAATGCTTCTCCCTGATGAAGAAGACGCAAACATTGTTATGTTAGCCACTGGAACTGGAATAGCGCCAATGAGGGCTTATTTAAGAAGAATGTTCGAACCAACTGAAAAAGAAAAAAATAAATGGAATTTCAAGGGTAAAGCTTGGTTATTTATGGGTGCTCCAAAATCAGCTAATTTGTTATACGAAGAAGATCTTCAAAGATACATTGCAGAGAATCCAGATAATTTTAAATATACAAAAGCTATTAGTCGCGAGCAGCAAAATGCAAAAGGTGGAAGAATGTACATTCAAGACAGAGTTTTAGAGTCAGCAAATGAACTTTTCAATATGATTGAAGATGAAAAGACACATATATATCTTTGTGGATTAAAGGGTATGGAACCTGGAATAGATGAAGCAATGACTAAGGCAGCAGAAGAAAAAGGATTGAACTGGTCAGAACTAAGACCTCAACTAAAAAAAGCAGGAAGATGGCACGTAGAAACTTACTAAATCTTTGATATTAAGATTTAAGTTTTACATACTAAATACTTTTTGGTTTAGACACAATATGTAGCTAATATTTGAAAAAAAGAGGATTTTAAATAAAGAATACTAAAAATATGCCTTCAACTTTAAGTAATCCTCTAAGATTAGGTTTACGGCAGGAAAGAGTCATATCTCCACAATGTTTAATAATTTTTGGCGCTAGTGGAGACCTTACTCATAGAAAATTAATACCAGCCTTATTTGAACTCTATTTGCAAAGAAGAATTCCTAGTGAATTTGGAATAGTTGGTTGTGCTAGAAGACCCTGGACTGATAATGAGTTTAGAGAAAAGATGAAAGTAAAGTTATCAAATCAAATATCTGGTAAAGAAAGGGAGTGGGAACAATTTTCTAATTATCTTTTCTATGAACCAGTTGACCTACAACAAAGTGATCATGTCGTAAGGCTTTCTAGAAGATTAAGTGAAATTGATAAAACACAAGCTACTCATGGGAATAGAACATTTTATTTATCAGTATCTCCGAATTTCTATGCGAGTGGATGTAAAGCTCTTAAAGGGGCTGGTCTTTTAGATGACGCCAAGAAAAGTCGTTTAGTAATTGAAAAACCTTTTGGAAGAGATTATTCAAGTGCAAAAAAATTGAATAAGATCGTTCAAAGTTGCGCCGAAGAAAGTCAGATTTATAGGATTGATCATTATTTAGGTAAAGAGACAGTTCAAAATATTCTTGTTTTGAGGTTTGCCAACACTATTTTTGAGCCAATCTGGAATAGGAATTATATATCAAGTGTTCAAATTACTTCATCAGAAACAGTTGGTGTTGAAGATAGAGCAGGTTATTACGAAAGCTCTGGTGCTTTACGGGATATGCTTCAAAATCATATGACTCAAATGCTTGCAGTTACTGCAATGGAACCTCCTGGAAAATTTGAACCAGAAGCAATAAGAAATGAAAAAGCTAAGGTTCTTCAAGCTTCAAAACTTGCTGACGAAAATGAACCGTGGAATTGTTGCATAAGAGGTCAATACGGAGAGGGAGGGAATGTTTCAAATCGACTCAAAGGATATAGGCAGGAAGATGGTGTTAATAGTAACAGCACAACAGAAACTTATATTGCGACAAAAGTTTTCGTAGATAACTGGCGTTGGCAAGGGGTTCCTTTTTATTTGAGAACAGGTAAAAGACTACCTAAAAGACTTGGAGAAATAGTCTTGACTTTTAAAGACGTTCCTGTTCATTTATTTGAATCAACAATAATAAATCCTGCCCCAAATCAACTTGTCCTTAGAATTCAGCCAAATGAAGGTGCTACTTTCAAATTTGAGGTAAAATCTCCTGGTTCTGGAATGAAATCAAGACCTGTTGAGATGGAATTTTCTTATGATGAATCATTTGGAGAACCCTCAGATGAAGGCTATGTAAGATTATTAGCTGATGCAATGCTTTCTGACCCAACATTATTTACCCGAAGTGATGAGGTAGAGGCAGCCTGGAAACTTTATACGCCATTAATAGAATTGATGGATAATTCTCCTTGGAAGTTACCTATTTATAATTATGAATCTATGACATGGGGACCTCCTGAGTCAGATAAATTAATTTCAAAAGATAATATTTTCTGGCGTAGACCCTAAAAATGAAACCTCAACTTACACTGCAAACCCCTTTAGAGCTGCCTTATCAGGAAATTTCTAATTACCTTAATAAATTATGGATTTCAGAAGATAAAGATAATAGTGGAGCTAATACTTTCACGTTAATGGTCTGGCAGCCTGCTTGGCTAGAACAATGTTTGGTTCAAAAAGGATTAGTAAATGGACCAATTACTGGAAATTTAAATCCAGAGATAATTGAAGTTGCTAAAAAATTTATATTAGATCAAGGACTTCCTATTACTACTTCACTTAATAGTGAAGAATTATTGAATTTGTTGAAGGAAAATTTATCTAATAAAGACTTTGAAGATTTTAGAGGACAATTTTTTGAATCAACTATAAGTACATTGAATCCAAGAAGATTAATAACTCTAGCGCCAACATTAAATAAAAATTCAGATATCAAAACTTTTGTATCCGCTTACTGTCCATTAAGTGATACCCCAGCTATGCAATCTATTTGTGGGGATTTAGTTGTTATTAGGGGGGGTTCGGCCTCAATATATAATAAAGGATTAAAAATAATTGATGAATTATCTATTGATGAATTACCTTCATGGTTGTGGTGGAATGGAAGCTTGGATGAGTCGCCTGAAATCTTCGAATATTTCACTGATTATGGTCTAAGGTTAATAATTGATACTGCTCTTGGATCGCCTCAAAGATGTTTAACAGTTTTAGATCAATTAAATAATTCAAATAAAGCTATTAATGATTTGAATTGGGTTAGATTGAAAAACTGGAGGGAATCATTGGCAATGATTTTTGATCCGCCTTCGAGGAGGCCAATTTTAGATCATATTACTGATATTGACATTGATATTGCAGGAGATCATATGATTCAAGCGTTGTTTTTGATTTCATGGATTAGCGATAAACTTGGTTGGTCTTTTCTAAGAGTTGAAAGGGATATAGAATCAACAAAAATAGAGTTTAAAAGAATTAATGGCGAAATAATTTCTACATCAATTAATCCCTTATCTTTGGGAAATCCAAGTATTCATTTAGGACAAGTTATTGGATTGAGGCTGATTTCAAAAATTAGTGAGGTTCAAAAAAATAACACTTGTGTAATACTTGGCTGTGAATCAGTGGAATGTATGAGACTTGAAGCAGGGGGAATGGCTAATATGGATTTAATAGAACAAGTTGTTCCTAATTCTTTTTCTACATCAGAGTACGATGTTAGTAAATTATTGGGAAGTAGTAGAGGTAATACCAGCCCTCTTTTTGAAAATTCCATTAAAATAGCCCTTCAAATATTTAATGGCTTGAATAACTAATAGATGCCTTGTGTAATATCTTCTCCTTCAACTGATAGCGGGAAAACTACATTATCTCTTTTGCTATCTTGTTGGGCCTACTCAAAAGGTATAAAAATGCAAACTTTCAAGGTTGGCCCAGATTATCTTGATCAACAACAACTCAGCTCGATTGGCCAACCTATTTGCAGGAATTTAGATATTTTTTTAAGTGGTGAGGAATGGGTTCAAGAAAGTTTTTTTAAACATTCTTTGAAATATGAATTCTCTTTAATTGAAGGAGCAATGGGTCTGTTTGATGGACTAGGGTCAACAACCTATTCCAGCACAGCAAATATCTCTAAACTTCTCAAAGCTCCAATAATTTTCATTGTTAATGCTAGAGGTCAAGTAGCCTCTCTTTTGGCGACTATTCGAGGTTTTAGAGATTTCGATAGTGAGTTGTCAATAGCAGGAATTATATTTAACAACGTTAATTCAGATAGACATAAAAAATTAATCAAAGAAGTTTTTAAAAATGAAGATATCGAAATTCTTGGTTTTTTACCATCTGATTCAAAAATAACTTTAAACAAATCTAATTTAGGTTTGATATCTCCAATGGATAATGGAAAAGAAATTGATGTTTCATATTTTGCAAATTTCGCCGAAACAAATCTTGATGTATTTTCTCTTATTAAATTTCTGAAATCTCCTCAAAAGAAAATGTTTAATTCTTTCAATTTTAAAGATTTTAAAATAGACAAAAGTAAGCCTATCGCAATTGCAGAAGATAAAATCTTTCATTTTCAATACCCTGAAACTAAGGAGTTTTTGAGTGAAATAGGTATACCGTTGATTTCATGGAGTATTTATGATGATGAAGAAATACCTAATGAGGCTTCTTCTTTAATTATTCCTGGGGGGTTCCCTGAAAAATATGCTGATCATATAAGTAACTCTACAAAAAGCTTAAATTCGTTAAGGAAATTCCGCAAAAAAGGATTTATATATGCTGAGTGTGGAGGGATGATGATTTTAGGTGACTTCATAAAAGATGAAAATGGTAATAATCATAAAATGAGTGGTGTCCTGCCTTTTATATCAAAAAAAAGTAAACTTTCAGTAGGTTATAGATACATTGAGGGTTTAAAAGATACTCCAATCATCAAACAAAATCAATTAATTAGAGGACATGAATTTCATTATTGGGAAATTGAAAATAATTTATCTGAACTTGATTCTGGAAAAGCTGAGCATCAGAAGAATCTTTCTTCCCCATGGAAAATTAAATCTTGGGAAACCGAATACAAAAATGAAGGCTTTTTTGATGAAAAATTACATGCAAGTTGGATTCACTTACATTTGCCAAGTTCTCCAGAAGTTGCAAAAAACTTTATAGAGGCCACCCAAATTACTTTTTCAAAGAATTCTTAATTAATTATCAAATCAAAAATTTTGAGAGGAGAACCTAAAAAAAACATTCCAGACAAAGTGATTAATGGTCCTAAAAAACTTCCCACCATGACCTCAATTTTCGTATGACCCAAGGTTTCTTTTAACATTAATTCAGATTGCGGGTCTAGTTTTTTTGATAGTTTATTAATTTCTGCAGCTTGAATCCCAGCTGATTTTCGAACACCACTTGCGTCATACATAACTATTAGCGCTACAGCAACTGATAATGCGAATATTGAGCTATCAAATCCTAATTCATAACCTATACCAGATGCAGCGCCAGTTATTAAGGCAGAATGACTTGAGGGCATACCACCCGTCTCGAACATAATTCCAAATCTTATTTCTCCAGTTGAAAAGAAATTGAATACAATTTTAAAAAATTGCGCTAGCAAACAGGATAATAGGCTCCAGAAAAGAACTGAATTATTAAAAAGGGAAAAAAACTCAGACATAAATTAAAAATAATTATCTGTCTCTATTTGTAATAAAGTCGGCTAAAGATATTAAATACTTTGCATCTTCACCCCAAGGTTCTATTGCTTTTTTTGCTTTTTCAACTAAATCAAATGCTCTTTTCTTTGACTCCTCCATTCCAAGTAATTTAGGGTAAGTAGTTTTGTCAGCTAAAAGATCTTTGCCGGCAGTTTTACCAAGCTTTTCACTGCTGGAAGTTAAATCAAGAATATCATCTATTATTTGGAAGGCTAAACCAATTCCCTCTGCATATGTAGTCAGAGCTTGTAATAGTTTTTCGTTAGCTCCTGCGATCATCGCACCTGTTCTAACGCAGGCCTTCAATAAAGCCCCAGTCTTGTGAAGATGAATATATTCGAGAGTTTCAAGGTCGACTTCTTTGCCTTCGCATTCCAAATCAACAACTTGCCCCCCGACTAGGCCTGGTGCACCAGCAACTAGGGATAATTCGCCAACTACATTTAATAATCTATTTGGATCGACTCCAGGGCTTCTTAAAGAGACCATTTCAAAAGCTCTGGTTAATAAAGCATCGCCTGCAAGAATAGCTATTGCATCACCATATACTTTATGATTTGTCGGCCTACCTCTCCTCAAGTCATCATTATCCATAGCGGGCAGATCATCATGAATCAAGGACATTGTATGGATCATTTCTATCGCTACTGCAGTGGGAACAGCTAGAGAGGGTTTTCCTCCCGCCAGTGAGCAAGATGCTAAACATAAAATTGGACGAATTCTCTTCCCTCCAGCTAACAGGGAATATCTCATTGATTCTCTTAATATTTCTGGATTCTCAGGACCCAAGGAGAAATCAAGTGCTTCTTCTACAATCTTTTTTGTTTTTTTAAGATATTTTTCAAAATCAGAAATACTATTTATAACTTCAGTCATTTTATGCCTTGAGTAAAATTTTTTTCATCTTGGAGTTTATGGCAAAAGGTCACTAAGAGTTGATGATAAACCAAATTGTTTTTGCCAGCTAAAAATAGTATTTACAAGTAACATTGTTACGGTCATTGGTCCAACACCACCTGGTACAGGTGTGTAAGCAAATACTTTAGAAATGACATCTTCTAATAATACATCGCCACATAATCTGGTTTGATTTTTATCGTTACTTTTTAATCTATGTATTCCAACATCAATAATTACTGCTCCTTCTTTCACAAAACTCGAATCTACAAGATTAGGTTTTCCTGCAGCCACAATTAGAATGTCAGCTTCTCTACAGACTTTATTCAAATTTAATGTTTTTGAATGAGTCATCGTTACTGTGCCATTAAGATTCAACAACATAAGCGATAGCGGTTTGCCAACAAGCAAACTCCTTCCAATAACAACAATTTTTTTTCCTTCAATTGTAATATTTTGGGATCTTAATAAATTAATAATTCCTGCTGGTGTGCATGATCTCATCGCAGGCTCATTTTTCACTAATTTGCCGATGTTTATCTCATTTAATCCATCTACATCTTTGCTTGGTTTAATATAGCTGATCAGTTTTTGCTCATCAAACTTCTTTGGTATAGGAAGTTGTAGCAACATTCCATCAATTTCTTCTTCAGAATTAAGTTTGATTATTAATTGTTCAACTTCTTTTTGATCTACACAATCTTTTAAATGAAAGATAAAACTCTTTATTCCAATCCTTGAACATGCTTTTTCCTTGTTATTAACGTAAACTCCACTCGCAGGGTCTTCACCTATCCTTATTACAGCTAAACCTGGAACTCTTTTTGCGAATTTTTTATTACTAGAGATATACTCATTTAATCTTTTTTCAATTTCAAGAGATAATTTTTTACCGTCTAATTTTAATGACATTTAGAAAAACATCTCCTTTTTACACCTAGCATGCCTATAATTTTAAATTATTCAAATAGATTTATTTATATTCTGTGCAAAACATCACAACTAACTTAAAGAAATTGATTTATCTGTGGAGTCGAAGTCAAGTTCCAGTTAAACAACCAACTAAAATTTCAAGAATAGATAATCTCATAATTTTTTTAATATGTATTTTAACTTCAATAATTTCTTCTTATAAACTACTTCTTATCTCGCCTTTAAATATCGTAGATATTTTTTCTTGGCTTTTGACCTTTACTGAAATACTTATTAGTTCAGGAATTTTGATATTAGTTTCAAAAAAAGAGAATCCCACAATTTCTTCAAGACAGATCTTCTTGATCGTTACTCTTCTTTTAGCAGTACAAGCTACGAAATTAGCCCTGGCTTCAACCATAAGTCCATTATCTATGATAATTCCACCGGCATTAATAATATCTCAAGGAATGGGAAGTATAACAGCTTTAACTTGGGTATCAATAGCAAGTTTTAGTTGGCCAGACCCAACAGTTGCTATAAATAATAATTTATTTTTTATTTTATTAGTTAGCTCTTCAGTAGTATCTCTACTTGGAGGAAGAATAAGAAGTAGAGCTCAGTTACTTCAACTATCTATTTTTGTTCCCATAGGATCGTTCTTGAGCCAATGGATATTGATAGGTAAAGATAAAACATCTCTTATTAATAACCAAGATTTTGTTTTAGCTAATGGGGATATATTTTCTGATTCCTTGCTATTGGCAATCGTAATGCTTTTTACTATTTTATTTATTCCTATTTTTGAATCGATATTCGGATTATTAACTAAAGCAAGATTACTCGAATTGGCTGATAAAGAGAAACCTCTTATTAGAAGATTGTCTCTTGAAGCTCCTGGTACTTTTGAACATACCTTACTTATATGTGGTCTAGCAGAGGAAGCTACAAGAATGATTGGTGGTGATATTGATCTAATTAAAACTGGAGCTCTATATCATGATGTTGGGAAATTACATGCACCTAATTGGTTTATCGAAAATCAGGATGGTTTAAAAAATCCGCATGACGAATTAGATGATCCGATTAAAAGTGCAGAAGTCTTACAGGCACACGTTGATGAGGGATTGAGATTTGCAAGAAAAAATAGATTACCTAAACTGATAGCTAATTTTATCCCCGAACATCAAGGTACTCTAAAGATGGGATATTTTTTTCAAAAAGCTAAAGAAAAAGATCTCGACATAAATGAATATTATTTTAGATATAAAGGCCCTATTCCTCAGTCAAAAGAAACAGCTGTTTTAATGCTTGCAGATGGATGTGAAGCAGCACTAAGAGCTATGAATATTAACGCATCTGATGAAGAAGCTTTGGAAACAATATCTAATATTATCTACTCGCGTCAAAAAGATGGTCAATTAGATGATAGTAATTTATCGAAAGGAGAAATTTTTCTAATAAAAAGGGCATTTTTGAATGTGTGGAAAAGAATTAGACATAGAAGAATTCAGTATCCAACCAGTAAGAATAATACTTTTTCTTAATTTTAATTTTAGAGCCTAATACTTCTTCGATGTTTTGGATTACACCAATATATAAGAGCTAATGTACTTAATAATGTTGTTAAAAGAGTAAACCCACCAATTCCAAAAATATCTTTAAGAGTTATGAGTCTCACTACTGAATAAGGACCTGTACCAGAAATTACCATTGATAGAGATACTAAAGTTAAAGTTACTCCCCATTTTCTCTCTGCTAAAAGAGCTGCTGAAGAAACTATTCCAACGATCGCCGCAGGCCAACCAAGACTTATGGCAAGAGTTATATTCGCAACTTTTAGTGGAGGCCCATAACTAATAATTAGAGCAATTATTGGAAGTGCAATTATATTACTGATTAACCCAACCCATGAAAGTGACCAATATCCTAGTAACCTTTCTCTCATTATTAACTGCTTTAGCTATGAGATTAATCTACAATATTAAGAGACAATTTTTAATGCTACTTAATATTCCTAAAAAATACTTTAATCTGAGTGTTTGGATAGAAATGTGTTATTCGAATTTTCTAAATTATCATATTGTGGGTGAATTGAATTTTTTTTCTCAGAAAACACTAGCCTATTTAAAGCATTAACGTAAGCATTCGCTGCCGCAACTACAACATCTGTATCCGCAGAATGACCAGAATATATTTTATTATCCCTCCTTATTCTTATTGTTACTTCGCCCAAAGCGTCAATTCCCTCTGTTACCGACTTAACAGAAAATTCAATTAATTCATTAGGAACTTTAGCTAATTTATTTAAAGCCTCGCATACGGCATCAACGGGTCCAGTACCTATTGATACAGCAGTATCCTCAGTATTATCTTCTGTGTTTAGAAGCGAAATGGTGGCAGTAGGTTTAGATGCGTTACCGCAACTTACTTGAACAAGACTTAATTGAAATTTAGCTTCTGGGAGCTGAACTTGTTCACTTACAATTGCCTCTAAGTCTCTATCAGTAATTTCTCTTTTCCTGTCAGCTAAATCCTTAAAACGAGCAAAAGCATCATTTAAATCTTCTCGGCTCAAGTCATATCCCATCTCTTCTAATCTTGCTCTTACTGCACTTCTTCCACTAAGTTTCCCCAAAGATATTTTGTTATCACTCAAACCAACAGTTTGTGCATCGATAATTTCGTAAGTTAGTCTATTTTTTAAAACCCCATCTTGATGAATGCCTGACTCATGTGCAAAAGCATTAGCTCCCACAATTGCTTTATTTGGTTGTACAGTCATTCCAGTTAGGTTGGAAACAAGCCTAGAGGTTTTTGTTATTTCTTCGGTTCTTATGGCAGTAAGAGGCGTTGGTGAATTAGGATTTCTTTTGAAAAAACTATTAAAAAAACTTTTCCGAACATGAAGTGCCATTACTAATTCTTCTAGAGAGGCATTTCCGGCTCTTTCACCAATTCCGTTAATAGTACATTCTAGTTGTCTTGCTCCATTTTTTACTGCTTCAAGAAAATTAGCTACTGCTAAACCTAAATCATTATGCCCATGAACCGAAATTACTGCCTCATCAATATTTGGAACATTTTTATTTATATCGGTAATTAGTTTGCCAAATTCACTAGGAGTTGTAAATCCAACAGTATCAGGGATGTTTATTGTTGTCGCTCCTGCAGTAATTGCTAGTTGAATCACTTCGTATAAAAATTCAGGATCACTTCTTGAGGCATCTTCACAAGAAAACTCAATATCATCTACTAAGGATTTTGCATAATTAACCATTTCTGGAACTATTTGAAGAACATCTTTTCTGGATTTTTTAAGTTTATGTTTAAGGTGAATATCACTAGTCGCAATAAAAGTATGTATCCTTCTTTTCGGAGCTGGACTTACTGCTTCGTAACATGCTTTTATATCTCCTTTAGATGCTCTAGCTAAACCGCAAATTATAGGTCCATTTTCTTTCCCTACGGCATTAGCAATTTTATTAACAGCTTTAAAATCTCCTGGACTTGCGAAAGGGAATCCAGCTTCAATTACATCTACTCCTAGTCTTGCTAATTGATGGGCGATAGCAAGTTTTTCTTCGAGATTTAAACTGGCACCAGGAGATTGCTCTCCATCTCGGAGAGTTGTATCAAAGATCAAAATTCTTCCAGGATCTTTTGACATCAGAAGGAATAACCTAAGCTTATATTAAGCTAATTAAAAAATTTTGACTAGATTGTGTTCAAAAAAAATTTGATGAAAGTTTATAACTTAAATAATATTGGTTAAAATTCTGAAAAAAAAAATCAAATACTTTAATTTTTAAAGTATTCTTTTATGATTAAAACCTTCTTTTTATAAAAAATAATTTCGATTTTTTGTAGAACCATAGGCATAAATTTAAAAAGTATGAATGGGCAATACTCTAAAAATAATGTTTTAGGACAGTTAGCGATAGTTTTACATGCTCATCTACCTTATGTCAGAAAAAATGAAAAAAACTCCCTAGAAGAGGATTGGTTATTTCAGGCGATTTTGGAATGTTACATACCACTACTTCAATCAATAGAATCCTCTAAAAATGAAAATCCTTTAAATACCAAACTTACTATTAGTTTGTCTCCGACATTATTATCACTTCTAAATAATAAAAAAATTCAAGAAACATTCCCAAGTTGGATTGAAACAAGAAAAGATTTCTTAAAAGAACTGCCAAAAGAAGAAAAAAATGCCTCTGGATTTTTATTGAATAACCTTAATAACAAATACTTATATTGGCAAAATTGTTCTGGAAATTTAATTGAAAAGTTTAGAGTTTTAAATAAATCTGGTAATTTGGATATTCTTACTTGTGCTGCCACACACGGATATTTGCCAATATTAAGGGAGAATCCAGAGACTGTTAAAGGACAAATCAATACTGCCATAAGGAATCATGAAAATATTTTTGGAACTATGCCTTTAGGTATTTGGTTACCTGAATGTGCATATTATGAGAATTTAGATGAAATGTTATTTAATTCCGGAATTAGATATGCAATCTTAGATGGTCACGGTATTCTAAACGCTACACCAAGGCCTAGGTATGGCGTGTACGCTCCAATATGCTCGAAAAAAGGAGTTGCCTTCTTTGGAAGAGATAATGAGTCAACTTTACCCGTATGGTCTTCAAAAGACGGTTTCCCGGGAGACAAAGTTTATCGGGAATTTCATAAAGATTTGGGATGGGAATTACCTGTCTCCAAACTCCAAAAGAAAGGTATCTCAACTAAAAGACCTTTGGGATTGAAGTTTCATAAGATTACAGATGATAAGGTGCCATTAGGGGAAAAGGAGTTTTACTTAGAAAATGAAGCCAAAAAGAAGGTTGCAGAACATGCTGATTCTTATCTTCTCGCGAGGTCCAAGCAATTAGAAAAATTAACATTATCCTCTTCCTTTAAGCCCTTATTGGTAGCTCCATTCGATGCAGAGTTATTTGGTCATTGGTGGTATGAAGGACCTTTTTTCATTGAAAATATTTTAAAAAACTCTACTAAATATTCAATTAAGCTTACAAATTTAAAAGAATTCTTAATTCAAAAGCCAAATCTTCAGATTTGCGATCCATCACCATCAAGCTGGGGACAAGGAGGTTACCATAACTATTGGATTAATGATGCAAATGCGTGGATTGTTCCGGAAATCACTCAAGCAGGGTCAACTTTTGTTGAGTTATGCTCGAAAAATTTTAATAATGACTTATCTCCAAGACTTTTCAAACAAGCAGCAAGAGAATTACTTCTCTCTGAGTCCTCTGATTGGAGTTTTATACTAAGAGCTGGAACTACAACTGAGCTTGCAAAAGAGAGGATAGAAAGACATTTGTTCAGGTTCTGGAAAATAGTTGAAATGATTAAAAATCATTCAAATATTAATTTAAAATTTCTTGAAGATATTGAGGAAGAAGATAAAGTTTTCCCAGATATCAATATTGATGATTGGCGAAAATAAAAATATTAATTTAACTTGAGCATTCCTAGTTTTACTTTTAGAGGTGAATTTATAAACATCTTACTCATCACGTAAATTAGTTTTGGAAGTGGAAGTGTATTAGTAAGAAAACCTACCCATTCATTGGTTGATAATCTAAAGAAATTTGAGAAAAAGCTTCTTAATCTACTTTCGTCAAAACTCATCAATCTTCTTAGACCATATTGGTAAAGTTTATGCCTTTGTGTTAACTCGTAAGGCCATAGGATTTCCCAACCTTTTGAAGCTAACTCTAGTGAACTTAAATGAGGTTCTTTTAAAAAGATTGCTAATTTTTGTGCAAGAAGTGGAGCCCTTCTTAATAAAGATCCAACCATGTATCCTGATGCAGGATGAACCATACTTGCAGACCCTCCGAAACCAAGTACAAATTGTTTTTTAAATGGAAGGGGTAAATTCATAGGGAAAAGGCAATTCTCTTCATGAAAAATTTCACTTACCTCAATACCCTTACTATTAAGTCTTTTATAAAGTCTTTTTTTAAGATTTTCTTGGGATAATGCAGGATAACTAGCTAATGAAGTTTCTTCAACAAAAAAAGTCTCGTTGCCAAGATCCATTGCATAAAGAAAGGAGGGAGATGATAACTTTTCTTCATTGTTTAAATGATTTGGACGAAAATCCATTAGAACAAATTGTTCTTTATTGACAGGTGGTGATGTAAATTTACCTACAATTCCGTAAGCGGCTTGTTGAGCGATTTCCTTTTGAACTGGTCTTTTGATAAAACTACTTTTATGACCACTTGCGTCAATAACTAGTCTCGCCTTTATTTTGAGACCTGAAAAACAAATTACCTCAGATAGTTTATTTTTTTCTTTAATGTCTTTTGCTGTTTCATTTAACCATTCAATACCTTTACATTTTTTTAAAAGCTCATTTTGAAAGGCTTCTTGATTTATTAAACCATAATCATAATTGTGTTTTGTTGGAGTATCCCCTTTTTTATTTTCCCCATCTCCAAAAAAACTAACTGTTTTACACCATCGGTGTGACAACAAGGACTCTAACCCTAATTCTTCTAATTCAGATGCCCAGATACCATATGTATTCTCCCATTTTTCATTTGGAGATTTTGTTGATATTCCCTTAATATTTAGATCCTCCTTGGCTAATTCTGAAGCTAAACATAATGCTGCAGGACCTGAACCTAAAATTAAAATATCAAGTATTTCCATATTATTTAGATAACCATAAGGCTTTTAATTTTGTTCAACTGTGCTAGGTTGGTCTTCTTCCTGTATTTGTTCATGAGGTACCAATACTACTTCAGACAAATGATCACCGTCATCTAATCTTTGTAATTTTACTCCTGTAGCTGCCCTAGATTGCTGAGAGATTTTATCAGCGTTTGTTCTTACTATTACCCCTTTTTCGGTCACAAGTAGCAATTCTTCTCCCTCACCAAGGACCTTCAAACAAACTAGCTGATCATCGTTAATTCTAAATTTAATTGCTCTCAAACCCATGCCTGCTCTTTTTTGTAATCTAAACTGAGCTACAGGTACTCTCTTTCCTAGTCCAAATGCACTGGCTATTAATACCCATGGTCCATCTGAAGAGTTTTCCTCAACATTATCTTCAAGATCATCAGTAAGATCTTCAATTTTAGCCAATTGATCAACCAAATTAGATGTTAAAACATCCATAGAAACTAGATTGTCTCCTTCTCTCAAGTTCATTGATTTAACCCCTCTTGCTGTTCTGCCAAGTGGTCTTAATTCATTAATATCTAGTCTGAAATGAATCGCCATTCCTGTTTTAGATCCAATTAAAACACTATCACCTTCTTTTGATAATCTGACCCAGGTTAGGGCGTCTCCATCTTCAAGATTAATTGCTATTAGTCCATTTGAACGAATTTTTGAGAAAGCAGAAAGTGCAGTTCTTTTTATAAAGCCAGATTTGGTTAGCATTAATAAATAACGATCGTCAACAAAAGAATCCACAGCAACTAGTGAAGTTATTTTTTCTTCTCTTGGAATTGGGAGAAGTTGAACTGATGGAGTCCCTTTTGCTGTTCTGCTACTCATAGGAACCCTATAGGCAGGGAGAGCATAAGCTACTCCTTTATCACTGAAAAGCAAAAGAGTATCATGATCGTTACAGCTTATAAATAATTTCACGTCATCATCTTCTTTGGTTTTTGTGCCAGCTTTACCCCTTGAACCACGACTGGTAGATTCGAAATCATTAACAGGCATTCTTTTCAAATAACCTGCTTCAGTTAATAGAACTACGGATCTATCATTTGCTATGAGATCAATATCATCTAATCCGCCGCCTAAATCTAGTATTTCTGTTTTCCTAGGAGAAGAGAACCTTTCATCGATTTTATTAAGTTCTTCAAGAATAATTTCAAAAATTCTTTCTTTACTATTTAATATTTGCTGATATAGATTGATTTTTCGGGTTAACTCATTATGTTCCCCTTTGATTTTATCTGCTTCAAGTGCTGTTAATCTTCTTAACTGCATTTGTAGAATTGCATCTGCCTGTATGGAAGATAATTTATGGTCGTTTTGTAGTTTTTCTCGAGCTGATATTGAATCTTTCGCTGATCTTATTAGATTTATAATTTGATCCATAGCATCTAAGGCCAATAAAAGACCCTTTACAATATGATCTCTTTCTTCTGCCTTTTTTAATAAAAATGCTGTTCTTCTCCTTATTGTCTCAACCCTAAAATCTAGAAAAACGTCTAACATTTTCCTGAGTGAAAGTGTTGTGGGCTCTCCTTTTACTAAAGCAAGGATATTTGCACTAAAGTTATTTTGTAGAGGTGTTAACTTAAATAAATTATTTAAAACTACTTGTGGGTAGGCATCTCTTTTTAGTTCAATAACAATCCTCATCCCATCTCGATCACTTTCATCTCTAATATCAGAAATACCTTCTAATTTTTTTTCATTAACCAAGTCAGCAATTCTCTCTATCAATGCCGCTTTATTAGTTTGAAATGGAAGCTCTGTAATTATTACTGCATCTTTTTCTGCTCTACCACTGGATTTAATTTGCTCAATATTTGCCACACCTCTCATGGTTATTGAACCTCTCCCTGTCTTGAAAGTTTCTCTGATACCATCTCTGCCTAAGATTTGACCACCTGTGGGAAAATCAGGACCCTTAATTATTTCAAAAAGTTCTCTATCTTGAATCGAAGGGTTATTGATGATTGATTTAAGACCACTAATTAATTCTCCTAAGTTATGAGGTGGAATATTAGTCGCCATTCCTACTGCTATTCCAGATGATCCATTTAGTAGTAGTTGAGGAATCCTAGCAGGTAAAACTGTTGGTTCTTGCTGGGAACCGTCAAAATTATCGGCGAAATCTACAGTTTCAGATTCAATATCCTCTAATAAACTTTCATCTGTAAGAGACTGTAAACGAGATTCTGTATATCTCATTGCTGCTGGAGGGTCGTTATCAACAGAACCAAAGTTTCCATGGCCATCTATAAGTGGCATCCTCATAGAGAAATCCTGAGCCATCCTAACCAAAGCATCATAAACAGCAGTATCGCCATGAGGGTGGTATTTACCTAGTACTTCTCCAACAACTCTTGCACATTTTCTGTATGGCCTACCGCTGGTTAAACCAAGTTCATACATTGCATAAAGAATTCTTCTATGAACAGGTTTTAATCCGTCCCTCGCATCTGGAAGAGCACGACCAACAATAACGCTCATTGCATACTCTAGGTAAGAGCGCGACATCTCATTTCTTAAGTCAGTCTGAATAATTCGGTCCTTATCTTCGCTTAACCCTGAATTATCGGAATCTAGATTATCAGACATACAAAAATACTTTTCTTAATAATAATCGCTGATTGTCATAATGAATAAAAAAAAAGATTTATTTAATTCCCAAATACTCACATTTACACACAAATCAAAATAAAACCTGTTGTTTTTAAATAAACCTTGGCTTATTACCCCTTTAGTTGTTAATTTAATCAGAATAATAAATAATTCCTTGAATATTGAACTTGGCTTAAATAAAAACGTCAGAAGGGCTTATGGCATCGATGAAATAGCTTTAGTCCCTGGTAAAAGAACACTTGATTACGAATTGACTGATCCTTCCTGGTCAATAGGTGATTTTAAGAGAGAAGTTCCTATAGTAGCTAGTGCTATGGACAGCGTTGTGGATGTCAATACAGCTGTAGAACTTACAAAATTAGGCTCCTTAGGTGTTATTAATATGGAGGGGATACAAGCCCGATATGAAAACCCTGATGTAATACTGAATCAAATAGCATCAGTAGGGAAGAATGATTTTGTTCCATTAATGCAGAAGATATACAGTGAACCAGTTAAGGAAGAATTGATTTTACAAAGAATAAATGAGGTCAAAGAAAGAGGTGGCATCGCAGCTTTTAGTGGAACTCCTCAAGCTGCTATTAAGTACAAAGAAACACTTAATAATTCCAAAATAGATTTATTTTTCCTTCAAGGAACAGTTGTTTCAACCGAACATCTTGGTATGGAAGGTAAGGAAACATTAAATATTAAAGATCTCTGCCAATCTATGAATGTCCCAGTCGTAGCGGGTAATTGTGTCACTTATGAAGTTGCCAAACTTCTTATGAATGCTGGAGTTGCAGGTTTAATGGTTGGTATAGGACCTGGAGCGGCATGTACTTCAAGAGGTGTATTAGGAATTGGAATCCCTCAAGCTACCGCAATAGCTGATTGTAGTACTGCAAGGAATGATTACTTTAAAGAAAGTGGTCGTTATATTCCTATTATTGGTGATGGGGGAATTGTTACGGGCGGAGATATTTGTAAATGTTTAGCGTGTGGTGCAGATTCTGTAATGATTGGATCACCAATAGCTAAATCCTCAAATGCTCCAGGTAAAGGATTTCACTGGGGCATGGCAACTCCAAGTCCTGTATTACCAAGGGGTACAAGAATTGAAGTTGGTTCTACAGGATCGTTAGAAAGGATAATTAAAGGCCCAGCTCTACTTGATGATGGGACACATAACTTATTAGGGGCCATTAGAACATCAATGAGTACTCTTGGGGCTAAAAACATAAAAGAAATGCATGAAGTTGAAATAGTTATCGCACCATCGCTTCTTACAGAAGGTAAGGTTTATCAAAAAGCTCAGCAGCTTGGAATGGGTAAGTAGTTCATTTAGACCAGTATTATAAAAACTTAGAGAATTAAACATTAAATTGAACAATTATCTAATTAGGAGTTATTATGAAATGATGGGGGAAACCCCATACTCCTCACACACTAAATCGCCCGATTAATCGGGCTTTTTTAGATATTTTGTTACTTATATTATTTTATCTGTAATGAAATCATCACTTAAAAGAATTGCCTGCTAAATTTTCAAAAAGGAATACTTAAATTATGTCATCAGCTCCAGCCGTAACTGACTCTTCATTTGACAAGGATGTACTTCAAAGTGATCTACCAGTATTGGTTGATTTTTGGGCACCATGGTGTGGTCCATGTAGGATGGTTGCACCAGTTGTAGAGGAAATCTCAAAAGACTTTGAAGGGAAAATTAAAGTTTTTAAATTAAATACAGATGAAAATCCGAATGTTGCCAGTCAATACGGAATTAGAAGTATTCCTACATTAATGATCTTTAAAGGTGGTCAAAAGGTTGATACTGTTGTTGGTGCTGTGCCAAAAGCAACTCTTGCGAGCACTTTAACTAAGCATTTATAGAATAAAAAACTTTGCACAAAATTGGACTTATAGATTATGGGATGGGTAACATTCATTCCGTAACAAAATCTCTAGAAAGTCTTGGAGAAGAAATAATATTAATTAAAAACTTTAATGAGTCCAATCTTTGTAAGGCGATAATACTTCCTGGGGTTGGAGCCTTTGATCCTGCAATGAATAATCTTATAAATACTGATTTGATAAGTGATTTAAAAAAATGGATCATAAGCGGGAAGTCTTTTTTGGGGATTTGTTTAGGTCTCCAACTCCTTTTTGAATCAAGCGATGAAGGAAAAGTTCAAGGTCTGGGAATTTTAAAAGGAAAAATACAAAAAATACCTAATATTGTTAACCAAAGAATCCCACATATGGGTTGGTGCCAACTTTTATCTACAAAACCAAATACTTTACTAGAGCTTAAAGAATTAAATAATTGGGTCTATTTTGTACATTCCTATCATGCAATCCCAGACGACTTAAATATTATTGCAGCTCAGGTAAATTATGGTTCCGAAAAATTAACTGCAATGATTGAGCATGATAATTTATTGGCTTGTCAATTTCATCCGGAAAAATCTGGTAAAACTGGAGAAAAACTTTTGAGAAGGTGGCTTAGTAATATTAAATAGCACATAATTACTGATGAAATCTAACTTAAGATTAATAGGAGGTAAAAGACTCCAAAGCCCAAATAATATTTATACGAGACCTACAACATTAAGAGTTAGAGAGGCTTTATTTAATATACTAAATAAAAGGGTTGAAAATAGTAACTGGTTAGATTTATTTAGTGGAACAGGATCGATATCTTGTGAGGCATATAATCATGGTGCAAGAAAAATAATTGCAATTGAAAAAAACAAAAACAACTCAAAAATTTGCTTAAAAAATTTACTCTCTTTGCAGGATATAAACAATAGGAAAAACGATATTGATGTTATTTGTAAAGACGTTTTGAACTGGACAAAACCAAATCACGAGAGAAACTTATCATCAAGAATTTTTGATTTAACAAAATTTAAATTTGATTTTGTTTATCTAGATCCTCCATATGATGCTAATTTTCACGAATTAGTTTTAAATCAAATATTTAATTGTAATTTTTTAAAAAAAGATTCAATAGTTATTTGTGAACATTCTCCAAACATATTTATTAAAAAAAGTACTTTATGGGAAACTATAGATGTAAGAAATTATGGGCAATCAAGATTAACATTTTTAATCAATGTCCAGCATCCCTGAACCTCTTCTGTATTGATTCCATGCACTTACGAATAATCCAAGAAGAGTTATTGGAACTAAACCTAAAACAATTCCACATAGAAGAGGCTCGATCATTTTTTTGCCTTTTTTGAATTTCTTATTCACAATTGTTACATAGAGACTATTTTTTGTGTCAACATCTTCATCAACTGCAGCAGAAAGAGACTTTAAAAGAGAATTCTTAAAAATTGTTTTTATTTTATTTGGAGTTTTTTTTATTTGTTTTTCAATATTTTTCGTAAAACATCAAGAAAATAACAAATATATTATTGAAACTCTTGCGCTTAATGGCTCTGCTGATGAAGGAGATGCTCTTTTTAAGATAAATTGTGTTGGATGTCATGGAATTACAGCAAGGGGATTAGTGGGGCCAGACTTACACTCAATAACTCAACGTTTGAATGATAAAGAGATAATAAAACAAGTTACTGGAGGCCTAACTCCCCCTATGCCAAGTTTTGAAATTGATCCTGTAAATATGTCCAATTTATTAAAATATCTTCATAGCCTTGAATAATTTTGGGGAAAATTTTTTCTAATTTAAAAGTAATATTAGTTGAACCAAATGGCCCTTTAAATGTAGGGAGCGTTGCTAGATTATGCTCTAACTTTGAAGTTGATGAATTAAGAATTGTTTCTCCGAAATGCGATATATTTTCTTTAGAAGCAAAAAAAATGGCTCTTAAAGGTCATAAATTTCTTGAAAATTGTAAGATTTTTGATAACCTTCAAAAAGCAATTTTTGACTGTGATGTAGTTCTAGCTTCTTGTGGAAGGATTGATGTAAATAAAAATTCATTTTTTGGATCTTCTGAAGATATATTTGATTGGACTTTATCCTTTAAAAAGATAAATAATTTAGCAATTATATTTGGAAGAGAAGATAGAGGTTTAACTAACAGTGAATTGCTTTTGGCGAATAAAACTTTTAATATCCCAACTTCTCAGAATAATCCTTCGTTAAATCTTTCTCACGCAGTTTCAATAGCTTTGTATGAGTTAAATAAGTCTTCAAAAAGAAACATTGATCAAGAACTAAAAGTTTTTAATCTTGCATCACCAAAACAAATACATGATTCGTTTTTGGAGATAGAAGAATTACTTTTGAAGGTTGGATATCTTTTAAAACATACTTCTAAGGCAAAAATCAGTAAATTTAAGAATTATTTTTTGAGGGCAAATACATCAATGCACGAAATAAATGTTTTAAGAGGAATTGTCCATCAAATAAACTGGTTTTTGAACAATTCAAAAAAATAAATAAGCATAAATCTGATTAGTTATTATTTCTCTTTAGTTTTATTTGATAGGGATATTTACTAAAAACATTTTCTGAAGTAACATCTATTGATTATTTGAATATTTAAGAAAACTAAAACTGTGCCTACAACAAAGAAAAGAAGAGTTTTTCCTTTTACAGCTGTAATTGGTCAAGAAGAAATGAAATTGGCTCTCTTATTAAATGTGATTGATCCAAGAATTGGAGGAGTGATGATAATGGGTGATAGAGGGACTGGAAAGTCGACCACAATAAGGGCCCTTGCTGATTTGTTGCCAGCAATCGATGTTGTTAAAGACGATCCATATAATAGTTCTCTCGTCGATCCTGATTTACAAAGTAAAGAAGTTTTAGAAAAAATTACTCAAGGAGAAAATCTAGAGAGTATTCAAAAACAAGTACCTATGGTTGACTTACCTTTAGGGGCTACTGAAGACAGGCTTTGTGGAACCATTGATATAGAAAAGGCTTTAAGTGAGGGTGTCAAGGCATTCGAGCCTGGATTATTGGCTAAAGCTAATAGGGGTTTACTATATGTTGATGAAGTAAATTTGCTTGATGATCATTTAGTTGACGTACTTCTAGATTCGGCTGCTTCCGGATGGAATACAGTTGAAAGGGAGGGAGTTTCAGTCCGACATCCTGCGAGGTTTGTCCTTATTGGGTCGGGAAATCCAGAAGAAGGTGAATTAAGGCCTCAACTATTAGATAGGTTTGGAATGAGTGTTGAGGTTAAGACAGTTAGAGATGCTGAATTAAGAGTTCAAGTCGTAGATCAAAGAACTTCTTTTGACGATAATCCTGACGAATTTTCATTGAGCGTTGAGAAACAACAGGATGAACTTCAACAAAAGGTTATGAAAGCACAAGAAATGTTAAATTCTGTTCAAATGGACGATGACCTAAGATTGAATATTTCTGCAATCTGCGGAGAACTAGATGTTGATGGTTTACGTGGAGATATTGTTACAAATCGATCGGCAAGGGCAATTGCTGCCTTTGAGGGCAGAACTGAAGTGCAAGAAGATGACATAGCAAGGGTTATTTCTTGCTCTTTAAGACACAGACTAAGAAAAGATCCCTTAGAACAAGTTGATTCAGGTGAAAGAGTTATTCAAGCCTTTTGTAAAGTATTTGATTTAGATGAAAAAGAAAATCTTTCAAAATTTCAATTGTCTGCAGAAGCTTAATCACAGTGAGAATAATTGGGATTGACCCCGGATTAGCTAGAGTTGGTTATGGAATTATTGAAATAGAGAATGGGAAAAAGATATTATTAGATTGTGGTGTAATCGAAACAGGCAAAGATAAAAAAGAAGAAGATAGACTTTATGAGATATTTAAAGATCTTAATGAATTAATAAATCATTGGAATCCAACATCAGCAGCGGTAGAAAAATTTTTCTTTTACAGATCAAGTACTACGATTAGTGTGGTGCAGGCTAGAGGCGTGATTATGATGGTATTAGCCTCAAGAAAAATTCATGTTAGTGAATATTCTCCTGCTCAGATAAAATTAACGATTGCCGGGTCTGGAAAAGCATCTAAGAAGGAAGTTCTTGATGCTGTTATGTATAGCTTAGAACTTAAAAAACCTCCAAAACCTGATGATTCAGCAGATGCCTTGGCCATAGCTCTCACAAAACTAAATGAAGATGGCATCAACTGAAGATTCAATTATGACTATTTCTGAAAAAAAGAAATTTGAGAGGCATACCTTTAGAAAACTTAGAGATGAGATTTCTTTAAATCAAAGAGAAAAAGTAGAAAAAAATGTAAAATTATATATTGATTCATTTATAAAGGAATATAAAAATATTGGTTACATTGCAATATATTGGCCTCTAAGAAATGAAGTAGATATTAGGAGTCTTAAGGAAAATTTTTCTATAGCTTTGCCCAGATGTAAAAATAAAAAAGAATTGTTATTTTATCCATGGGATAAAGAACCTCTCTCAAAAGATTATGAGGGGATACTAAGTCCAAATAACTCTTTTTCATTAAGTTATAACCAGATAAGTATGATTCTTGTACCATGTCTTTCTGTAGATAAAAATTTAACAAGATTAGGTTATGGAGGAGGTTATTTTGATAAATTAAGGACAGATAATAATTGGAGAAATGTTCCATGCATTGGAGTATTAACTTCCAATTGTGTAAGTACGATTCCATTAACCAGAGCTGAGTGGGATATTCCTTTATCAGGGTTTATCACAGAAAAAGAAATATTTGTATAATAGAAAACTGATAAAGCGATTAATTTATAGTTTTATAAATGGAAAATCAAGAAAAATACAATAATTTATCAAGATTAGTTGAAAAGTTGAAGAAATCAGAAGATCCAAAAAGAAAATATGAATACATTTTGTGGTTAGGGAAAAAATTGAAAGAACCAGATAATGAAATCCTTGTTGAAGAAAATAAAGTTAAAGGATGCGTTTCAGAAGTTTTTGTTAAGGCAAATATTAAAGGAGGTAAATTATTTTGGGAAGGATATTCTGATGCCCTAATAACCAAAGGTTTATTAGCATTTTTAATTACTGGGTTAAATGAATTAACACCTAATGAGGTTATTAAAATAGATAAGAAATTTATTGAAGATACTGGGTTGAAATCAAGCTTAACACCTTCTCGGTCAAATGGTTTTTTAAACATATTGTTGAAAATGCAGTCTCAAGCAAATGAATTTTTGTAGGCCTAATAATATAAAATTAAACTCAAAGTTAAAGAAATAAAAAATGAGAAAATGCAAAATTGGGATTGTAGGTTTTGGAACTGTAGGTTCAGGGATTTATAAAATAATAAGTTCTGAAGTTGATTCGCATCCAATTCTAAAAGAAATAGAAATTGCAAAAATAGCAGTTAAAGATATTAATAAAAAAAGGGATATTGAGCTGGATAATAATTTATTAACTGATGATCCATTTAAATTAATTAATGACCCCTCTATAGATGTAATTGTTGAAGTAATGGGTGGGGTTGATTTGGCGAAAGATATTATTCTGCAATCATTAAAATTAGGTAAATCTGTTGTTACAGCAAATAAAGCAGTCATTGCAAGATATGGAGAAGAAATATATAAAACTGCATCTAAAGAAGGAGTTTATATATTGTCGGAGGCAGCAGTTTGTGGGGGGATTCCTATAATCGAACCCTTAAAAAGATCATTAAAAAGTAACAGTATAAAAAAAATGATTGGAATAATAAATGGCACAACAAATTTTATTCTTTCAAAGATGACGAATGAAAAAGCTGATTACAAGGAGACCTTAAAATTGGCCCAAAGACTTGGTTATGCAGAATTTGATCCAACTGCAGATGTTGAGGGCCATGATGCTGCTGATAAGATTTCAATTCTTAGTGAACTTGCATTTGGAGGGAAAATTATAAGAGAGGAGATTCATTCTGAGGGCATTAGCAAAATTGATCTAAAGGATATCGAATATGCCAATAAATTAGGTTTTGAAATAAAACTTTTAGCGCTCTCCGAAAGGGGACAAATTAATAGTAATGATTCACTCGCTTTGAATATTTGGGTAGGACCTTCTTTGATTCCAAAATCTCATCCATTGGCAACAGTTAAGGGAGTTAATAATGCCTTATTGATAGAGGCCGATCCTCTTGGAGAGATAATGTTATATGGTCCAGGTGCAGGGAGTGGCCCAACTGCTGCATCAGTAGTATCAGATATATTAAATCTGCATGCCGCCTCAGTAAAAAATAATAATTCAATCGATCCATTATTATCTTTTTATTTCTGGAGAAAATGTCATATCATCGAATCTTCACAAATAAATAAAAAAAATTACCTTAGAATTGTTTGTCTTGATAGTCCAGGTGTTATAGGAAAGATTGGAGATATTTTTGGAAAGAATAATGTATCAATAGAATCAATCGTTCAACTTGATGCAAGTGACGACAAAGCTGAAATTGTCGTTATTACTCATGAGGTGAACAATGGAGATTTTGAGAGATCGAAAGATGAAATAAATTCGCTAAATGAAGTTAAAATTATTGCAAGTCAATTAAGTTGTATTTAAAAAAATAGTTTGCAAATTTCTTTATAGCTTGGTAAACCGAATAAAGTAAGTGTTTGTTTTTAGCACCTTAATGATTCATTCCAAACTATTAGATACTAATAATGAAAATAATAATTTAATTTTTTCTGAAAACCTTTATAAAGGTGCCTGCGTGAAAATTAAAAATAGCAATAAGACTTTTCAAGTAATTGGTTTAAATGAAGGTAAAGAAATTTGTTGGGTGAGAGAGTGGCCTTTTGCTTGTAATTCTAAAAAAACATTTGCTTTAGAAATAAGTCAAATAACCTTACAAATTTATTGTTCAAATAATACTTCAGAAAAATTAAGTAATCATAAAATATGAAAAAAAAAGTTCTTTTATCAATATTTATTATTTTAATTTCTTTTTTACAGAATTCTTGCGGCTCAAAAAGAATATCTAAAAAAATCATAGTAGCAAGTTCTGGGAAAATTGAATCTTTAGACCCAGCTAGAGCAAATACTCTTAAAGCAATTCAATTAATCAGTTCTCTAGGAGACACATTATATGAATTAAATTCTGATGGAGAATTAATACCTGAATTGGCCTCTGGCATGCCAATTATTTCAAAGGATAGACTTCAAATAACTATCAATTTAAGAAAGAATGTTTTTTTTCACGATGGAACTGTATTTAACTCAAATGCTATAAAGTTTACCTTTGATAGATTCAAAAGAATTGGAACGATGAATTATATTTTAGGAAATAAGATTAAATCAATAGAAACACCAAGTGAATATTCAGTCATAATAAATTTGAATAAACCATCAAGTTCTTTAAATGGTTTACTCACATCAGTAAATTTAACTCCAATATCTCCTACATTTTACAAACAATATTCTGATAAGTTTTTAAATGAAAAATTTGTTGGTACCGGCAAGTATGTGCTTACTAGTTTTTCTAATGAAGTTCAATCAATTGATCCATATTTGAATTATTGGGGTAAAAAGCCCTTAAATAAGGGTGTTAATTTTGTGGGATATTCAAATTCATCCTCTCTTTTTGGGGCTTTAAAAAGTAAACAAATTGACGTGCTTTTATCAAATTCAATTGATGATAGTCAGAGAAAAAGTTTAAATAATTTAAGCAAAAATAAACAGTTTAATGAAGGTAATAGCCCTTTCACTGAATTAAGTTTTATAAGCCTTAAAACTAGTTCCTATCCCTTAAGTAATCTTAATTTAAGACTGGCTTTGGCAAAAAGTCTTAATAGAAAGTTGATTAGTGAGAAAGTAAGTTATGGATTAAGGAAGCCATCTAGATCAATAATTCCTCCGATTTTAAAAAAAGATAATCAAGATCTGTGGCCTAAGTATGATTATTTAGAAGCAAGAAGGTTATTGCAAAAAGAAAATTATTGCGATGGCAATATTCTAAAAATACCCCTTACTTATAGATCGAATGTACCAGCTGACAAGCTTATTGCTCTGACATGGCAAGAAGAAATTAAAAGTTCTTTGAATGATTGTATTGAAATTGAACTCAATGGGGTTGAATCTACAACAGTTTATAAGAATCTAAGTCTAGGAATTTATACGGCAGTTATTCTTGATTGGACTGGGGCTTATTCAGATCCAGAGGCCTATCTCACTCCTCTTTTAAGTTGTAATGAAATAGTCGATGGCAAATGTAAAAAAGGAGAATCAGTTTACAGCGGTAGTTTTTGGGGATCTAATAAAGTGGAAAGTTTATTTCTTGAGAGTGAAAAAATAAGTGGAATTAAAAGATTAGAAAAACTTATTGAAATTGAAAAAATAGCAGCAAATTCAATACCTTATATTCCTATTTGGATATCCTCTCAAAAAGCATGGTCTCAAAATAAAATATCAAAACCTATTTTTAATGGTGCAGGAATAATTTCATTGAGTGATCTTGAGATATTTAATGAGTAGAAATTTAAATAAACTACTTAATTATTCCTTATTAAAAATTTCATTAATACCGATAATGTTATGGATAATTTCTTCATTAGTTTTTATTTTATTAAGAGTTGCACCTGGCGATCCTGTCGATGCCATACTTGGATCAGGTGCAGATGAGATTTCTAGGGAATTTCTAAGAAATAAATTGGGACTAAATGAACCTTTAATAAATCAATATTTTTCATATATTAAAAGTATATTGCACTTAGATTTTGGCCAATCTCTTAGTACCCAAGAGCCAGTCCTAAACATTATTATTAAGTCATTGCCTGCAAGTATTGAGCTTGGATTCTTTTCAATATTAAGTGCCACACTAATAGGATTCCCATTGGGATTAATTGGCTTAAGAAATAGAGGGAAAAAGACTGACTATATCTCTAGAATACTAGGAATTGCTACATATTCGATCCCTCCTTTTTGGGGTGCAATGTTATCCCAATTATTATTTTCTGTGTTTTTTAATATTTCCCCAATTGGGGGTAGATTTCCAATATTTCAGCAACAACCTCAAATCACAGGTTTTCTAGTTTTAGATAGTATTCTTTCAAATAATATTATTGCTCTGAAAGATAGTCTTTATTATCTCGCACTTCCTTCTCTTACCCTTGGTTTTTTATTAAGTGGGATATTCAGCCGCTCATTAAGAGTAAATTTGGATAAGACATATAAAAGTGATTATGTAAATGCTGCTATATGTAGAGGAATATCAAGGAAAAAAATATTTTTAAACCATGCATTGCCTAATGCTCTATTGCCAATTGTCACTATTTCTGGCTTGACTATGGCCTCATTGGCAGGAGGTGCTTTATTGTTCGAGGTAACTTTTTCATGGCCAGGTATAGCTTTAAGATTACATGAAGCTATTTCTCAAAGAGATTATACCTTGGTTCAAGGAATTGTAATTTTTACCTCTATGCTCATAGTTTCTTTAAATCTCTTCGTGGATATTTTAATCGCATATTTAGATCCACGAATAGAATACTAATTTTCGGAAATTTCTTTTATTGTTTCAAGATCTAAAAGATGGAAATTAAGTCCCAAATCTCTTTGGTTTTTAACTACTGTAGGGATCTTTTGGTCTTTTATATTTTTTAAAAACTCAACTATAAATTTAGTAGATAAATCTTGTACTAATATTGGCTCTGAACCAATAAAAGTTTCATTTATTTTGAAGACGTCATTATTTTCTTCATAGCTTTCATTAATTCTTATTGGAGAGAAATGACTTGCCCCTTCAATAATTAGAAATCTATTTGATGGATTATTTAAAGCAGAAAAAACTCTAAATTGTTCATTCATTAATGGTGTAATAAGGTCATAAGTACCACCTATTAAAAGGGTGGGTGTTTTAATGCCTGCACTATTTTCTTTTGGCCATAATAAACTGCCAAATGAATTAAAAGCTATTATCGCACTGGCCTTATTAGTGTTATTTTTCTCGGGGAATGGTATTTCGCTCAGCTGACATTGAAGTAATTTAGATAAATTTGTTACTGCAAAATCTTTTAATGCTGAATCACATTTGTCCTCTAGTTGATCAGTAGGCTTTTCCCCTTCATATAAAAGTGCTATTAATGCACCAAGTGAATGTCCCATTAAAATATAAGAATCATTAGCTAAACCAAATTCTCCATTTTCATGAGCTTTTAATACAGCATGTAAATCTTTAATTCTATATAAGAAGAAGTCTGCACTTCCTGGGATTGTTTCTTTACCTTCGAGGACTTCTATGAACGATTCTAAATTACTCCCTCTATGGTCTATGAATAATATTGGCCAACCTCTTTTAGCTAATTCGTTGCCTATCCATTTGAAATTATTAATTTCTCCTCCAAGCCCTGGCATAAAAATTATCAGTTCTTTATCATCATTTGTTTGATTGCTTTTCCATATTTCAATTTCAAAAGCTTTCACTCGGTGAGGCGCATAAATTTTTTTATCAATTTTTATTAGATCTTGAGTTGATTTTTTTTCAATATTTTTGTAGGTATTTTGGTTCGTTCTTTCAAGTTTATTTAATTTTGATAAAAGTTCTTGTTGCATTGATAATTCATTTTTCCATGATGAAATTATTAAAATTAAATTATCAATATCTAGTGAAATTTCTTCTGAAGGTAATGACTTTATGATTTCTAAAGTTGAAACTTCTTTTTCTTGATCTAGTAATTTTTCTATAGTGTTATAAATTTCTGTACCATTATTATCATTTGGAACTTTAATGGTTTTGCTTAATTCTGTAAGAATTTTACGCCCTATCCAACTTCTTAATATTTCTCTATTTAACCCCTTTTCCTTGAATACTGGAAATTCTAAAAATTTTGATAATTCAAAAACTCTTATTAATCCATTTTTTTTTAACCAATCAATTAATTCTGTTGAATCATCTTTGTATTTTTCTAATTTTGATAATTGTTCTATAGTAAGAGGAATTATCATCTCTTCAAATTTAATATTTATCTTTTCAGCAGCCTTTAAACCATTATTAAAAGATAAACCACAAAAACTAATAAAAATTATAAAAATGAATTTCACTTGTGATTAGTCCGAATAGTTTACAAATTAGCAAAAATTGGTGGTTTCAATTTCCATATCACTTGAGGTTAATAACCAAGATACGATTTTACGCTGCATTTGGAGCAGGAGGTGTTATTTATTTAACATCACTTATTTTTAATAACATAGGATTATCGGCAACAGATATTGGCTTGGGGTTTACCGTTTCAGCAATAATTGGAACCTTAACAAGAATTTTTACAGGTAATTATCTTAATAAAACAGGGAAAATACAATTTCCAATAGTTACTTCTTCAATACTAAGTATTGCTGCGAGCTTATGCCTCATTTTTTCAGGAGATACCTTTTTGTACATAATTGGACAATCATTTGTTGGTGCTGCTGCAGGAATATATTGGCCTGCTGCCGAGTTTGGGGTGCCCTATTTTTGCAATACTATCGAAACACGCAAAGCATATGCTCTTGTGAGAAGTTCGGAGGCTTTAGGAATATTTCTAGGGGTATTCTTAGGGGGTTATATGACCAATTTTTTGTATTCTAAATCAATTTTTATTAATGATATATTTTGCATGTTAGTTATCACATATTTAATATCTAGAAATAGTTCATCTATTAAAAAAAACTTAGAAAATTTCCAAAAAAAATTAGTAAATCCAATTAATCAGACACAATTGAAATGGAATAAAAATTCAACAATAATAATTTTATCTATTTTATTTATAACTACCTCTTTGGCTCTGATTCAAGTAACTTTGCCTCTGGATCTTGTTAAAGGTGGAGTATATCGCAATGCATTAAGCAAAGAAATTATTAGTCTTATAATTTCTATTCAGTTAATTTTATTGTTGTTTTTACAATGGCCTGTCGGTTCTTGGATATCTAAGAAAGGAAGATTATATGGCTTGAAATTTAGTTTAATAAATTTCTCTTTCGCTTCATTTTTATTATTTATTTCTAGTTATCTAAATATCCCAGCTTTTTATTTAATTTCTTTTTCATTGATATTAGTAAGTTTAGGGACTGCTTCATTTCTTCCAACATCAACAGATGTCGTTTTCAGAATAGCTCCTTCAAACAAAAAAGGTTTTGCACTTGCTCTATTATCACAATGTTTCGCTATGGGTTATTTTTTTGGACCATTTATTTCGGGACGAATATTAGATATATTTGGTTATGCTTCAATAATCTGGCTTTCCATTTCATGTTGTTGCTTTATAGCATTTGCAATTCTATTTAAGAGATTATTTTAATTAATCCTTTCTAATTCAATAATTCTTCTCTCTCTTAGAAATAAGAAAAAAGGTGCAGAGAATGCGAAAGCTATAAGAAAAGTTCCAATGTATACAACCCACATATTCTTCATGTTTAGTTTTTTTGATTCATTTACTATCCATATAAAAATAGCGCTTGCTCCTACTAATAAGTCTCTAGAAATTGACTGAGCTGCAGGGTTTGCATTCGCTAAAGAAATGAAGTTATTTATATCAAAGCTGTTCCCATATTCCCTAGCAAATTCAAAATTTGCCATCATTGGCAGTACAGCACCCAAAATTGATAGAAAAAGGTAAAGATAAGATAGTATCTGTTTATTATCTTTTAAAATGTTCAATGAATTCACTTGTCAAAAATATTTCTTTTAATAATAGTATTTAAAAGCTTATGGTTGTTGAAAAGAATAATAAAGTTGAAGACTATACATTTAAAAAAGGAAATTTAAATTTTGCTGTGGTTGGTCATGTTGAGTGGATAAATTTCTTAAAGGTTGATCAATTACCAAAACCCGGAGTCATTTCTCATTCTGAAAAGTCCCTTGAGTATCCAGCTGGTGGTGGCTCCATTATCGCCAAAATACTTGCTGATTTAACTTTAAACCAAATTCATTTTTTTACATCATTAGGTAATGACGAATATGGAGATAAGTGTTTCAGGATTCTCTCAAATATGGGAATTAAGATGCATGTAGCTTGGCGTGATAAACCAACTAGAAGAGGATTTAGTTTAATTGACTCTCAAGGTGAAAGAGCAATAACAGTTATTGGTGAAAGGTTAGCTCCAACTCATAAAGACAAGTTGGAATGGAACATTTTAAAAAAAATGGACGGAATTTTTATTACGGCATCTGATTCAGAGATTTTTAAAATGGCTAGATCAGCTTCAATACTGTGTACGACACCAAGGGTAGGATTAAATACAATTAATAAATCAAATGTTCTTTTAGATGGATTAATAGGCAGTAATCTTGATCCCGGGGAAGTTTTTTCTTTTTCTGATTTATCTTTAAAACCCAAATATACTATTAAAACCGAGGGAGAGAAGGGAGGCATACTATTCCCTGGAGGAAGATATAAGGCTCTTAAAAACAAAAAATTAAAGGTTGATTCTTATGGATGTGGCGATTCTTTTGCTGCGGGTATTCTTTATGGAATGGCATCAAAATGGGATATAGATAAAAGTTTAAATCTTGCTAAAGTAATGGGAAGAGACGCAAGTGAATTTTTCGGCCCATATGCAAATAGTTAGTAAAAAAAATTGATTTAAGACTTATATGAGTAATTTAGATAACAAAAATAAAAATCTACTTGTAGAAAACATTATTCTTTTCTTTTTATTTACTGTTTTTTTAGTTTTTAAATCTTTAAAAACATTATCTAAAATTTTTACCTACGGAATCGTAAAAAAAGAAATATTAACTACTAAAAGTGACTTAGGTGTAGATATTAAAATAAAAATTAAGTAATGAAAATATTTTTAGTTTTTCTAATTTTAGGAGTTATTTTTTTGGGCTTCAAAAAAATTAATTCTAAAAAACCAAAGAATCTAAAATTAGATAAATTTAAAAATAAACTGCAGAGCACGCAAACAAATATTGACAGAATTTTTTTAAGAGAGGAAGAAAAAACCTTTTCAAATCCTAATATAAATATTTATATTGGAGTCTATGATAACGAAGAAAATATTAATAGAAAATCCAATATTCACAGAGCAAGACTTTCAAAATTTAAGAAATCTAAATTAAATGGTGAGATGATATTTCAAGACGAAGAACAAAGGATTTATAAATTTAATAATGGAAAGAAATTTTACTTATAATCTTAATGCTAACTACACTCAAGACTTTCTCTAGTTGAAACGCCTGTTGTTGGATTTATTCCATCCGCAATTTCACAAAGATTTCTTTGGTCTTCGCTGTCAAGAATAGCGTAAGAAAAATCTGCTCCTTCTATTTGAGCTCCTGCAAAACTGCTGCCTGATGCGATCATATTTATTAAAACAGCATTTCTAAGATCTGTTTTTTGGAAATTAACTCGATCAGAAAGAGTATCAGTCAGGTCGATCCCATTTAAATTAGAACCTTTTAAATCCGATAGGGTTAGGGTAGTTCCATGTAAATCAACATCACTAAAATCTGCATCTCTCGCAACAGCTCCAGCTATAGAAGACAAATGAAGATCTTCTCCATGGAAATCAAATCCTGTAATATTAGCTCTAACATAACTTGGAACTTCATCCCCCTCACCCTTAACAGCTACATTTGCCCCAGCAAAAACTGGAGAAGATAAAACTAAGAAAGAAAAAGTTATACATAAAAAATATTTTAAAAAACTAAAAAATTTCATACCCAAAAATTCCAATATTTTTATTTTATAACAATTAGATAATTTTTTAAATTGATGTGTAAATTTGGAACTCCTTTTTAAGATTATTTAACACTGTAAATTTTAAATCTAGGTTCTAGATTCGTTATACAATCAAGAAGTTTTTTGTTATCTTTGCTATTTGTAACCTTGAACTCAGATTCAACTGTACCGCCTTCATCTCTTATAGCTTGATTTAAAACTATGGAACCGTTTTCGTCAGAAACTGATCTATGAAATGTTCCTCTAGGTATTCTTAGAATATATCCGCATGATTCTAATCTAACTTTATAAAAGGGGTAATCCCAGCCAAAATTGATAAGAAAAAATGTTCTTCCCCCAGAAATAGCTAGTAGATTATCTTCTTGATTGTGATGTATGTAAAATTGCCAATTATTAAACTCTTCATCATTTGGCGGACTTACTGCAGGACCACTGTGAATAACTAGATCTCTATAGTTTGATTTATTAACACTAATATCAAAAAATCTTACATCTTTTGTATCGCGAAATTTTTCATAACTTATCAATTCAAACATTTTCGATTTGTTTGATTTGATAACGGGAATTTCTAAACTTGAGTTCAATTTTCTTTAAAGATTAAACAAATGAAAACAGATATATATATCCAAGAACGTATCAATTAACACTAAAAAAGAAACATATTATTATTTATATTTTTTTGTTATTTTAAAAGATTAAAAATTTAGTGTTTATTTAATTTCAAGAGGTTTGATTTCCCAAGATAAAGTATTTTCTAAATTATTTTTT
The DNA here is from genome assembly GCF_017696275.1 of Prochlorococcus marinus XMU1405. Taxonomy (NCBI): domain Bacteria; kingdom Bacillati; phylum Cyanobacteriota; class Cyanophyceae; order Synechococcales; family Prochlorococcaceae; genus Prochlorococcus; species Prochlorococcus marinus. The sequence goes on along the minus strand of NZ_JAAORF010000002.1, from coordinate 335,378 downwards.
CCTATAAAGTTTCCCGTTATTACAGAGGTTAAATTAGATTTTGAAGAGGATACCAATGTTAAATATCTATCATCTATTAATCCTTTTCCGCTTGGATCAAAACCTCTCCAGCCAGCACCTGGAATATATAATTCAGCCCAAGCGTGTAAATCCAACTCAGAGGGTAAGGGATCTTCAAAATGATAACCACTTACAAACCTACTTGGGATACCAATAGACCTACAAGCTTCAACCATCAGCATTGCTAAATCTCTGCATGAACCTATACGCTCTCTAAGTGTTCTGCTAGCCGGCCATGCTGGACCTGTATGTCTTTTAGTATATTTAACCCGATCTTGAATTATCTCTATTAGTTGGTAGGTAAATGATAATGCGTTATTAATGCTTCCTGCTAAAGCTTCTTGGGCAAGTTCTACGGCAGATGGATCGTGTTGTCCATTTGGCATCCACCCTTCTAATGCTCCCTGTAAATCTCTGTTGATAATGCTTCTACAAAAAGGCAATGTTAAATCTCTATTTTTAACCCCATCAATAATGTTTGGATGTTTAATGGTTTCAACTTCGCTGATTGATTCAATAATTAAATTATCTGTTAATCCATGGAATCTGATTCTGTTTATCTCTTCTCCGCTTGCAGCAAGTAATGGATAAATAATATCTGGTTCTGGGGTTATGTTTAATTCGAAATTCTTTAGTTTTTGGAAGCCATTCGACCTTGGCTTTATACATAATCTATGCTCGCCTAATTGAACAGGATCTTCGTATTTATATTCAAGTTTGTGAATGTATTTAATTCTCATTAATAAACTTATTAATTAATAAAATATTTTTCTTGAATGAGATCATTTAACTTGTTTAAATCCATTTGCAATGAATCGATTGCCTCATGTAAACCATCATTGATTATATCTTCAATTCTGATATAACTCCACTTTGCTTTAAGCAAACCTCTCATGCATTCTAATTCTGAAGGATTTTCATTAGATGGTGAGGTATCTATTGTTTTGAGAGTATTGCTTATCCCATCAAGACAGTATCTTACTGATCTCGGAAAAATTGGATCAAGTAAAAGAAATCTCGCAACTGAATTAGGCTTTATAGAATTTTGCACTGCTTTCCTAAACATCTGATAAGCTCCAGCTGAGCGTAAAAGTGCAATCCATTGCAGCTCATCAAGAACTCCTCCAAGTTCATCTAAGCTGGGTAGGAGTAAATAATATTTAACATCTAAAATTCTTGATGTTTTGTCAGCTCTTTCGATTAATCTTCCAAGCATGCTAAATCTCCAGGCAAGATCTTTGCTTAGAGTCGCATCTGTAATCCCATAAAAAAGCTGACATTCCCTCCTTATTTCACTTAATTGTTCTTGTCTTGGTTTATTCCATATTGCCTCTCCTTCTTGCATATTCCAATATAAAATATTAATCTGTTCCCACATTTCTGTGGTCATGACATCTCTGATTTGTCGTGCATTTTCTCTTGCCATTTGAATGCAAGAAATTATACTGTTTGGGTTTAAACGATCTCTTATTAAAAAATTAATAACGTCATTAGGTTTTTTTTCTGGGAATCTTTTATCAAAAGATTCTCTGTCACTAGAGGCATCAATTAACGGGAGCCAAGGTTCTGCACTTCCTGGTGGACAATCTAATGACATTGCTTCACTTACTTCCACGAAACGAGATATGTTTTCCGCACGTTCTAAATAACGATTGATCCAATAAAGAGATTCTGCTACACGACTTAAAAGCATATTATTCCCCTACAACCCATGTATCTTTGCATCCTCCACCTTGAGAAGAATTAACGACTAATGATCCTTTTTTTAATGCTACCCGCGTAAGCCCACCTGGGCTAACCCATGAATCTTTTCCTCTTAAGATATATGGTCTTAAATCAACATGACATGGATATAGTTCTCCCTCACATAACGATGGCACAGTAGATAATTCTAATGTTGGTTGTGCTACGAAATTTCTAGGATTATTTTTAATTTTATTAGCGAATTCTTCTATCTCACTAGTTGTTGAGTGAGGGCCAATTAACATTCCATACCCCCCAGCTTCTGCGACAGACTTAACAACAAGTTTTGATAAATTTTCTAGAACATATTCTCGATCCTTTTGGTAATGACAAATATAAGTTTCTACATTTTTAATAATAATTTCTTCATCAAGATAATATTTAATCATCTTTGGAACAAAAGAATAAATCATTTTGTCATCTGCTATTCCCGTCCCAGGTGCATTTGCTAAAGCAACATGACCTGCTTTAAAAACATCAAGTAATCCGCTAACACCAAGGCAGGAATCTTTTCTGAAATTAAGAGGATCTAAGAAATCATCATCAATCCTTCTGTAAATGACATCTACTCTTTTTAATCCAGAGGTGGTTTTTAAATATACATAATCATCATTACAAACTAAGTCATGACCCTGAACTAGTTGGATTCCCATTTCTTGAGCTAAATAACTATGTTCAAAATAAGCACTATTAAAAATTCCAGGAGTAAGTAGAACTATCTTGGGTGTATCTGTCCAAACCGCAAGTTCTTGAAGAGTTTTTAAAAGATATGATGGATATTCATCAATTGGTTTTACTATTCTTCCTGAGAAAAGATTAGGAAAAATATTTTTCATAACTAATCTATTTTCTAAAAAATAAGCAACCCCAGAAGGGCACCTTAAATTATCTTCTAAAACATGCCAATCTCCATTCCTATCCCTTATTAAATCAAGTCCTGAAATTTGACACCATTTATTTAGTGGAGGTTTGAAACCTATCATCTGAGGTCTCCAACCTTCTGAACTCTCTATTAATTCTCTTGGAATTATTCCATCATTAATTATTTTTTGAGAATTGTAAATATCATCTAGAAATAAATCAATTGCCTCAAGCCTTTGTTTTAGGCCTTTTTCTAACGTTACCCAATCATCTTTACTAATTATTCTAGGAAGTGGATCAAAAGGTAATATTCTCTCAGTACCTTTAAAACCAGTATCGTTTAATCTAAAAGTTGCACCATGTCTTAGTAATAATTTTTTTGCGGCAGAGTGATTCCTGTTTAATTCTTCAATTCCCATATTATCTAAAGATGAAAGAAGTGGAATCAATATTTCTCTTGCAGAGTTAACATTATCCTTAAAGTATTCATCAAAACTATTTTTAGGCTTATAACTTGAAAACATATTTTTCATCGTTTAATAATTTTTACTTTAGCTTTTTATCTTTATTCGTATTTATGGCTACCAAAAAAAATATCTCTTGAGTTGATCTATATCATTATTTTGATCATTGAAGTATATTTCTTAAAAATCTAAAAGGTATGAGTTCTAGTAATTGGCAATTTGTTTTTTTTAGATATTTCGCAAGCTTTCTTTTTATCCTCTCTCACAGTTTGCTGGTTCTTGATCATCTACCAGTAGGGGCAGCACTTCACGGACTTGGAGAGGTTTTTATTGCGCCTTGGGCTTTTAGGGAAAGAGCATGGGATCTTGTTGTTATTGCAGTTTTATTTTTCTTCTTCGATATCTGGGGACTTATAAACACTCCTTGGAATTAACTGATATTATTTATTTACTAATTCTGAGAAAATGATATTAAAAATTAAGTCTTATTTTTATCAAATTTATAAAATAATTTTTCTTTTATTACTTACGAATATTTCTAATTTGTACGCACATAATTTATTTAATGGTGGTTGCAAAGACCATTGCGGCCAAAAGGTTAAAGTAATAAGTAATAAAAACAAATTAAAAAATATTGATGATCAAATAAATATTGAGAGTAAAAATTCTTGTTTAAATAAATCACTGTGTAGAGGTTAACCTCTCGAGATTTTTTAAATTTTTTTATGAAAGTGTTTCTTTGATAATTATCATTAATGTACTATTTGCTTGATAATTTTTATTGGGAGGATTTATTTGATTTTTAATTAAAAAAATAAAAGTATATATTAACGGTAGAAGTAATGATGACGCGGCAACTAAAGCAATAATCTGGTTCAACCTAATAAATGGTTTTTTTACAAGATCCTCTCCACACAAGCCACAAATCAAAGTACCATTTGAGGATTGTTTTTGAAATTGATATTTAGGATTGCAATATGGGCAATAATATTGAACCATTTTGAAATTTTATTGCTTTAATCATTATCTATAAAATTAGAAGAAAGTCATCCCATAACAAAAAAGAGGGCTTATTTAAGCCCTCTTTTATCTCTTACTTATATTTTTTACTGAAGTTAATAACGCACCTAAATCATGGATCCTTGTTGCTAACTTCTATTAAGCTAATGCTCACCAAAATTAACTAATTGTCTTTAACTGGGGCAAAAACTCTAGAATTAAGCTTGTTTCTTATAGGGCACCTAAACGACGCAGAAGAAGGAAGCTTAGACATTAATAAAAAATAATTGGAGCAGTTAATTAAATTAGTTCGGTTTATTCCGAAATTTCAGGCAGGCTATCGATCATTTTGAAAGACCTCCTAGAACTCAACAATATAAAATTAGGAAAATATTTCTCTAAAGACAATCCGTTTTTATACGCATTGCTTTTTAATTAAAAATGTCCGAGAGTAGTAATCAATCGCGTTAATTTTTTTGAGATATATTTAGTAAGTTTTGCTTATTTCTTTTGATATTTAATTCGTCTATCTTAATTTTAAATTGAGGAACTCTTTTATGGATCATTCGAAAGAAGTTAGTAAAAATGATAAATCTAATCCTATAGATGAATATTTTCAATGTCTCTCATATTGCGATATTCACCCTAAAGGAATAGATAATGACTGTGAGGTCATTTGTATGGAAAGACATTTAAAAGCTAACTATTGGTGATTTTATAAATTTCTAATTTTTATTTAAATCCTTTAGAAAAAAGATTAGTACGGACTTTAAATTTCCATACATTTACTACACCTTTTGCATTAACTGCTGCAAGTGCACAATCATCAGGTCTCCAGGATATTGCCCCTACTAAATCTCCTGCGAATGCAGCCCCAACTGGGTCTCCATTACCGTCTTTTTTTAGAAAACTTGCGACAACAGAACCATCTCTGGATCCTGAGGCTACGAGCATACCTTTATTTGAAAAGGCTAGGCTCGAAATAGGTTCTGTATGGTGACAAAGCTCTCCTGGCATAGTCCCTTCTGGACCATTGCCTATAAAGCTCCATACTGTAATTCTTTCACTGCCGCTAGTCGCTAATAATTTTCCGCTGTCATCAAATGAAAGGTGACTTGGTTTTCCAGGGTATCCAGTCATTTCAGCATCCATTCCTGTTGATCTTCTCCAGAAATGAACTGAATTGTCTTGACTCCCACAGGCGACTATATCTCCGTCAGGGCTTAATTCCATAGAGACCAATGATCCTTGCCATTCGAGTTTTTGATTCGTTTTATTATTAACAATGTCAAAGAATGTCACTCTGCCATAGCATGCAGTTGCGAGCTCATTTTTGTTTGACCATGTTATTGCACTTACTGTGCTTGGATGGTCTTCTGAGATCCATTTCTCTTCTCCAATTTCATTAAAAACATATACTTTTTTTGAGGAAGCTATCGCTAGAAATAAACCGTCATTAGACCACTTGAGGTGTTCTACCCAACCCTTACCAAGATTAAGTGTTTTAATTACTTTACCTTCATGGCAATTACAAATTTGAACATTTCCATCCTGACCTGATGTTGCAAAAATCTCACCCTCTGGATGAATGGCCATCGCTAATAGACCCCCGGAGTGTATATTTTCTTTTTCCCAAGTAATTTTTCCAGTATCTCCTTCGAACGAAAAAAGACCTCCTGACACGTCGCCAACAATAAATTGTTTCCCTTTAAGAGCCCAGCCACATGCTATGGCGTAATCGTTAACTTCAGCAGTCCATCCTTCATGGAACATGCCTCTTGGGCTAAATGGTTCTATATCAGGCATTTATCAAAGCCTTCTTGCATCTCTTTCTCATTTAAATTTCTACCGATAAAAACAAGTTGATTTCTACGAGGTTCGTTACCCCATTCTTTATCAGGTTGTGCAGTAAATAACATGTGAACTCCTTGGAAAACTATTCTCCTTGGGTTACCTGAGTAACTTATGAAACCTTTAGTTCTGAATATATCCACTCCTTTTTCTGATAGAAGTCTTCCCATCCAAGTATTTAGTTTTTCTGGGTCAACATCTCCAAAACGCTCTATAGCAATTGAGCCTACTTCATCATCATGTTCGTGCTCTGCTTGCCAGAATCTTTCAGTATTAAATGGAATCTCTTTATTTTCGTCACTTTTAATGACTTTCATATTGAATTCTTCAGCAGTGTGCTGTGTAAACAAACCTATTTTGGTTGGTTTTTCTATGTTCAGGATGAAGGATTTATTCCCTTTATCATCTAATTTGAGATTTATATGTTCTCCATATGGGATAGTTTTTCCAGGTTCTAAAGTATTAGTTTTTTCTGCATAAAGTCTTACGGAGGATTCAGCCCCATCTTTAAGTTCCTCCTCACTCTCACCTTGGTTAACTAGAGCTACTAGGGACATTTCTGGATCTGGTCCATCTTCTAGCATTAATTCATATTTACCTGCATCAAGATCGTAAACACCTGTCCATTCAAAAGGATATTCTGGTTCAAGGAATGTTGGCCTGCGTTTAAGGATCTGATCAAGATCAAATGCACTTAGATTTAAGACTGTTTCAATTGGTACTTTGGCATTCTCGGCTCGAATAATTCGAGTCATTCGGTTCATATCTCTCAACCTCGATTCAAGAGTATTTAGTGCATCATCAGAGACTAAATCAGTTTTGTTAAGGACAAGAACATCTGCAAATGCAACTTGTTCTGAACTTTCATCACTCCTTCCTAGTTGCTGATCGATATGTGCAGCATCAACTAAAGTCACAATTCCATCAAGAGTAAATTCAGAACTAATCTCTTCATCCATGAAAAAAGTCTGAGCAACTGGACCTGGATCTGCTAATCCTGTCGTTTCAACTAAAACATAGTCAAACTTATCTCTTCTTTTCATAAGGTTGCCAAGGACTCTTATTAAATCACCGCGTACAGTACAACAAATGCACCCATTTGACATCTCAAATACTTCTTCATCGGCATTAATCACTAGCCCTTGATCTATACCTACTTCACCGTATTCATTCTCAATTACGGCTATTCTTTTCCCGTGCTCTTCACTCAATATTCTATTAAGCAAGGTAGTCTTCCCTGAACCTAAAAATCCAGTGAGAATAGTAACGGGAACTTTATCTTTGATGCTCATTTAATGATTTTTACTAAATAAACAATAGTTTAATAATAGTAATAATAAGAAATGAAAACCGTTTTTATTAGAAAAATTTAATCTGAAAGTTTGTACCATTCAGACTCAAGATTGGAGCCAGATTCTTTATCACAGCTTCCACCTAATGAATCAACAATTGTACAAGTGTTGTGAACGGCTACTGAAACCGTATTACCATCCATCATCAATCCATCAACGAATATTTGATTAGAAGCTAAAGGAACTGAACTTTGTCTACTTAAGTTCCTTAATAACTTAGATGCTGGAATCTGTTCAGGAAATATTGCCTGAACATTCTCTTCATCTAACATTTTTAAAGTAGAACTTATGTTGTCTGGCCTTAAGCTTGAGGAGTCTCCAAGAAAGTCAAGTAAACTAATGGTTTCAAAACCAAATGCATCCCCGTAGTATTCCATTGCTTTGTGTTTAGAGACAATTACTCTGTTTCCCTCAGGAATAGAGTTTACTTGTTCGACGATCCAACTATCTAAGCCTTCTAAGAGAGAATCAGCTTTTTCGAATCTTTCATTAATTAATTTTCTGTCACCTCTATTAAAAACTGAAATATCTTTCTTTAAACTTTTGCTTATAAGATCTCCCATTTTTATAATGTTATGTGGATCATGCCAAACATGAGGATCTAGTCCTCCATGGTCATGATGATGATGCCCCTCTCCTTCGTCTGGTACTTGTGCTATTGGTTCTACATCACTATTTGAAACGTCTTTAAAAAAGTGTTGAGTTGCTTCAAACTCAAAAGGCATGTGTTCAGTAAAAAATATATATTGACCATCTTCTTTGATATCCACGTTAAAAACAGTACTTTCTTTTCTTTGATCAAAGTTAAGAACAAAAGCTTTATTACTTGCTATCAAAGTACCATCATTTTTTCTGCTTATTGAGTCTTTAGATCCTAATAGTTCTTTAGCTAAATCTTCAGACCCTTCTATGTCATTAGATTTGAGAATCACCATCTTCATTGCAGGATCTGCATATTCTCCATCGACTTTTTCAAATGACCATTTGTAAGAACCCTTAGAAAGTTGGAATTTGCCTGCCCATTCGAAAGCACCCTCAGCGTGATCATCATGTCCACCATGATCTGAGTGATCGTCGTGACCTCCATGATCAGAGTGGTCATCTAACTTAGCTGAATGTTCAGCGTGATCATCATGTCCACCATGGTCTGAGTGATCATCATGACCTCCATGATCAGAATGATCATCTACGTCTATTGCACTAACACCTACAACAACAGTATTCTTTTTATTTTCCCAATTTCTCATACTTGGAGTCATTTCTTTACCAAGAGTAAATACTTTGTCTGCGCTATTTAGTAATTGAGCTTGCCTTGGATTGATCTTTAAGTCATGAACATCTTGTTTTCTATCTACTAAGCATGTAACTTTGTCAGATGGTAATGCAATTGATTTAACTAAATCACAAACTAGTGGTTCTACAGCTACGTATGATTTTCCTTTAGCCATAACATCCTTCCCAAAACCAGAAAATATAATCGTTCCAGCGATTAAGGAATTTTTAATAATTGACTTACTCGAACCTGTTCTATTTGTTAAAATTCTTTTAAAAATTGACATGAAAAATAATTAAACACTTAAAAATGATAATCATTTTCATAATGCCTGACAAGCAAAGGTATCAAATGTTATGAAAATAATACGCAATTTGTATTATTGGTAAGCTTGTAAAGTGACTTTTTTAAATGATTAATTAATGGCTACTTTAGTCGCTGAAAATTTAACCTTTGCATACACAAAAAAAAGTAAGCCAGCTTTGAACAAGGTATCGATTGAGATTAAACCTGGAACTCTAACAGCGTTAGTCGGCCCAAACGGTGCTGGTAAATCAACTCTTTTGAGAATATTGCAAGGACAAAATACTCCAGATAAAGGCGAAATAAAAATTGACGGTGAAAATTTATATAGATCTAGAGCTCTTGTGGCACTCATGCCTCAAAGAAGTTCTATGAATTGGAAGTTCCCCATTACGGTTGAAAAATTGGTATCTCTTGGTCAAATAAAGTATTCAAAATCAAGAAGTAACAACCCCTTTCAAATTAAGACTCTTCTAGCATATCCAAATTCTTGGATTAATAAATGTTGTGAATTAGAGGCGACAATGCAAAGAGTAGGCATTGCAAATTTGGCTAATAGAAGACTCGATTCTCTTTCAGGAGGACAGCAGCAAAGAGCTCTATTAGCAAAAACTCTTATGTCCCCTGCAAAAATATTTCTTTTAGATGAACCTTGTGCAGCTTTGGACCCACCTGCAAAGGAAGATTTTCTAAAAATTGTTCGTCAACTTGCGGATGCGGGACTTTCTTTGCTCGTAAGTAGCCATGATTGGGGCGAGTCTTTAAATAACTATGATCAAGTAATCGTTCTTGATAAAAGTGTTTTGGCAGTTGGTAGTCCTGACCAAATAAAAGATAAATTAGAGGCTATAAATATTAGCTCTATAAACGAAAATAATTTCTGTGATTAGAAAATGTTCCTTTTTAATTCTGAGCTTGATAACAGTTTTGGCAAAGCCCGAAATATTCCAGGGTATGAAACAACAATTGGAATTTCTTTGGATTTGTTTTGGGTGTATGAATATCTTTTACAGGGCATCCTTCCATTTTTGATGTCTCACCACATTGAACACAGGTCAAATGATGAATATCTCTATCTACGGGAGTGTACAGAACCTCTCCTGTTGGGAGATGTCTAGAACGTATTAAGCCATGCTTTATCAGAACTTGAAGATTCCTGTAAACAGTCGTCAGTCCCATAGCCTTTCCGCTTTCTATCAATTGTCTATGCAACTCTTGACCAGTCAATTCATCATCACATTTATTAAGTTCTTCAAGAAGTTGTTCTTGTCTTTTGGTAATGTCAGACTTAGTTACCATTGTTTCCGAAATCATTTTTTGTCTCGTATTTTTGATCATACCGAATCTTTCGAATAATGTCTTTTATTAATAACAACTGGTGGCTGGTTCCATTAATAATAACTATATTCTCCGGGATCTTATGCCCAGCTATGGGAACTGTATTAATCACTCATAAGAGATTATTACAAGTTAATTTAATCTCTCATTGTGTGTTGCCTGGACTTGCTCTCGCATTAGCGCTCGGTATACATCCCTCAATTGGTGGCGTTATAAGTGGTCTTCTGGGCTCAGTAATTGCGGAAAGTTTAACTAATAGAAAAAGTGAAAATTATGAAGCAATAATGAACACAATATTAGCCGGAATGCTTGGGTTTGGAGTCCTTATAATCCCTCTACTCGGAATAAGGATTGATTTGGAGGCAGTATTATTTGGCGATTTATTGACAGCAAATTTTGGAGATTTACTTAGAACAATAATTGCTTTTTTAGTATTTATACTTTTAATGACTTTTGGATATGAAAAGGTTGTTTATGTGGGATTGGATCCAGAAGGTGCATCCGCGAGTGGTATAAACGTTTCTTTATTAAATCTTGCTTTAAGTTTTACAACGGCATTAGTAATTGTTAGTTCAATGTCAGCAGTGGGAGTAATTCTTGTTATTGCTCTTCTTTCTACTCCAACTCTGTTAGGGCTAAATAAGGCTCATAGTTTAAGAATTGCAATGATGAAGTCTTCATTTTTCGGATTATGCATCTCACTTCTGGGCTTTATTCTCTCTATAGTCTTTAATCTTTCGCCTGGACCTGCAATTAGTGTTATTTGTGTTGCATCTCTTTTGATTCCTAAACTTCGCAAATAATTAAATCTTAAATGTCCAATCAGAGTTTAATGCTTGAGCTTCTGGATTGTTTTTTAAAGCTACTTCCATAGCCTCTTTTTTATTATTAGCTATAACAACTTCATCAAATTCCTTTCCATTTTTTTTGAGACTTACTTTGAAACGCATAAAAATTTTTTAATTAATCAAAAGTTAACCACTAAGCAACTAGAGTTAAATACTTTTAAAAGTTAATTGATGAAATAGAAACATTAGTTATTTTGAAGTTTTTCTACTACAGATTCTTTGTCAATTTTAGCTACATCCTGTAATCCATTGGCATTAAACCAAGGAGCGTTTTCCCAATTAAATCCTTCCCCAAAAGTATTATCGGGAGCAGCTACGTACCAGTGACACGATGAATCGGGAACATCTACAGCACATTTTGACCAGTCTGCTTCCCATTGTGGAACTTGTACCCACATTACAGATGCTAATAAAAAAGAAAAAATAAAATTCATAATTATCGGTTAGCAAAATTTTGAAAGGTTTTTTTCACATTCTTTCTTTCTTTTCTTCCAGTAATTCTCAAGTATTTGATATTTATGCTTATTTTTAAATTGACTTAAATGAATATTATTCTGATTAAGAACTGTAGTACTTTTGATTTTCATGACTCAAGCTGTCTGTGTAGAACATATTTAAGACATTTTATAGATTTTTTGAAGTGGATTTATACTTAATTTTTGTCTTGCTTTTCCGTAGGTAAGTATTTTTCGGGATTATTTTCAATATAAGTAAGCGAATATTTGACAACAACTACTATTACTGAAAAAAGAGCAAATGCCGAAATAATAAAAATGATTGTTTTGTAAATGCTTTTCATGAATTTTTTGTTTTTGATTATTTTTTCATCAACTTCCAATTTTTTTAAAAGATTTAAATAATTAGTAATTTATACTGTAGCCTTTTAAATTACCTACGGAGTAAATTAAATACATCAGAAACTCCTCACACACTTTTTTCTGATAACTTTAAAAGTACTCGATCGCAATGTTTGAGTACTTTTTGCATTTTTTGTGATGTGACAGTTAAGATAGAGGTCTATTAGGTATTACATTATTTGGATTTTGGTGTGATATTAGGATTGTGTGTAGGAGGAATTGATTTATTTCAGTGGAAACAAGGAAACACTTGGTATAAATCAATTTTAAAAAGATCTCTCTCTGAGAGGTCTTTTTTTTTTGGATTACTATAAATTCATATTAAATCCAGAATATATAAATATATATATGCTTTCTTCAAAAATAATGAGATGGGTCATTAACTAATTAGTAATTTAATTCGTTAGATTATGTGTTGTTAAATTCTTCTGTTAATGAAAATACTTTTTTTAGCAATATTACTTTGTTCAAGCTTTTTATTCCCTTCTTCATCATTTGCCTCACATATAGAACTAAAACCTTGTGTAGAGATTGCTCATTGTGTACGAGAAGAATGGGGGGTTAACAATATTGAGAAACCTTTTGAAAAGATTAAAACATTTATCGAAAACACTCCAAGAACTGAGATTGTGGAGATTGATGGCGATTATCTACATGCTGAAGCAACTAGTAAATGGATGAAGTATGTAGACGATTTAGAAGTATCCTTTCTTCCTAATTCAAACATCTTGTCAATAAGATCAGAATCAAGAGTTGGAGAAAGTGATTTGGGAGTGAATCAAAAAAGAGTTGATTTACTAAAATCGAAAATGTTTTAAGATAAAAAGTAAAAAATAATAATTTATTTTTTTTTGTATAACTTTTCCTTTTTTAAAAAAAATTAGCCGATAAAAAAGTGATAATTATCATCATGCCTCGATAATGGCAAATTTATTAGATTTTCTCTAAAAAGATGATCATAAATTTTATATATTTATTGTTATCTAGTTTTGTTTTTTTCTGGTTTTTTATAAACATTAAAAAATATGGACTTAAATGGATAATCAAAGGTGTTTTTCAAATTGGAATATTGGTATTATTCATTGGAGGGTTTTTCAAAATATTTTTGACCTTACCCCCTAATTTATTTATAAAAATATTTTTTCTTATTATTTATACATGGTGTACTGTTGGAATAAATGTAAATTTCATGATCCCTTTGATTAGTTTGATTGATCAAAGAATAGTGAATAAATAAAACTTAAATAAATCTATTTCCTTTATCTCCATTATTAAAATTTTTGTGATTTATTTTTTCCCTTTTGAAAGTCTTTTTCTTGTATACCTAGTCTTTAATGCCAAGTCTGTGATTATATATATTCCAGATAAAAGAATGACTATTCCAATAAAGTATTTCATTATTTCTTATGTAATTAATATGTTTGAGATTTATTCATGATGCCAACAAATTTTAATATCTATTTCTTGAGATAAATTTCTTGTAACTGGACATTCTTTGGAAGCTTTTTTTAAGAAATCAATAGTTTCATTAGAAGTGCTCTCTGGTATAAAAATATCTATTTTTAGTTTTTTTATCTTCCTCTCGCTATTTTGTGTCATTAGTTTTTCAATATTTAAATATATACCTTTCAAATCAAATCCTTTAGGTTTAGCTTTGATTGCCATAATGGTTAGCAGGCAAGTACCTAGAGATGTCGCTAATAAATCAGTTGGGGAAAAACTTTCACCTTTACCACAGTGATCTAAAGGTGCATCCGTTCTAATAAGACTTCCAGATTGTAGATGAATAGCCTCACAGTTTAAATTTCCTAAATAAGAGCATTTCACTTTAGTCATTTTAAAAAAATTAAATTAGGAGAATATTTTTAATAAAAAATTACTGAACATAAAGAATATTGATTAGAAATTTTTTATTTGTATATTAATGGAGTATTAAGGAAATTCATCATTCAAGTTTTGAAATCAGTTCTTATATCCATATTCCTCTAAGCAATACTCAATTAATTCAATTGATTTATTAAGAGTTCTTTTATTTTTATTTTCTAGATCGAAACATTCATTTAAAACACGTATAGATTCATTTAAGAATGATTCTTCTTTATTTCTTAAATCTCTAACTTGATTTATATAAAATAATTTTTTAATCCCTATAAGGGAAAATATTATTATTGATATTGTAAAAATTGCTATTTTGACTTTATTCATATAATTATTTATTACAAATATTTTAATTTATTTAATATCTAAAAACTTTACATAGCAGATAGAACTAAGTAATTACATATGTAGCTGCTGTTATTGCAATAGCAGTAAGTGATATGAATATGTATGGAACAACCTTTATAGGTATATATAGATTATTTTTAGACATAACTAGAACCTTTAAAAAAATTTTTACATTCCCTTTAAACTTTATTAGTCTTCAAATATACAAATTAATTTTCTTTGCAAAAATTCAATCCTTTTTAAAGATTAACAAATTTATATTCATTGAATTTTCATTAAATAAAGTATCTCTAAATCCTGTCTTGAGTCCGATATTTTTCTTTTTAAGAAGATTAATTCTTCTTGGCTCATTTTTGATTCTTTTATCATCAATTCTGCTTGTTCAATAGCATGTTCTATATTTCTAATTTTAATTTCTCTTATTGAGGGATTATCTTTACATGCTTTTTTAGTATTCGCATCTAACATATGAATTAAAGAAAATCATCTTGAATTTAATCTAAATTAAAACTTCATTATGCTACAACCGCAAATTTAATTAAAATAAATTATAATTTATGAAAGAACTTTAACCTTAGCTAACCCTCTCTTCAATTGATCGAGTGGGTTTTTTTTATAGTGTAATATACTCCTAGCATTTAATACTAATTTGGAAGATTCAAAACTTAATCCTGATGAAAATAATTCAATCGAATCAGCCCCCAATTTGAATGAAGACAATAAAGATCTTAATGAGGGGAATAAAAAAGAAGTAAATGTTGCGGCATTTACAGAATTTCTAGAGAAAGCAAGCAATCAAGATTCTTCAGAAGAAAAAGTAAAACTTGATTCTGAGCAACAAAAACTAAAAATTGACAAATCACTTTTTAAAAGATTTCTTAATAATGGATTTGATGGCATTTCAACTAATCCAAACTATAAAATGTTGGCATTATTAATAATCCTTTTAATTAATTTGTCTCTATTTTTTGTAATTGGCAATATGGGTAAAGCGTTTTTAAGAAATGCAGGAATTATGGGTTAGAAATTAATTTTTACTTTTTGGATATTCATCTTTACAATTTTGATTCTTCAAATGAAACTGTGATATTTTCTTGTCAAATTAATATTTAAATAAAATTTGGATAATAAAGAGCCAGAAAATCCAGTCGTTTATCTTTCTAATTTAGTCAAGAAATTAGATGTTAAAAACAGAAATGGTTTAGTAGCCTTAGCAATAGTAAATCTTTTAGTAATTCTTTTATTTAAATTTTATTTAAAAGGATCAGGATTATTATCTTGAATTTGTCTGTTGGTATTATTATTCAGCATTCTCAAATTGCTTTGCTAATCTAAATGCCTTCTTAATTATGAGAAAGCCACCATATGCTGCTGCCAGTAAAGGGAAAACTATTAAAGGGTTAGGGGAATAATCTGAATAATTTTTTACATCCTCAACATATTCATACCCTGAACATTTAAGAAAAATAAAGCTAAAAAATGTGATACTCCAACCAATGATTGATAAAAAACCACCTTTTTTATCTCCTTCGTAGAATCTATCTAGACCTAAGCCCCATCCTCCTATTAGGAATATTCCTCTAACAACTGAATTTTTTCTTGATTTCTAAGCATAATAAAAAAATGTTCAATATGAACTTAACCTATTTGTATTTAAGTTGTGAGATGTTTTTGTTAATTAATCTTTAAAATAAATTTTTAATGGATTTATTCTATAAATTACTAAAAATATTAGTCAGTCTTTTAATTAATATTTAGATTTTATTTGAATTCAACAAGGAAATTGAAGGCCTTATATAAATAAAAATAGACCCATACATATCCTGCATAATTCTCATTTCTTCGTCTAAATATACAATTGAAACCTGGCAATTTGGGGATTCTTTATTCCAAGGTAACTTATTCCATACCTCTTTAACTGGATACCATCTATCCATAAGTAATTCACTAAATAATGGAATCTTATTAAGTCCATCAACTTTGGAAACTTTTGTCTTTTGTAAGTTCATTTCAAGTAAATTATTTCTTAAAACTAAATCACTTGCTAAGGTAATTACTCTTCCACCAAAAGTAGGCAACAATTTGAACCAACCTAAGATAGGAATTGTTGTGAGCCCAAATATTGTAGTGTCAAAAGTAGATATAAATTCTTTTTTGTCAAAATCAATCTTTTGAGCAATTCTTCCAATAGTTGATATACCAAAGGATCCTACTTGCAACTGATGTAATTTAAAAAAAAGATTACTTTTAAATTCATCATTTAATGCCTTTTCAATAGCAAGGAAAAATGGAGAACTTCGAAATAATTCAACATTAGAAAAAATCAATTCCCACTCTCCAGACAATAATTTTTCTGATATTTCAAAATTAAAGTCTTTTAGAGCATCAATAAATTCATCCATTTCATTAGCTTTTTCCTCATACATCGGAGAAATTAATTTATTTAATCTTTGACCTCTATCTGTAACAGCAGCTATTTTATATATATTTGACTTTATCTCTCCAATTTCTTTCATAACTCCAATACAAGAAATACTAATCAATCTTAGGAATTTAATTTGAAGTTGATGGCAATTTTAATAATGCTGGTAATAAAATCAATTAATATTCTCCCCACCTTTTACCAATGTCAAAACCCCATTCAGTAGTTAATTTAATTACTTCATCATGATTCTCGCATTTTGAAAGGGATAACTTTTTACTAGGATTATTTTTTATTAGCTCAGCAATTTGATTAAGTTGCTCTATTTTTTTTAGAAAATTACTTAGATCTTTATCTGACATTTATCTAGGAAGTAAATTTTTGATCATAAGTAAATATGTAATAAAGAACCCAGGCAACACCAATAATCAGAATTGCAATCATTATATTTACTGACCAAACTACTTCTATCATGTAATTTTTTTTATATTTTTAATATATCCAAAATTCAAACTAAATTAACCGTTAATAATTCAAATCTAAAACAATACACTACCACTAACAAGTATATAAGATAGTCTTAAGTAGTTTAAAAAAAATATGGGAGAAGCCAAGAGAAGGGAAGAATTAGGCTTACCGCCTAGAGAAAAGAAAAAGGAAAAACAAACATCGAAAAATCAACTAAACCAAATTTTAAATAAATATCCTTATTTACCTTTCATTTTAGGTTTTTCATTACTAGCAATATTAATTATCGATTTAGTTAATTTCTACAAATAGATATAAAAAAAGGGGATACTTTTAGCAGAAGAGAAGATTATCTTCGCAATTGCGAAATTATTTTTCCATAATAAAAATAAAACTTATGAAACTGATTAACACCTCATGTGCCTTAATTTTAGGGGTACTAACTTTATTTTCAATGTCTAATGCAAATGCAGGAGGCTGCAGTTCTCATACTGAGAAGAAGGCAGAAATCGAATGCTTTTCTGATGATAAAAAATGTATAGATACGAAAGAAAAAGAATCACTATACAAAGTTGAGGCCTAAATGTTTGATAATCTTGGAACTGCTCTAGTTCAGGCATTAGGCTTCTTTGCTGTTTTTGGTTTTTTTGTATATCAAACTTTATTTGCAGATAGCAAACCCAAAAATACAAAATTAAATCCTAAAAAAACAAAGATTTCCAAAACAAAAGAATCAATTAAAAAGGAACCTAAAAAAGGGTTATTTAACAGAAAATCTAAACCTGTTGAAGAGAATTTGCCAGTCCAAAAAAAGGGATTATTTGGGAGAAAAAAAGAAGTTATTAAAGAAGAGATTAAACCAAAGAAAAAAGGTTGGTTTAAATAGTTAAAGGTACTTAAACTCATTTTTGATATCCTTTATACAAAAACTTAATTTAGTAACTTTATAATTAATGATAGTTAATATTGAAAATGAACCATAGAGAAATCACAAAAAAATATAGTGAGTTACTCAACAAGGCTGAGTTTGCTAACGGCCGCAAGGAAGTTGTAGGTCTTTTAAAGAAAGCTGCTAAATTGAAATCTCAGATTGAAATCAATTAATAGATCTAAAAATTCGTTTAATTCTAATTGTAAAAAATTTTTTTAAATAAGTTTTTACATGAGATAATCTGCATAGATTATTTTTCTTATGAATAAAAAAGGTTATACAACCGAAAGCGGTGGTAGGCAGAATGGTTTCGCAATTGAACCAGAAATTAATCCCATATCAGAAGGCGAATCAAAGAAATCCATTTTTTTATTTATTGGAATATTGTTACCTTTTCTAATAGGCGGTTTTTATTATTTAAGGACTCTGAATATATTCTGATATTTTATAAGCCTTTTCTAGCGATATATTCTTCTGAACTTACTATATCTTGCATTAAGCTCTCTGATGAAGGATTAAATCCATTTTGCTCTAAAAAAGATTTAACCTTTTCAAATTTTTGCTGAATTTTTTTTGTATATGGGGTTGTCATCAAATAATCATCTTTTTCTGTTGAATAGTTCATTTGACTAACGGATTACTTTTACAATTAAATTTTGCAAAATATATTATCGCTAGTGAAGTTATAAATATTACATAAATAATTTAATAGTAATAAATACTTATAAGTTGTTTGTGTGAGATCGCTATTGGTTGATTTTTTAGAGAGTACTTATAGTAACTAGTTCCATTAAATCTCTGGACTGAAGATATTTTTGAAATACTTCAGAATAAAATGCTTTTTTAGCAGCAAATTTTGATTCGAATTCAATTACTAATCCAAGCTGACCTCCGTCCCATTCATTTGAGGTTGATTCTTGTATCAAATCTCTTTTTACGATTACTCCTCCCACAGATTTAATCCAAGGTAATACTGTCCTTATATATTCCAGAAATAAATCAGCATTTGGAATTGAAATTTTCTTTAGCCAATAGCTCTTTGTCATCAAACCAACATATTCTGGGTAGAATATAGCACATTGAGGTAAGTATTAATCCTTAGCTATATACTCAGCGGTTATTAAATGGAATCCGAAGATGATTTATTAAATTTACTTCTTAAATCTCCAAATTCAGAGAGTATACAGACTATTGCCGAACAACTTGAAATTGATCATAATTTTTCCTTTAGGAAAGGTAAAAATGATTTACAGGGTGTTTGGGAGCTTAGGTGGAGTAGTTCTAATAGTCCCTTTTTAAAATATTCTCCTTTTATTGATAATCTTCAAATTCTTGATCCCTTTAATTTGTCTGGTCTTAATTTACTTAAACCTAAAGGAATAAAATCAATTATTGGTACTGGTATTTTATTAAGACTTAATTACATAAATGAAAAAAAAATTGGGGTCAAATTTACACATGCTGGTGTTATAGGTCCTAAATTCGGAAGAAAAAATATAAAGGCTATGAAAGAAATAAAAAATGAACAATTAGGTTGGTTAGAGATAACTTATTTAAGTAATAAGCTTAGAATCTGCAGAGGTGATAAAGGAACATTATTTGTTTTAAGAAAAATAAATTCACCTACTTTATTCAAGAATTTTAAGGAATTTATTAAAATCTATTAAAAAAATAAATTAATTCTTTATCCATATAGTCTTTAATACGAAATAAATTGGTAAATATTTAAAAGATTCTTTAGGTATTTCATAACTTAAGAATTTTAGTGCTTCTTCTAACCAGTAACCAATATCAAATCCTAAAAGAATTTTTTCTACAACAAACCAAAATTCTTTATCAAATATAATTCTGAAGTTTAAGTAAATATATTCCCAATGAAAGGTATTCCAATATTGGGTTAAAAATGAAGATAAAATAAGCCAAAGTGATATAAATATAAAACTTTTAAAAAACTTATAAAATTTTTTCATATACCAGCAACTGTCTTATTGAATTTCAAATATCCCTTATTATTATTAGGATCAAATTTTATTTCCATGAAATATATCCAAAAAGATATAAAAACATTTAGAAAATAGTAAATTTCGTGGAATTAACAATCTATTCTTCTTTTTTTAGATTCTGTGCCTTTAGATTTTTATTCTTAAGAAAAAATCCTAAAAACAGAAAAGCAAAATATATTAGTAAACTTAAAGCAAAAATTAAAACTATCTTTGAAATATCCATAAAAGTTTTTTAAAATAAATTACAGCATTTTTTGCAAATTTTTATCTATGGTAATGATTTTTCATTTATCACGATAACGAGCTTCAATTATTAAGCTAATAATATTATTTAAATCATATGCAAGTAGCTTTTGCCTGGAGCCTTTGTCTATCAGTTGGTGTTGTTTTATTATCAATTATTCCATTAACTATAGGGCGAGTTAAAGCGGGATATTCTGTTGAAAATATGTCTGCTCCAAGGGCTTTATTCGATGAATTACCTTCTTTTGGAAAAAGAGCAGTTTGGTGTCATCAAAATTGTTGGGAAAGTATTTCTCTACATGCACCAGCATGTCTTCTTTGTTTGATTTCTTTAACTGACTCTAATATTGCAATAATTGCAGCATTGATTCATCCTATTTTTCGTTTTTTATATATTGGTGCATATGTATTTAATATCCCAACAGCTAGAGGTTTAATGTGGGCCTCAGGAATTTTTACAACACTTTTGCTTTACAAAGAAGGCTTAACACAATTGATATAAACTGTTTAAACAATAAACTTTTCTAAATCTTTTAATTGATATTCATTGATTAGTTCCACTTTATTTGATTTTGCTAGTTGATGAGCAGACTTTGTAAAGCCAGATTTTGAGACTATTATTGCATGTGTCCCTTTCCAAAATAATTTACCAGCTGAAATTTCCTGAA
The DNA here is from genome assembly GCF_017696275.1 of Prochlorococcus marinus XMU1405. NCBI lineage: Bacteria > Bacillati > Cyanobacteriota > Cyanophyceae > Synechococcales > Prochlorococcaceae > Prochlorococcus > Prochlorococcus marinus. The sequence continues at coordinate 314,468 of NZ_JAAORF010000002.1, read as the reverse complement.
CTGCTTTATTTCCAATAGCTTTTTCATGATCTTTGCATTGAATACATATTCTCAAATCTTTTATTGACGCAATTAAGTCAACCCCTTGATCTCCTGTATTAGGGGTTTCTTTTACTTCCCAGCCATTTTGTTTGAGAATTTGCATACAATGATTTTCAAATCTAATACCTTTTTTGTAGTTTCCCTTGTTTTTACTTGAGTAGTTTTTTTCTATTAGGTTTAAGCATGATTTCTCTATTTGACTTGCTATGAATACAAACCAATCTTCAGTCTCTAGCTTTCTAATAGATCCAATTATCTCATCATCAATAGTAGGATTTTCATTACAATATGATCTCCACTTATCGAAAAATAATTCCATACTGCCAAATTTTTTTAAAATTACTTTCTCCCAGAAGTATGGTATTCCCTCTTTAAATCGTTTGGATCCATTTAATATATTTTTCTCAATAGCTTTTTCATCAAGAGGTGGATTGCCAATCCATTTTTTATAGTCCTCGTTACCGTAGGCATCTATTTCCCTTAATCTGATCCTCTCCTCTAACAAATTGTATTTGTTTTCTTCTATTAAATTATTAATTGTTTGAATAAAGAAATTGGAATTTAAGGCATTATTTAATTTAAACTTTTTCTTTTTAATTTGATAATTTCTTGCAATTATAAAAATTAAAAGAATGATAAAAATAATTAAAATAAAAAAAATTTTCATCTAAGATTTTATTTTCGATCTAAAAAGTTTTTGTTTTTCTAATAACAAAATTATTTTTTGTTATTACTGAAGATTCATTTACTTCAAACCCATTAATTGCTGATATTTCTCCTTTTATCCCTTCTAATGTTAATTGCTCGATAATGCCTTTTATAACTTCATCCTCGACCAACTTTCTATCAATTCTTTCAGGTGTAATATCTGTAAGCCATTTTGAGGTCTTTTTTTTTACAACCTCTGTAGGGTTAGTTATTTTTAAGTAGATAGCCATTTTTTAAGTCATTCAGTTGAATTATAAGCATTAAATCTTCTTAACTTTTATTATTGTCATTACTTTCCCACTCAAGAAATTGAAAAACAAAAATTGCAAAGATAGAGAAAAATACTATGAACAACCCTAACCAACCTATAAATTTGTGCTCTGTAAAAAGATTTGTAAGCATTGATTTTTCTTGATATCTTGATTCCATCTCAAATTGATAAGAATCAATAACTTGAAATATATTCATAATTAATTATTTAATAAATCATTCAATTGGCGGATAATAATTTCAACCGTTTAACTTACTAAAGGCTTCCGATAGGAAATCTGGCCTTTTTCTTATTATAGAGAAATTCAGTTTACTTATTAAGACTAAATTGACTTCAGCAATCGTTAAGATTTCATTTTTCTTGTTAAGAAATTTTGAAATTACATTAATCCTAGGACTTTTATCAATGTTGAATTCACTCTCGATGATTATTTTTTCACCAAGGAATAAAGGAGATTTATATTTTATTGAAGTATTGATTAAAGGTAAATCTAAGCCATTTTTAGTTAGTTCGAAATAACTTATGCCTACTTCTGAAAGTGCATTTATTCGGCTTTCTTCAAGCCAATTAAAATATTTACCGTGCCACATTACGCCTGCATGATCTGCATGTTGAGGTAAAACAATTTTTTCTATTTTCCAAACTGGTTTTGAGTTCATCTTTTATTTAAAAAATATTTTTATTCAATGAAAAAACTTATTTTGATATTGTAGATTAATTTTGTTTATTAACATAAGATTCATCAAAACTATATTTATAAAGTTATGTTTAATCGTAAAAATAGAAGTAGAAAAATGAAGAAGATTTTTCAATGGGAAGAATATTTAAATTGGAAAAATATGTCAAGGGAACAGAAATTAAATTTCAAAAGGGCCTGCTTATTCCCCTTTCTCGTCTATATGGTTTATGTTTTTCTTAATCAGTACTCCTTGGCAATTCTATTGTTACTAGGTCTTTATTTTTTAATTAGATTTAAAAATAGAAATAAGTTGGGAAGATGAATATTTTTTGATTTTGATTTATATAGATTTGTTTTAAAATTATCTTGTTTTTCTAAATGACTCTATTGGCATATAACAATAGTATTAGATAAATTTTTTTTATGAAAAGAATTATTTTGTTTTTATGTGTATTAGTTTTTTCAATATTTTCTAATACGAATAATTTATTAGCAAAAGAAATTGAAAATAACATTAAAGATAATATTTCTAATGAAATTAAAGAAATTAAGCCTGATAATAAAAAAACTAATATTTCTAATTCTTCGGTAGAAGATATATTTGGTGATGAACAAACTTTTCCATTCGTTGCAGGTTTAGGAAAAAATGCAGCCCATTGATTTTAAGGTTCTTGATAATGTAGAAAAGATATTTTAATACTAATGAAAGGTCTTAGGGTCCTAGAACTTTCTGAAGCACTTAATTTAGATAGCTCTGATTTATTAGCTGTTTGTGCAATTCTAAAAATAAAAGCCACATCTAGATTGAGCATGCTTTCATTTGAAGAATGTAAAAAGATAACTGATTACTATGAAAATAAAAATTAGAATTTTTTTATAAATTATTTTATTTTTTTATGTCTTTAATCATTGATACTAAAGTTGAATGAATTTCTTCTTCAGATATTTCATTTTTAAAATTGATAATTGCTGATTGGCCATCGTAATTGATTTTTATAAAACTATTATTAATTTCTTCCATATAAGCATTCTCAAATTTTGATATCTTCCCATAATGAATAAGATATTTGTGCACTGAATCTATGTGATCATTGTTCATGTGATCACAAACTCTTTTACTTGTTTCTTTACTAATAATTTTCATTAAAAAAATAAATTTGTTTTAAGCTAATCTATTTTTTTCATTATTCAAAGTTTTAATCATTTTAATTATCAAATTTTTAACTTCATTTTTATCAACAGCTCTAACCAAGTTATTTCTCAAATTTGATGCTCCTTTAAAGTCTTTGCATGTCCATGAGATATGTTTCCTTGCAATTAGCAATCCATGATCTCCTTTTTCTTTTATTAATTCATCAAGATGCTCAATAATTAAATATAGTTTTTCTTCTGTGTTTGGTTCTTTAAAATTTTTATTATCTCTAAGGGCATAATCTATTTCTCCTATTTTCCATGGGGATCCTAAAATTCCTCGTCCAATCATTACACCATCAGCATTTGTTTTTTTTAAACAATTAAGTGCGTCATCTGGATTTTTGATATCTCCATTAGCAATTACTGGAATTTCCAATAACTTTTTAAGTCTCCCGATCATTTCCCAATCTGAATTTCCTGAAAAACCCTGTTTTCTAGTTCTTCCATGAAGTGTGATCATCGTTGCTCCCGCATCTTGAAGTTTAAATAAGAAATCCTCTATATTTTCTTCTTTACTATCCCATCCGAGTCGTGTTTTTACTGTTACTGGAACACTAACAGCTTTTACAACATTTTTGACTAATTCTATAGCAAGTTTTCGGTCTTTAATTAAGGCACTGCCTCCACCTTTCTTTGCAATTTTTTTTACTGGACATCCCATATTTATATCAATTAAGAAAGCTCCAGAGTCCTCAGCTTGTTTCGCAGCTTCAGAAACAGCATATGGCCTATTATCAAATATTTGTACTCCAATTGGACCTTCTTCTAAATCTATTTGATTGATTTTTTGAGTGCCATATCCTTTTTTAAGACTTGTGGCATTTATCATTTCTGTAAAAAGTAAAGAGTTTGGGGCCCATTTACGTACAAGTCGTCTAAAAATGTTATCTGTAACTCCTGCCAATGGCGATAGCATGACCTTACTCGTAATTATCCTGTTAACTCCCCTTCCTTTTAGCCTTATATTTGAAGACATATAATTTTAAATATATTTAATCTTTTTTTATTATAAATTCAGATATGGAGCTGATTTTATTTTTTCTATTTATTTCTTGATTTATAATAAGTGCTTTTACTTAAATAGGCCTAATTGATTACTTTTTTTGCTAGTTTATGTTGAGTTGAAATTTATAAAGGAAATTTTTTCTTGTTTATATTAGTATCTATTTTTCTTCCAATAATTATTTTTATTGCACCAATAAATGTAAATGCTATTCAAGGTAATTTAGATTTATCAAGTGCTCAAACTTCTGTAGGCAAAAGATTTGCCAAAGTTTTTTGTGATGCTAAGAGGGAAGGTTTAGATTCTGATTTTGCTAGTGAATATGCTTTGAATAATACATATTTGAAATTTGTAGCATTTCCAGATGATGACGAATATTTGGCTGATTTATGGAATTTCACTCATAATAATATAATAGATAATTGTGGTGAATTTGTAGATATAAATGATCTAAAAGACCTAGAGATTTTTTTTAAAGAAGAAGGTTTAATTGCATCAAATAGGGAACTCTATTTACCAACTTTTGAGAATAATTAGATTAAATTTTTACCATGTACTAAAATATAAATAGAATATGAAATTTTATGAAACTATTAGGTTTAAATTCACCTGAAATATTCATAATATTAGTAATTTTGCTTTCAATTTTAGGTCCAAAAAGAGTTGAAAAAGGTTTCTTATTATTAAAAAAACTATTAAAGTTCCTATTAAGTAAAGATGAAGATCAAAGCTTAGAGAATTCAAAAGAAAAACCAGAGGGACCAGAAGAAAGTGAAGTTAAAGAAGAAACAGTAGAGTCAGAAGAAAAACCAGAGGAATCAGAAGAAAGTGAAGTTAAAGAAGAAACAGTAGAGTCAGAAGAAAAACCAGAGGAATCAGAAGAAAGTGAAATTAAAGAAGAGACAGTAGAGTCAGAAGAAAAACCAGAGGAATCAGAAGAAAGTGAAATTAAAGAAGAGACAGTAGAGTCAGAAGAAAAACCAGATGAATCAGAAGAAAGTGAAGTTAAAGAAGAAACAGTAGAGTCAGAAGAAAAACCAGAGGAATCAGAAGAAAGTGAAGTTAAAGAAGAAACAATAGAGCCAGAAGTAAAATCAATTAAACCTAAAAAAAGAACTGTTAAAGATGAAATAATAGACGTAGAAGTTGATTCTGATAATAAATAAGATTTAAAATAAATTAAAGAATACTAGACAAGCTTGGATCCTAAAAAAAGGAAATTTTAAAATAATTTGCTTATTTTTTAATTAAATAAAAATACTCTTTATTTTTAATATTTTAATTTAAATTACAACAAGGTTGTTATGAATCTAAAGCTACTTCTATAGCTGCTATTAAGTTTTCGTCAAACGGTTTAACACCTGGCTTGAATCTTGCAATTACTTTACTATCTTTCCCTATCAGAAACTTCTCGAAATTCCATTCAACATCTCCTTCAGGTTCAACTTTATTAAGGGTTGTGTATGGTTCTGTGGTGTTGCCTTTTGCATGAACTTTTTCATAAATTTCAAACTTGACTCCATATTTTGTTGTGCAAAAATCTTTTATTTCTGAAAGAGAGTCTGGTTCTTGTTTTCCGAAATCATTACATGGGAATGCAAGTATTCTTAAGCCTTTGCTTGAATATAAATCATGTAGCTTTTGAAGATCCTCATACTGAACAGTATTTCCGCAATAACTAGCTACATTCACAATTAAAATTACCTCCCCTGAATATTCACCTAGTTTTATTGATGATCCGTCTGCGGAAAGAACAGTAGTATTTTGTACGTCAACTTGCATGTCTAAAAAAAATTACCCTTTGAAGATAGCATTGTATAGACTTTATTGTGTTTAATTTATATGGTAGTTTTGGTTATTTCTTTTATAAGTTTTAATTTTTCATCTATTTAACCATTTATAATTAATATTATTAATCAGTTTAAATTTGGACCCTTTAGACCCACTTACTGAAATTATTAATTCCGGTCAAGGTTTTTCACCTGCAATTGCTTTAGAAAGAATTATTTGGGCAATAATTGGAATCTTTTTTTTAGGAGCAATTTCAAGATCAATAACTAATAGCATGCGAAGTCAAAATTGGTTTGGTAGAAATATCTTATTTAGTTATTCTAAAGATAAAAAAATTACAGATGATACATCTTCACAACCTTCTGATGATGAGGAATAAGTTTTATATATATGAAAGAATCATTTTTTTCTAAAAAGAGAATTTTATTACTTGGGAGTGGCGAGCTTGGAAAAGAATTAGTAATAGAATCCAAAAGATTAGGATTAGAAGTTGTTGCAATTGATCGATATGAAAAAGCTCCTGCAATGCAAGTTGCTGATTATTCAAGAGTAATTGATATGGGAGATAAAAACATTTTAAAAAATGTTATAAAAGAATTTAAGCCTGATTATGTTGTCCCAGAAATAGAGGCACTTTCAATTGAAGCTCTAAAAGAACTCGAGGATGAAGGATTCAATATTGTTCCCAACGCCAGAACTGTAGAAATTACAATGAATAGAGATAAAATTAGAGACTTAGCTTCTAAAGATTTAAAAATAAAAACTGCAAAGTTTGAATACATTTTTGAATTTGATGATTTAGAAAAAAAAGCTGACGAAATTGGATTCCCACTTTTACTTAAGCCTTTAATGAGCTCTTCTGGAAAAGGGCAGAGTTTGGTTGAAACAAAAAATGATTTACAAAATGCTTGGAAGCAGGCGCAAGCAAATTCAAGAGGAAAGGTTAAAGGTGTAATTATTGAAGAATTTATTAATTTTGATTGTGAGTTTACACTTCTTACTGTAAGAAAAGAAAATGGTGAAAATATTTTTTGTTTACCAATTGGACATCTTCAATCAAATGGAGACTATCAATGTAGTTGGCAACCTTTAGAGATTAAGGAGTCCTTAATTATTGAAGCTAAGAAAATGACAAGTAGAATATTAAATAACCTTAATGGAGCTGGATTATACGGAGTAGAATTTTTTATAAAAGGAAGTGAGGTTATATTTTCAGAATTATCTCCAAGACCACACGACACTGGTATGGTTACAGTAGTTAGTCAAAATATTAATGAATTTGAATTACATCTAAGGGCTTTTTTGAATTTACCAATACCTCGTATATATCTAATAGAACCCTCTGCAACCAGAGTTATACTCTCTAACCAAGAGTATTTAAATCCTATTTATAAGGGTCTTAATGAAGCATTAGAGTTTGAAAAGACCAAAGTGCTCATATTTGGCAAACCAGTTTCCAGAAAAGGCAGAAGAATGGGAGTTGTTCTCTCATCAAATTCTGATATTAATTTGGCTAGAAAGAATGCAGATGAAGCTGCTCTTAAAATAAAAGTCAGTACTACCTAAATATTAAATAAAAATAACGAAAAAAATACTTATTTCCTTTGTTTTTGTTCTATGTCTCTATGGGTATTATTTGAGTATGTTTCCTCTTTCTCAATGATAGAAAATTATAAAGGTTGGGATATAACTTTAAATTGGGATAATAAAGACTGTCTCGAGAGGGATATTACTAAAAGTTATTTTATTAATCAAAAAGAAAAATGGATTGGTGTTCACATAAATGGTGAAAAAATCTATGGTTCTTCTCTAAAAGAAATTAGGCATATTATTGATTATCCTACTTTGCATGCAAAGTAGGATTAAAGATTTTTTTAATTATCCTGATTTTTTTCATTATCTTCAATAAGTTCATTAGCAAGTTTTCTTAAATCTCCCTTAATCGAGACCCATGTAAAGGCGATTATAAAAATTGAAGCAGATATCGCAACAGTGATTTTTTCGATAGGGGACATTCCAAGTGCAATAGCAAACATTTCAAACCAAATAATAATTTTTCATTCTATTGAATTTTTTTAAATAGTTAGAGTCAATTTTTTTTTTGCAATGATATTTAATTAACCAAAATATAATAAATAAAATTTAAATTACTTATTCTGTTTGTTGTTTCTGATTTCAATTTTATTCAGTAAAATTAAATTATGGAAAAAAAAAAGTGCCCCCAATGTAAAAATTTAATTTTAAACACTTCCCCAACATGTTTATATTGTGGTAGACCTAATAAATTTATAACTAAGGAATATGTAAATAAAAAGTGGAATAAAGATAATAATAAAAATGTATTTGATTATATTTTTATTAATAAATATATTATATTTATTTTATTATTAATATTTACAATTGTTATTATTAAATTTAATTAAATATCTTCAAAAAATTACTCTATTATTGCATCTAAAACTTCTTTAGTATTTTTTGATAGTTTATTTTTTTTAATCTGCTTTATTGTTTCTATCATATTACTTTTGTAAGGTTCTGAATAAAAATTATATCTACTAAATACTTTTACAAAACGGGAAATTACTATTGGATTTAATTTATCAAATTCAATTATCTTTTTTGCAATATATTTATAACCAGAACCATCGATTGCATGAAAAGTACTATTTCTTGTTACGAATGTATTTAATATAGCTCTTAAAGTGTTAGGTGATTTTGAATCAAAAAACTTATTTTGAAATAATTTTTCAATGCTATTTGTTTTTTCATCAATTTCTATAGATGCATTGAATGAGAACCAACTATCCAAAACGACACTATTATTTTTCCATTTATTGAAGAATATATTTGAAATAATTTTTCTTTCGGGACAATTAATTCTACTGAAAGAATTCAATGCAGCTTTTGCTAACGTCATCGAATTACTATCGACATAATTAATTATTTTGCATTTAATTTCCTCATCATTACTGTGCAAGAGTAGTTTCCAAATAGTTTCGATTAGTTTTCTTTCATTTTTACCTTCTGGCCAAACTTTATCTAGATTTTTCTCTATTTCTTGAAGCTTAAAATTTAATTCTTCTTTTAATCTGGTACCGAATAAATGATTTAATTCGTCAATAATTTTATATATCTTTAAAGGGTCTATATTTTTTATCTCTGATTCAATTTCAGCAAATGTCGGAATACATAGTAATTCTGATAGAAGAGACAAATTTATATCTTTATTTTTTATAAATGATATTAAATTGCTGATTAATATATTTTCAACCTTGTGATCTGGCTTTTCATCTAATCTGCATAAAATGATTTTTTTAAATAATTCTCTTAGAGTATTAGATAGTGTAAAAAAATCTTTTTCATATTTTAAGATTAAAAATTTTTCATGCAAGGTAGTGTCAGATTCCCACTCAACTGGTGAAGAGAATTCGCGAAAATAAGTTACAAAAGGAATTTTGAGGTTAGATCTAACATTCCTAAAAATAAATTCTTGTTTTTTTGTTTTTAAAACAACTGTTTTTTCTATTCTTTTATTGTCTCCGAAAAATATAGCCAGATTTATAGGAATTATTAGAGGTAAATCATTATATGGGTTGTTCTTTATTGGATTACTTTGAGATGCTTGAATTGTAAGTTTTTCGTCTGTTTGATCCCAGATTCTCTTGAATTTAACTTTTGGTGTGCCATTTTGCTTGTACCAGACTTTAAATTCTTCAGGATCGATTTCATTATTATGCTCTAAAATTTTATCGACAAATTGGTCTATTGTTGCTGCCTTACCATCATATGTTGAAATGTAATTACTAAATCCTTTTAAGAAATTTTCATCTTTTACAAGATTGTTGAGCATTCTAATTATTTCTGATCCTTTTTCGTATATCGTGGTCGTGTAGAAATTGTCTATTTCTTTGTATCTTTCTGGCATTACAGGATGCGATGTTGGACCAGAATCCTCTCTAAATTGATTCCCTCTAAGAAATTTTGCATCCTCAAGTCTCTTGATTTCATGATTATGAAGGTCTGCTGTGAACTGTTGATCTCTGAATACTGTTAAACCCTCTTTAAGAGATAATTGAAACCAATCCCTACAAGTTACTCTATTACCCGTCCAATTATGGAAGTATTCATGGGCGATCACACCCTCTATTCTCTCTAATTCCTGATCAGTTGTTGTTTCAGAATTAGCGAGTATTAGTTTTGAGTTGAAAATATTGAGACTTTTATTTTCCATTGCTCCCATATTAAAGTGCCTAATTGCAACTATATTGAACAATGACAAATCGTATTCAAGGTTATATTTATCTTCGTCCCATCTCATAGATTTCTGTAAGGAACTTATTGCATGTTGGACATATTTTTCATCGCCATACTCAACATAAATATTTATTTTTACTTTTTTATTCGATTTTGTTGTGAAATTATCTTTTACACAATTAAGTTTACCCGCTACCAATGCAAATAGATATGAGGGTTTTGGATATGGGTCTTCCCAAATTATTTCATGTCGATTATTTTTAAGATCATTTTCTTTTACGACGTTACCATTTGAAAGCATAACAGGATAATCATTCTTGTCGGCCTCAATTCTCACGGTGTATTTGCTTAGAATATCAGGCCTATCAGAGTGAAAACTTATTCTTCTAAATCCTTCTGCCTCACATTGCGTAGTTATAATTCCATTACTCTCATACATTCCTAAAAGGGATATATTTTCCTTTGGTTTAATTATTCCTTCTATTTTTAATAAAAAATTATCTTTATTTATATTTTTAATTTTTAAGTTATTTTTTTGCTGTTCGTAGTTTTCCTCTTCTAGTAGTGAGTCATCTATAAATAATTTTTTAATAAATATATCCGTGCCATCAAGGATTAGATTTCTTGTATTCTTATTTGTTTTTACCAATTTTAGTTTCGTCGTAACGTTTACAAGATTTTTCTTAATTACGAAGTCCAAAAAGATTTCTGGAATTTCATAATCAAAAACTTTGTAATCTTTAAGTTTTACATATCTTGAAATACTTTCTTGGTTTATAGGATTGTTCATCTTTACAAAGAAGTTCAGAAGTTAAAAAACTATAATATTTTATCTTGAAATTATAAGTTAGAACTTTTATCTTCTGATTGACAGTAATGTGCTTTAACTTTTCCTGAAGGAAGTAATTCGTATAAAGAAGGATTATTAATATCAGCGGATCCGTCCTTATTAAATTGGTACCTCCAGTCCCATTTTTTATCTGTAAAAGAAATATAATCTTTCCTTAGAGAATATGGAAGCATAAGATTTTTTTTATTCCAATTAATATTAATAAATGCTCCTGGCTTTAACTCAGATATCTTTTCTACTATGGAAAAGTCACCATTAATATTATTTCTCATTACAAGATTAAGCTTTGACTTTTCACATATATAGCTACTATTTAAAGCTAATAAAAGTATTGAGGTAATAAAAAATGAATGAATTTTTTGAGCTCCTTTTAAATTAGATTAGATTTCAAGCTAAATGACGTTATTAAAGTTCTTTTTGGTTCGTTTTAAATCATAATAGATTGCATACTCTTTAGATCTACAAGATTACAATTTAATTCCTCTGCGTAATCTTGAACTGAAATAAAATTATTTAAAAAGCCTGTATATTTTGCATCACCACCTATGGTGCTTGAAAGTATATATTTTGGATTGAATTTGTTAATCAATTTAGGGATTACATCAGCACCTTTTACAAAAGAACCTACTAAGGGTAATTCTAAATTTTTTGTAGGAGTAATGACTGCATCAAGACTTTGCTTGTTTAAATTTTCATCAAGAAATCCATGAGGTTCTATATAAAACCCATTATCTTGATCGTCTTTAACAATATATCCGTTTTCTATTTGTGGTACTGGAGCTCCAGCAGTGGCTTCAAAACTTAAATTAAAATAATTTGTCTTTTCAGTTGGCTTAAGCACTTTAATTAAATTAAAACCAATTTTTTTTAATGTTTCAACAGCACTTTTAGGGCAAATTATAGGAATATCCTTTCTGAACATTTCTAATGTTGGAACATGACAGTGGTCAGGTAATCCTTGAGTTAATAAAATAATATCTATTTTTTTATCTATTGAAATTTCTTCTTCTAATGATCCTTTAAAAAACCACTCACCTGGAGGAAATATTAAATCTCCTTTAAGCCAAGGATCAATAATTAAATTGGTTTTTTTAAATTTTATAAGCCAACCATTTGAACCAAGGTAGGTCGCTTCAAAAGTCATTATCAATTAATTGTTTTATTAGACTATAAGGTAATTTTGGCTTTATCGAGAAATTACTAATTTATATTAGTTTGCTTCATTTAAGATTTGAAATGACTTTCTTTTAAGATTAAATATTAAAACTTGATTATCTTTATAACTAATCTCAAAGTTTTCTTTTTCTAGCATTTGTATTGGTATTAGAGCTAATCCTCCTGTTCCTGAAAATATGATTGGCATGGTGCTATTTTTAGTCCCATTCATTTTTTGTAAGTCAATAGCTTGAGAAACTATTTTTCTGGCTTTATCAAATCCGTAGTCTTCTATTAATTCAGGCCATAAAAAGTTAACTAATTCATATTTCGAAAACTCAATTTGTACTGTTTTCATTAAAAAAAATAGATATTTAGTGATTAATTAAGATATTTAGTTACTATTTTTAAATCTATCCATGACTAGTTGCAACATATCCACTACATCACCATCAGTTAAATTTAAATCTTTCTTTAAATCATTGCAAGTTAAATTCATTTCAAGTGCCGCTTCAGCCATATGATTAACTTTTTGGTTATCACCACCCAATGAAATAAATGGATTGAAGTTTTCTATCATTTAATACTTGTTACTACCACCTAGTTCTAGCTAAGAAATAATTAATTATCATTTATTGATACAGAAGCTTATAAATATGTTATTTAATATTTAGAAAGTTTTTATTTTTAAACTAGGGATAACGATATACCTTTTGATATCAATGCGAATCTTCTGGCTCTTACTAGTAAAGGAAATATCAAATTTGTTCGTTTATTTGATTTAAACACTCTAGTAAGTAACAACAGTAAACTACTTGAGGGATTATTTATCTGTCTACAAATAGTATTAATTGCCTCTGCTCCGTGAAAGATATCTTCATCTTTCAGGAGAATAGCTCCTTTATCTAGATCATAACCTTTATCTAGAAGAGATTTAATTAGAGTTAAATTTTTACGACCATCAAGAATTTTAATATTATTTATCTTGCTTTTGATCTCAAGGAGCTCAGCAAAATGGTTGCAGAAAGGGCATTCTCCATCATAAATAAAGATATAGTTGGAATTCATTAGAAAAAACAGTTTGGATGGTCTTGAAGTGCCCCAACAAATGGTGGTACTCCGATAATAAAACAAATAATAAAAATTTTGTGGATTTTTATAAAGGGATAGTTAAACCATTCTAATAATTACGAAGAAATGTCTCAATATAGGTATATTTTTCATAAAAATCTGTATGCTAACTCGGAGATATTATGTTTTAAAATCATGAATTTATTAGCTTCTTTTGCTTTAGGTGGTTTCAATCCATGGGCAGCAGGCTTTGGAATTGGTTCTTTAGTCCTTTTTGGTCTTGTTGGTCTTGTGGCGGGTCCAAACCTAAAGAATTTTGACCCTGATGCATAAATCATCATGTTTAATATAGATTTTAAAAGACTCATTTGAGTCTTTTTTTATGCGGTTTTTTAAATTTATTTTTAGAATAAATTAAATTATATTACGTCAAAAAATGTTGTTAAATCCTTTTTATCCATTTACTTTTTTGAAAATCTCTTCTCTTAAAGCTACTATTATTTTCTTATCAATACTTTTAATCAAATCAAATTTGCTTAGATTAAAAGGAGGATTAATTGGAGCTCTTTTTGCCTTGATACTAATATCGGGGATTTTTGCCTCTAGTACTATAGCTTTAGGATCTTTAGTTTATGCCTATCGATTAAAGAATAAATCTAATTCTGATGATAATCAAATGCAGGATTTAGAAACTGTTAATGTTTAAGATATTTTGTGAATCAAATTCAGTTGGATAACCTAAAATGGAGTACCAGGTACAAAATGCAAGACTAAAAATCCAAAACCGGCGGCAAAAATTATTGATACCGCGATGATTAGAAGGCCCGATGCCATTCCCCCTTCGTTAAACGCCATTTAGTTAGTTATTTTTAATTTAATAATAGAACATATTTGTTCTCAGGTAATAGTTTTAATTACTCATATATCATCCAAATTTATTATTAATGGTGAATAAAAGTAAAAAGATGGAAGTTAATGAGATGATAAAACCAAATATTATTAATGGTTTAGATTTGACATTTTCTTCTTTATTAAGCTTATTTTTTGAAGAACGAAAATTTCTATCTTTTTTTTTATAAATAAGATTGGAAAAAGGTTTAATCACGATAAATTTAAGATTTAAGCTAATTACCCTAAAGTTTTAAACAAATCTTTATGGTAATCAACAACATTTTGACAACTTATTACAGGTGTAAATTCCATATGAATGCCAAATTTGGCTCTCCATGGAGCAAAATGCTCGAAAATTTCTTTATCACTCTCTGCCTTACATAAACAAACTACTCTACCCTCCCCTGGAGCATGAACTCTAAATAACATCTCAAATTTATCTGTTTTATCTGATTTAGCAATTTCACCATTATCCCAAGCTTCTACAAATAATTGATAAGCTTTCACTTGATTCTCAATATCTGGGAATTGGCAGTCAGCAAGAAATAATTGCATTGGA
>NZ_JAAORF010000001.1:408173-603219 GCF_017696275.1 Prochlorococcus marinus XMU1405 | reverse complement strand
AATGGAACGACGAATATGGTCAATCTTTCTGGATAAGTGTTCATGACGATCAAGGTAACTATATGTATTCCGAAGATCCTGGATATCCAGGGTATGTAGATCCTAATAATCCTGCAAATAATGACTCTCCTGATGGAGTTTTCTATACAACAGAAACTAATTTTAATGTTGACTTAAACAATGACGGAAGAGTTGGAGCTCCTCCTAATACAGCGCCAACGCAAACAGGACAAAAATATATTTTCCCAACATTAGAAGTTGGACAGGAATTTACTATTTGGGAATCTAATTTATTACAAGGATTCTCTGATCCGGATGGAGATTATTTCTATATAAATGACACCTGGACTGATTATGGTTCTTTAACTTTTGACTATGACTCCTTAACTGCATATTTACCAGTAAGTAATGGCCAGGAATTAGAGCTGGATATGATACTTGAGCATCAAGGATATGATGATTATTATTTAACTGGTTTATCTTTTACTGTTCCAGAATATTTAAGTGATACAAACCTAAATCTTTACTATGAATTAACTGATGATAAAGGTGGTTATCTAGATGTTTCTCAAACTTTAAAAATTGATTCTGTTCCTGATGTTCCTGTTAATAACGCACCAACGCAAACGGGATTGCAAGTAACCTTAAACGATGCAAATGCAGGGGATAACTATACTGTTTACAAATCAGATCTTCTGCAAGGATTTACTGATCCTGATGGGGATCCTTTATCAATAACAAATATCTCAACACAATTTGGAGAGATAGATATTTATGGATATCTCCCAGTATCTCCAACAGACTCCGTTCTTATTCTTACTAATACCAATGGGGACTACACATTTACTCCTGATCCATATATTTTAGAAGGCATTGACTTAGATCTCACATACACGATAAGTGATGACAAAGGTGGTCAGATTGAGGCTCACCAAAATCTTTTTGTTAACCCAATTTCATGGAATGTAACTTGGACTGCAACCAATAACAAAATTGTGGAGGGAGGAAAGATATGGAACCCCTCTACAAACTCCTATGATCCGCTAAGTTACATAAATGTTCATGCAGATATAAATCCAGGTAGAAAAAATGGATGGGATTATTTTCATTGGGTCATAAATGGAAAAGATGAATCACCATATGATGCATCACCTGGTCGATCCAACATGGCTGATACAGATATAGATTCTTCTTCAAATTGGGGTTCTTATGCTGCTAACAGTAATTATGCAGAATTCGGTTGGGATCTTTCTGCTATGGAAGATTATTTAGTTGAAGGTGTTGAAGAATTTAAAATCACAATCTTTGCAGATGATGAAAGAACAATTCAAATCGGAGAGCCATTTTATTTTCAGGTACTTGATAAATCTATTGATAATAGTGAAGGGTTAATTTTTCCTGAATATCCTTTTAATAGGGAAAGTAATATTCAAGTTAGTAGTTTAATAAGTGAATTCACATATCCTTTCTTGCAGAGTTTTGACTATTTAAACTTATATTCACCTAACAGCGAAATAAAAGTCTATATTCACAACGCCGAAGAATATGCTGGAACCGCTGATATTTTTGGTCTTGATCAAAATGTCAATCTAATTCCACACACAGAGGGCGAATCATTATTCATTACGGAACAATTCTTAGATTTAGATTCCAATTTATCACTAGACTTTGCTTTCAGTGAACAAGAAGCTGGTTCTCTAATAAGAATTTATAAAGTCAGTGAAGATAGTAATTTTTATGTAGGCGGTTCACCAATTTTAGGTTTAGCTTACTCTCCTTGGGATCCAGATAATTCAGTGATTAATTACGGCATATTTAATGGTGATGAAAGGATAGATGTAATGTGGCAAGATCTCTCAGCTTGGAATAATTACGCTGTTGAGGATACTTATAGTGAAATATACGAAAACAGAAATATTGATATTAATTATGGTGGTATTAGTTACGGTGGCCTTACAGAACATGAAGCTCATACAATAGTTCACGAAATAGGTCATGCTCTTGGATTAGATCATCCTAATGGTGATCCATATGGAGAGATCTCTTGGAACGATAGTTTGGATACAATAATGTCTTATAATTTTGAGCCAGAAAATATTAATTACAATTTACAGACAATTCCATCTATTGATGCCCCTAGCTTTTCAGAGATTGACATTGAGGCATTGAAGTATATTTGGGGAAGTGAAGAAGGAGGAATGTGGGGTAGTAATAATGGATATGAATATTCATTATTCACAGACATTCATGACGATGGATTAATTAATGAATCCATCGGAAATGGTGGTGTAATTTACGCTGATGTAATTGATGAATTAACTGGCTTAGCAAAATCTAATCACTCTCATTCACATTTTGGATTATCAAACCAATCTGCTATGCGAGCTTCAAATTATAATGAACTAGATTTAGAAACATTATCAAATACTAATCCATTCACAGATGACGAAATAATTTTAGATGAATTTACAGAATGCTTAAACAATAGTTGTTTGGGAACAAATCAAAACAATTCTCTAATTGATCCTATTACAAATTTCCAAAATAATGAATCCAGCATATTCGATGATAATCATACTCAAAATACTTTTAGGGAGGAAAACTTTATCTAGTCAAATATCAAACAGGTTATTATTTCTAAAATAAAGTAAACATATATCATTAAAAAATTTCTTTTTTTTATATACTTTTTCTATCACTTTCAAGCTAATTCTGCCCGAAGACACAGTAGCAATAAAATCTTCAATCCCATAGATTCAAATATTGAATATAACTGAATAATCCTGTGGAGGGGTGGTCGAGTGGTTAAGGCTCTAGTCTTGAAAGCTAGATTTAATTATAGTTATACCTGTGATTCGTAAGATAACTTGACGTGCAGTTCCGGATCAGTTCCGAAAAATTTAGCCATCTTTTGATATAATTAAAAAGCTAAAATTTAATATTTTTTGCCTGGAGGGGTGGTCGAGTGGTTTAAGGCTCTAGTCTTGAAAACTAGCGTGTCTGCAAGGGCACCGTGGGTTCGAATCCCACCCCCTCCGTTCTAATAAAAAGCAACTGAAATTCAACCAAATAATATAAACGCCCTTTTGGTAAGTCTTTGTTAGGATTATTTTATTTGGACTATGAGTAAAGGATTCGCTACAGATAATTTAATATCCAAAAAATCGAAAAAAAAAGTTATTTCGAATGAACCTCAAGGAAGATTAATATCTTGGTCCCCTTGGCCACCAGCTAATTTTCAGACAAGATATCCTGCCTTCCCTTTTGTTCTTACAATATTGATTATAGTTATCGGCCAATGGTATCTTTCTCTACTACGTTAACCTAAAACTGGATTTTATCTTTAAATTTAATTTTGAATTGAGTTCGAGAATTTATTTTGTTTTTTTCAATTTTATTATTAGCCCATTTTCAAGCGGTAATTATCCCAATATTATTAGGTATTAGATCGATCAACAAATTCAAACATATAAACAAAAAGAAATTTATACCTTTCGGTTTTATTTTTTTAGGATTATCATCGATTTTTGAAATGATAGATCATACCCAAACATCTTGGATTTATGTAGATCATTCCTCTTTATTTAATTGGTTATTTTATTCTTTTCTATCTTTAGGCCTTACATGTTTATCAATATCAGTTACAGAAAATAAATTTATTCAAACGACTAACTTTTGCATTTCTTTATGTTCAATAATTTCATATTTTTTATTTAATAAAACTACTGCTCTCCTTTTTCAAGTAATAATAAGTATCTTTCTAATAATAAATTGGCAAAGAGTTTTTAAAGATTGGCTTTTTATCTTTTACCCATTATTTGGTATTTTTTTTACAACTTTCTTTGGGACAAGGCTCTCCATTAGTGGCGATCAATTTTGGCATGTTTTAATTGGCCCATCTGGAACAATTAGCGTTCTTACCTTTTATTTAGTATTAAAGAGATCGAACAAAAAATTTAATTAAGATTCTCATGAAAATATTTGTATTTAATAGTTTTATAGTGTGCTTAGTCGCAATAATCTCTCCAGGTGAAATTTTTGCTGATACTGCACTAGACGTTTATATGAATGATTTTTATTCTAAATCGAATGAAGCTAGCCAGATTCTGATAGAAATCGAAAATAGTCTTAAAGAGGGATCAAGAAAAAAAGTATGCTCTAGACAAAGAGAGGCAGCAAGATTAGGTCTATTAGCTAATAAATCATTAATTAAAGCCTTTGAAATAGAGGGAGCTAATCCACCAATGCAAGCAATAAAGGCAAGTCAACAAAGATGGGAATCTATTCTGAATGAGTGCTGAAGAAAGTTAGTAAATCTATAAAACTTTTTTAAATTTGCATTCTTACAGATTTACTAATTAAGGGTATTTCAGGTTCAACTCCATTAATACATTGAGAAACCGAATAGATAAAAATACATAGTGTAAATATAAAAATAATTGAGCCTAATTCAACTATGGGAAATACTCTTAATAGATATGAAATTATTATCAAAGCAATATCAATGAGTAATGCTTGGCATGCGTTATATCTAACGAAATAGGGGACTTTTGGATTTCTTGCTAACCCAGCAAACAAAATTATAAATAATAAGAAACTACCAAAAGGCAAAGATTTTTCAATTATTGCTATTGGAAAAGTTAGAAATAATAGTATTTTTAAAAAAGAATATTTATAGAACAAATAATATCCAAAAGGTATTGATGCCTTTAAAGGCAAAGTATATAAAAATACTGATGAGAGTCTCTGGAATATCTGATTCAATAATATTATTGGAATTTCGTATTAATATTTTAACCTAATTTTTTGAACTTAATAAAAAGAGTTACTTTCGAAAAAATCAACTTTGGCAGATGGTTATTAAATATAAGATAATTGATTCAGGTTCATAATTCAAAATGCGTATCCTACATACAATGTTGAGGGTTGGAGATTTAGATAAATCCATTGATTTCTACGTCAATAGATTAGGAATGAATTTATTGCGAAAAAAGGATTACCCTCATGGAAAATTCACTTTGGCATTTGTTGGTTATGGCTCAGAAAAAGAAAACTCAGTAATTGAATTAACTTATAACTGGCACAAAAAGTCTGAAGACTATGAGCTTGGAGATAAATATGGTCATATAGCTATTGGAGTAAAAGATATTCATCTAATTTGCCAAGGATTAGAAAAAAATGGTTGTAAAATAACAACCAAACCTAAAACAATGAGAAACAGTACTACTGTCTTGGCTTTTGTTGAGGATCCTGATGGTTATAAAATTGAACTTATTGAAAGAGATTAAAAGCTCAGAAGTCTTTAATTAAATAAACAAATAACTTAAATTTAAAAATATTGAATTATCAAATATATCGTTTTCAATTAGCGAAAAAATACCTCTAAGATCACATTGGATAGATTCTGCACTTTCAATTATTGTAAAAGATTATTTCTAAGACGAGGAATTATTAAAAATAAAATTAAAACTTTAAACAATCTATATTAATTCTATTTAGAATGAATAGACAATCTATATAGATTTATATATCATAGAATTAACTTATAAAGCTTATGCCTAGTAATTGGTCAAAAATAAGAGATGAATGGCTTGATAGAACCGCGGTTGCGAAAGATGATGCTAAGTGGGCATTAGAAGCTTTAATTAATTCTGAAGAAGAGTTATTTGAAATAGAACAAAAAATAAAGAATAAAGAGGACGCTATAAGCCAAGTAAAATTTTTGAAGAAAAAGGTTAAAGAAACTATTTCCTCTAAAGAAATTAGTCTCGATGATATTGCATTAAATACTTCAAATTCAAACAAAGTACAGATCTCAGTACCATCAAATCTTACTTATCTTTTGAAAGTTTGGGCCGCAGCAGAAGGAAGAGATCTATCAAGTGTTGCTTTTCAATGTTTAGAAACTGGTATAAGGGAAATGAAAAGCAAAGGTTCAATACCTTCAATAGCAGTAAATAGATATGACTCGGCCTGTCAAAAGAGGATTGCACTAGCAGAGGTAAATAATCTATTGGATAAATACGAATTAGCTCAGGATGAAATCAAATAATTATGAATAACAGAAAAATCATCAAAGGATACAAAACATTAATATCATCAAGATTTAATGTAGATACTTCTGTAGATAAATCTAAAGATGGAATAATTTATACTCTTTATTCTGATGCATTTAATTCACTTAAAGTTGGTTTTGCTGAAAATGATAAGGTACTAGTAAAAAAATTATCAAGTGAAGCATTGATATTATTGGATATGAAAAAAGGCAAAAAGAAAGATTTATGCTTATTAATAAGCACTCTAAATGAACTTGGCATCAAATATTCAGACAATTTTTATTTCAAATACTCAGGTTCTTTAATGAAACATTTATCTACTTTAGGTTGGCCTGTTGGAAGATCACTTTATAAACAAAGAAAGATTAAAAAAGAACTTGTATGTGCATAAATTTAAATGTAATCGCACTCTAAAGTTT
Source organism: Prochlorococcus marinus XMU1405 (assembly GCF_017696275.1). NCBI lineage: Bacteria > Bacillati > Cyanobacteriota > Cyanophyceae > Synechococcales > Prochlorococcaceae > Prochlorococcus > Prochlorococcus marinus. Next base: position 596,744 of record NZ_JAAORF010000001.1, on the reverse strand, counting down.
CTCTGGTTTCTCTATTTGTAATTGGATTAGTTCCAGTAGCACTTTCACAAAATTTCCTAATAATGTCTTTTGGCAAGAAAACATTTGTGAAGTCTGCGCCTTGTATTTTTACATTTTCAAACTGGGTACTATAAGCAAAAGAATCCTCCAAGTTAGTATTTGATAAATCTGTTCCATCTAAAACAGCCGAGTCTAAAGTTACTTCTCTTAAGTTGGAGTTACTTAAATTAGTATCTTTCAATTTTGCTCCATAAAGAGTCGCATTTTGGAGCTCACAACCTGACAAATTTGCGTCTTGTAAATCAGTCAAATAGAAAGTTGCTCCTTTTAAATCAGATCCAGAAAAATCAGCTCCTACCAAAGATTGTTTACCATAATCCAACGCAGCGAAGCTTCTAGAAGGGAGGGTTAAAACAACTATTAAAAAAGTTAAAATTATAAATCTCATTTGTTTGAGTAGTATTTCAATAAATTCTAACTTCTTGAGCTGAAATCTAAAAATTAATTATTTACTGAATGCTATATTTATTGAAATAGCAAATCACGAAATAGGTTTTGGATATAAGTCCTTATGATGCAATTGTTGTTGGTTCTGGAGCTACTGGAGGAATAGCAGCACTTACATTGGCAGAACAAGGGATCAAAGTTTTAGTAATAGAAGCAGGGCCTCAAGTTAAAAGGAATGAAGCTAGTAATCATGAGCCAAAAAGTACATTAAAAAGATTGTCAGGAGTCATAACAAAAAAACATGCCAATCAGTGCCAACATCCTGGTTATTGGAAAAATAATCCTGACTTATATTCAAATGAATTGAAGCATCCTTATGAGTTCCCAAAAAAAAAGCCATTTCTTTGGACGCAAGGTAAACAATATGGGGGGAGATCATTAACTTGGGGAGGCATAACATTAAGACTTTCCTCAGAAGACTTTCATCCGGCTAAAAAAGACGGATTCGGGCCAAACTGGCCTATTTCATACGAAGAAATTTCCCCGCACTACGATTTTATTGAAAATTTCTGTGGAATTTATGGACGAAAAGATGATATCAAGGAGGTCCCAAACGGTAAATATATTGGTGAAATTCCTCTTACAGAAAACGAAAATGTTTTTGGCAGAAAAGTTAAATCAAAATTAAACTATCCATTTATCCAATCAAGAGGATTTGACCGTAACTCATCTGTAAAAGAAAAAAATTGGCCCAAGTCCTCAAGCGTAGGAAGCTCTTTAAAAAAAGCTTTAGATACTGGAAATGTACAAATAATCTCTAATTACCTAGTGGAGTCTTTTGAGATTAACAAGATAACAGAGCTTGCCTCAAAACTAACGATTGTAAACCTAGAAAATGGACACAAAGAAGTATTGGATTGTGATTTGATTCTTCTTTGCGCATCAACAATTTCAACACTGAGAATACTATTGAACTCAGAATACAAATCAAATTCCTCAGGGTTTAAAGATAATTCTGGGAAATTAGGTAAATACCTAATGGATCACATATCTATCTGTAGATTTTTTTCAGTCCCAAAAGCAAAAAACTCAGATAAATCACTAGATAATCCTCCTGATCTTTCTGGAGCAGGCAGCTTCTTTATTCCTTTTGGTTCAAATTTACCAGAAACTGACGACATAAATTTCCATAGAGGTTATGGAATCTGGGGGGCAATTGATAGATTAGGGATACCTAAATTTTTACAAAAAGACGCAAACAAATCCATTGGCTTTCTTATCGCCCATGGTGAAGTACTTCCTAGAGAGAAAAACTCAGTTTCTCTCTCAAGAAAAACAGATGAATGGGGAATACCAATTCCCAACATTGAATTCGAATGGAGCGAGAATGAGTTAAAGATGGCAAAACATATGGAAAAAACAATACAAAAATCAGTCAAAGCTGCAAATGGGAAAATAAAAAATATTGATGAACTAATGAATATTCCATTAGGGAATTTATTTACAAAAAATTTGATAGCACTTTCAGATAGTCCTCCTCCTCCTGGATATTATATTCATGAGGTAGGGGGAGCCCCAATGGGGTTAAATGAAGAAAATAGCGTAGTTGATAAACTTAACAGATTGTGGAGATGTAAGAATGTACTGGTACTAGATGGAGCGTGCTGGCCCACATCATCTTGGCAAAGCCCCACACTTACAATGATGGCCTTGAGTAGAAGAGCCTGTTTAAATATTAAAAAGACTTAGAGGGTGTAAATAATTGATTTAAATAAATTTCTGAGACAGAATTATCTGTACAACCGTTTTGAACGAGAAAAGTGGCTAATGCTGAATTTATAAGCTTATATTGATCCCAAGTAGGATTACTTAATACGAAATCTTTCATAGTGTTATAAAGAGTTTCTGAAAGCTCTGTTTCTAATGAGACTTTATTTGAAGAGCACTCTACGAGTTTCTTATCAGTTAAATTTGTTTGGTTGATTTGATCCATAAATTTATTTTTTCTACATCAACAATAATGATATTTTTCTCTTTAAATATCAAGAAAAATCTTCTGGTAAACTTTTCAAATTATCAAATAAGACTCATGTTATAAGTAGGTTTTTAAAAAACTTCTTTTTCAAATAAGGAAATTGAATAGATCTTAAAAAAAAGTCAACAATAATGTTGAAGTCCTGTTTTTTTTGAAAAATACTGCCATTTCTAATCCAGTGTGGATTTGGACGTGGAAAACAACCTGCAAATTGTGGAAAATCTTGCTCAAAATACTTTCACGATTTTATATTAAGAATACTTATATATACTGAGTCTATTAAGACTAGGTCGAGAAAGAGACAGGTGATTCAATGATTTCAACGGAATTTCTTAAGATTTAGTCTTTATTAGGCAAGCGAAGCGTGACAGGTCCTAAAGGGTGTTTTGAATTTGGATAAATACTATTGTGATGATGATGGTGATTATGTTCATGTTGATGAGCCTCTACATGTTCATGTTCTAAGTAATCAACTCCTCCTGTGTCTGATTTTTCTTGATTATGAGTTGGTATTTGATTTTGTATTTCACAAGCACCATTACATTCAGGATCACATAAATCACAGCTGATACCCAAGCCCTCTACATGGTCATGATGACTTTCTTGTACCATTCCAACTTCTTTTTCAAAGCCAAATAAATTTGATCTATATTTACAAGTTGAGCAATTCATAAAATTATTACCTTCGTTATTAAGAATCTCTTCAATCCTTTCTACAAAAGTGTCGACCACATAAGACTGCGACGAAAGATATTTTGCATGTATAAATGAAATATTTGGATTATTAATCGCAACTAAATCACTTTGCCTTTTTATTCTTGTAACAAGGACACCTGAGAAAAGGAAATAAGGGAAAACAATTATATTTTTATAACCAAGTCTCACAACATTTTTCAAGCCAGGTTCAACAAGGGGGAAAGTTACTCCAGAAAAAACTGTTTCCCCCCACCCTAAACCAATACCCTCTACGATCATTCTCGTAATTTTTGAAACATTGGAATTCGCATCTGGATCAGAAGAGCCTCTACCCACAACAACTAATAATGATTCTTCAGGTTTGAGATTATTATTTTGTTTAAATACATCTTTTACTCTTTCACAAGCTGCACTAATCATTAAATTATTAATACCTAATTCTCTTCCATAAATTATTTCAATTCCTGTTTTACTTGAATAATTCATAAGCAGGCTAGGTATATCATTCTTTACATGGCCAGCAGCGAAAAGCATTGCAGGTATTGCAATTACTTTTTTTATAGAAAGATCTTTTAACTTGTCTAAAGCATCAACAATCGAAGGTTTAGCAAATTCCAAGAACCCATATTCAACAAAAAAGTTTGGATATCTTTTTTGGATGAAATTAGTTAATTCTTGAAATTCAGTAATGGCTAGTTTATTTCTACTCCCATGTCCACAGATAAGTATCGCGACTTGATTATTTAAATTCAAATCTAAATTATCCAAATTCAAATTATTACTTATACCATAATAGTAAAGATCAATATCATGTAGTGAAAAATAATAAAAACTTGCTTGAAGTTCCAAATATCAACTCAAAGGATGCAAAATTAAAGAAATTAATTTATGACGTGGATGAATCCTTATTTAATGAGGATAACTATTCTTATAAAAAATTCGAGCACCTTTGCGTGTGTAGTGGAGGTACAACTTCTAGCTGTGCGAAAAATGGTTTTACAACTCTTGATCTAAGAAAAAATCACAGCAAAATTCATCTAGATAGAAAAACCAATTTAGTAACAATTGGAGGTGGTGTAATAATGGGGGATCTATTAAATCATTTACAAAAATATAATCGAAGTTTTCCAATCGGACTATCTAAACTTCCTGGAGCAGGCTATATACTTACTGGTGGAGTAAGCCCACTTAGTAGAACCTACGGATTAGCAATTGATAATATTGAATCAATAAAAGGTTTCTTGGGTAATGGCACATTTATTTCTTTAAAAAAAAATCAAATAAATACAGAAGAACAATTAATTTGGGAAGGAATTAAAGGCGCAGCACCCTTCTTTTCAATTATTACCGAAATAGAACTTAAGACTATCCAATCTAATTCAATTAAGGTTATTGAAGGATTTGTAAATCTAAATGAACTTACAGAAATAATAAAACTATCAGAGGAATTTCCAGAAAATATTAGTCTTCAATGGATTTATGCCCAAAAAATTTACATATATATTTTTGCTGAACTCAAAAATAATTTAGAGGATAAAAGAACAGAAGAATGCCTAATGCTTCTAGACAAATTCCCTACTCTAGAAAAACAATTTTATGAAAACTTTAACAAAATAAATTTCTTCCCTAAGGAATTGAATTTATATGAGCTGAATGCAAATAACCATTCTGAAGTAATTAGTCTTCTTGGGGAAGATTTAAAAGATAATATCACAATTTTCATAAAATGTTTGGATGAAATAATGGATAATAAACCTAATAATTCCTGTTACATTGCGTCTCAACAATTAGGTTGCAAAACTAAAAAGTTAAATCATGGCTCAAGCTTTTTTGTTCATAGAAAAAGCACTTGGAAACCATGGATATATGCATCATGGGAAAAAAATGATCTTCAAGAAAAAGAAGTCGCTTTGGAATGGATTTATAAATCGTGGAGCAAGCTAAAAAAGTTTTATCCAAATATTCACTTAGCCCAATTGCATAATCATTTGAATTCTCATGATGAAGAAATTACATTAGCCTTTGGAGATAGAATGAATGAATTAAAAACTTTAAAGAATATTTTTGACCCACAAGGTATTTTGCCTCCTTTATAAGGTAACTTCTTAAGTATAAAGAAACCTAAAATGTCAAATTTCTCAAGATATTTATCTAAAAATTGGTTAGATGATCCAAAGTCAAATATTCTCTCAGGCTTAGTTGTTGCGTTTGCAATGATCCCAGAAGCAATTGCTTTTTCAGGTATAGCTGGTGTAGATCCTAAAGTTGGCCTTTTTGGTGCATTTTGCTTATCTATAACAATTGCGATTGTTGGAGGGAGAAGGGGGATGATCACTTCAGCTACAGGTTCAACAGCTCTTTTGATGACTGGACTTGTTGCTTATGGAGAATCACAAGCTCCTGGATTGGGAGTCCCATATCTTATTGCAGCTGGAATATTAACTGGAATTTTCCAAATTCTTTGGGGATATTTAAGACTTGCCTACCAAATGCGATTCGTGCCAACGGGAGTATTAAGTGGATTTGTAAATGCACTGGCGCTTTTAATATTTCAGGCACAACTACCTCAGTTAGGAATAGGTATTAAAGAATCAAAAGGATTAATTGAACAAACTTTGAGTCAGTATCCAGTTAACTCTCAGATCCCAGTAGTTTGGATTCTTGTAATCCTAGGATTAATAATCATCTATGGGCTTCCAAAAATCACAAAAGTAGTCCCTTCTCAACTTATCGCGATAGTAGTAATTACTCTCATAAGCATATTCTTGAATCTAGATGTCCCAACAGTTAGCGATTTGGGTAAATTACCTGATGGATTACCAAGTATTTCTCTTCCTTTTGGATCAATAGAAAATGGGAAAGTACCTTTTAGTCTTGAAACATTAGGAATTATTTTACCGACTTCACTTGCAATATCTCTCGTGGGTTTAATGGAAACCTTTTTAACTCAAGACATTTTAGACGATGTAACTGATACAAGTTCTAATAAAAATAAAGAAGCAAGAGGACAGGGAATCGCAAATATTGTGGCATCTTTATTTGGTGGAATGGCAGGATGTGCCTTAGTTGGGCAATCTGTTATGAATACTGAAAATGGTGGTAAATCTAGATTATCAACTCTCTCCTCAGGTTTATCTCTACTAATTATGATTATTCTCTTGAAGTCTTGGATTGGAGCAATACCAATGGCTGCTTTAGTAGCAATCATGATAACGATCGCGATAAGTACAGCAGATATAAATGGATTAAAAAATATTAGAAAGATACCTAAAAGTGATACTGCAGTAATGCTTATGACATTTGCGGTTACAATGCTGACAAAACCTCATAATCTTGCACTGGGAGTTATTGCTGGAGTTGCATTAGCTGCAATCCTTTTCAGCAGAAAAGTCGCAAAAGTTATAACTGTCTCAAGAGCTAAAGAAAATAATTTGACTACCTACAAAGTAAAAGGACAATTATTTTTTGTAAGTAAAATTTATTTCTTACAAGGATTTGATATTCATGAACATCCAGAAAATATTGTAATTGACATGTCTTTAGCTCATATTTGGGATCAAAGTGGCGTTGTTGCTCTTGAGCAAATTATTAGAAAGTTCCAGAATGGTGGTTCTAAAGTTGAAATTATAGGATTAAATAAAGAAAGTCTTAACTTATTTGAAAGACTAGGTGGGATAGAAAGCGCTCATTAAAAAATTTAATTAAGACTAACTTGTTGATAACAGAACCAAAGCCATTGTTGAAAAAGCAAATTCCTATGAGACCTCCAAGCGGTTTTTGAACTGTTTGGATCAAAATTTTTAGGAGGAGGAACATCTCCCTTTTCTTTGTCTCTTTCAATTTCACTAATAATTCTATGCACAGTATATTCAGGATGACCTAAATGCATAAGTTGTTTTTGATCATTAGATTCAAATATTGTATATCCAACGTTTTCTCCATAAGCCAACAAATTCAGTTTCCCTTCTTTTTGGGCTTTCTCCATTTCCAAATCTGGTAATCCAGCAAATCTACTTTGAGGACAAATAAATTCATCATCTTGTGTACCCATCAAAGGGTGTCCAGGAACAAGACTTTTTAAAGGGAATACCCCAAATAATTTCCTATCAAAAACTTGCTTATCAACCCCTGCCAAATATGCCAGCGCAAAGCCAGCCCAACATAATCCAAGAGTACTCGCACAATAATTTCTGGCTTCATTTACAATTTTCACAAATTCATCCCAATACTTAACCTCCTCAAAGGCTAGGTGTTCAATAGGTGCTCCAGTAATAATAATTCCATCTAACGGTTCTGGATTATTTGCTTCTTCCCAAGTAATGTATAGATTATTCAGATGATTAAGATCCCATGTTTTATAAGAGTGAGTTTTAAGCTTTATCCAAACTGGCTCAATTTGAAGGGGAGATAAACCAAGTGGATGTAGCAAGTTAAATTCATACTGCTTGCCTAGAGGCATGATATTTAGAATACCAATCCTAAGAGGACGTATATCCTGTCTTTTTGCCAATTCTGGTTCAATCCAAGATATATGATTTTTCTCAACATCACTAATCTTGTGGTAGTTACTAGGAATTATTAAAGCCAATAAATCTCCTTTCCTATGTGATTTGTGAAAGTGCTTGTTCGAAATCTGCTTTTATATCATCAATATGCTCAATTCCTACAGAAACTCTTACCATCGTGGGAGTAACACCTGCAGATAATTGTTCTTCTTCAGATAATTGCTGATGAGTTGTTGAAGCAGGATGAATTACTAATGTTTTTGAATCCCCTACGTTAGCAAGGTGACTCGCTAATTTTAAGGAATCAATAAATTTTACTGCATTGTCAAAACCCCCATTGAGAGAGAACATAAGCATGCAACCCATTCCCCTTCCAGTAGTATATTTTTTGGCACTAGAGTAATATGGATCAGATTCTAGGCCAGGATAATTAACACTACTTACATTAGAATTAGAATCTAGCCATTTTGCTAATTCAAGAGCATTAGAAGTTTGTCTTTCTATTCTTAAACTTAGAGTTTCCAATCCCTGCAATAACAAAAACGAATTAAAAGGACTTTGAGCTGATCCCCAGTCTCTGAGGCATTCAAGTCTTGCTCTTAAAGCAAAAGCTATATTTCTATTATCAGGTACCCCCAAAGATTTGCAGATATCACTACCGAAACCAAAAGCATCCCAATGAACGAGCCCATGATAAGCAGCGCTTGGCTCACTCATTAGTGGGAATTTACCATTTCCCCAATCAAAGGTTCCGGCATCAACAATAACCCCTCCGATACTTGTTCCATGTCCACCGATCCATTTCGTTGCACTTTCCACAACAACATCGGCTCCAAAATCAATTGGTCTTATTAAAGCACCACCAGCACCAAGGGTATTATCCACTATTAAGGGAATTCCATTTTCCTTCGCCAAAGCAGAGAGTCCCTCAAAATCTGGGATGTTGAATCGAGGATTTCCCATTGATTCGACATATATTGCTTTGGTTTTATCATCAATTTTATTTCTAAAGCTATCGATACTATCGCCATCTGCAAATTTAACTTCTATTCCTAATCTTGGAAATTGTACTTTAAATTGATTGTAGGTCCCACCATATAGAAAAGAAGTAGAGACAAAATTATCCCCTGCAGTCATACAGTTCACTATTGCCAAGAATTGAGCAGCTTGACCTGAGGATGTTGCAAGTGCTGCCATACCTCCCTCCAAAGCTGCCATCCTTTTTTCGAAGACATCTGTGGTGGGGTTCATAAGTCGAGTATAAATATTTCCAAATTCTTTTAATCCAAAAAGATTCGCTCCATGCTCTGCATTATCAAAGACATAGGAACTAGTTTGATAGATGGGTACTGCTCTAGAATTTGTAGTTGGATCAGGAACTTGGCCTGCATGTAACTGAAGTGTCTCGAACTTTTGGTTGCTCAAAATTTTTTAAATAATCCTATTATCTATTTAACTTAGAAAAGTCCCAAAAAAAAACAAAAAAAAGATAAATATTTATAAATCCTTTTTTAATGAGGGGTAATTATCTTTCATATATGAACTCAAATCATCTTTTATCGCAGATCTGAGTTTATCAATATTTGCAGATTCAATTATTGGAAATGTTTTATTAGCCTCAGGATCTTTTTCAGTAATTGATTTCCAATTCTTACCAACATCTTTTTCAGAGTTGTTTAAAACTTCATCAAAGTTGAAAACCTTGTCATTACTTTTAGCATCAAATTCGCTAAAAGCTTTATTTATAAGCTTTTTTCTATTTTCGAATAGATTCTTAGCTTTTAAAGTATCTGGAAGACCCATAACTGGTTGTAATTCCTTAAGAAGTTTTATTTCCTCTTCAATTAAAAGTGTCCAAACACCATATTTATTTTTTTGAAGATTAGAATTACTAAAAATATAAATTTCATCGAGGTAAAAATTTAACCATCGATAATAAGATTTTTCTTCAATAGTTTTTTTAACGGATATCTTTTTATTTTGGATCTTTGGGAGTAACTTTTCTGCATTCTTTAAAAACTGTCTGTCTTCTCTTTCTAAATTTATTAATCCCCATCTTTGACTGTAGTCCCATAAATCTTCGTATCTTGTTAAGTCTTCTTGATTCCAACCAAGAGCTTTAAGTTCATTAGAACGATGAGTTAATTCCTTTTTCAAAAAAAACCTTTTAAACCATAATAATTCTAACCCTGCAATCAATATTAGTAAATAAATTAAGAACTTTGCTTTCTAGCAAATTAAAAAAATAATCAATTATTAAAATATTTATTAATAATTTTCAATACATTGATATAACTAGGATTTTTCTTAGAAATTTGATTGCTATATTTATTTGTTTTAAGGGCGTTTTGCTCTTTGTCAATAAATAATTTCTTATAAAAGTTTTCAATATCATCAAAAAGATAATCTCCTTTTAATTTTTCATTTAGTTCGAAAGATAATTCAGATTTCACAGATTCTTGGCAAAAATTAGTGATTTCTTCTGAACTAATTAAAACCTTATAAATTTCTTTTTTTTCTTCTGAATTAGCATTAAAGCATAAATAAATCAGATTAATCATTGAACAATTGTTATTTTTAATTTTGAATTCTTTATAAATGTCTGGCCAAAATTTTAAAGATTTTAGACCTTCTAAACCTCCTTGACTGAGAGAATATTTATTACACCAATTTATAAATTCTGAGACATCTTTTGGACATCTGTTGAGTTGCAAAAGCATGTCTGATAAAACTTGTCCTGCTTGAAAATTCCGTGTTGGTTTTCCTTCGGTTGGTAGAGTCATACTCCCTAAGACATCAGCCTTAACAGCATTTAATTGAGAAAAAGTATAATCTCCTTTTTCACAAAATTTATCATTAATTTTTTCCCTTGCACTAATTATTTCTTCACCATAACCAAGTTCTTTTAATGAAAGATATTTATTCTCTAATTTATTTTCTTTTCTAACTTTTATTGATACTGATGCGGCCTGATCTAAACATTGAGTTAACAAAATCGTATTAATGGTAGGCAGCATTCCTGGCTTATCGAAATGAAAGTTATTTACAAAACCTGCAAATATTGATGAGATATTTTTTATTGATTTTATATATTGACATTCAATATTGTGAACTCCAGGAGAAACTTGAATTTTCGGTGATAATTGATTCAAAATGCGTGCTCCTATCAATGCTGTTAGCGCATTAGGATGGCAGAAATTTGCAGTAAAACTATCATTAGGATTTCGTAAAGCTCCGTGACGATGAAATCCTGTAAAAAAAGCTAAATTTGGATATTTATTACAAAGAATAAAAGGGCTTTTATTTTTATTATCAATACAAAAAGAACCGACAAGACAGCCAAGAACGACATTTTCTCTTTTTAAATTTTTTCTGAGTTCTAAAGCATTTTTAACATCATCTTGTATGTGATTACTATTTGAAGCAAGAATAACCATCTCACATTTCAAGAGAAGATCTTTTAGATCAAAAGACTTTATTTTTCCCTCTGAAGAATAATTTCCCATTTTCTTAATCTTTTCAATAATCTCATTATCCATATCAGAAATAACATCATTTGAGAAAGCACCTAACAAATCTCTATCTTCCCTAGGAGCCAAGAGAATATTATTTGATTTTCCATGCATAGCACAGTTGTATGCTAGTGATGCAGGATATAAACCAACACTGTAAAATCCAACTTTGCTATTCTCTATATCTTCAATCAATGAATAAAAATATTTTTCATCTTTGATGTTTTCTACGAAATTATTCTTCATTTTTGGAAACTCTTGATAATTTTTTTAATTTCTTACCCATACCAACATTTTTCTACATTAAAGCAATTTTTGACCATAGCAAATTATTTATTGAAAATATTGAGTTTTTTAATTTATAATTTCTGAGAAAGTGGAAATTAAAAGAAAAATAATTATAAATATGGAATATATGGCAAGTAATTCAAATGAACAAAAAAAATTAATTTCTTCTAAAAATATCTTATTTATTCAAGACATTGACGGAGTTTGTATCCCTTTAGTTAAAGATCCAATGACTAGAGAATTAGAATCAAAATATATCTATGCCGTAAAAGAATTAGCCGAGGAATTCTTTGTATTAACTTGCGGGGAACATGAAGGCCCAAGAGGAGTTAACAGAATAATAGAGAGGAGTTTAAGGAGCACTACTGAGCCTAAAAACAAAGAACTGTATTTAAGAGGTTTAGCGGCCTGTGGAGTAGAGTATCAAGACAGTAATGGTGAAATAAGTTTTGAAGGAGTCTCAGAAAAAGAGCTAAGTTTTTTATCTAAAGTACCTAGTTTAATAAGACCAAAATTTAATTATATAGTTAAGAATATTTTTCCTGAACTTAGCCAAAAGGATATCAATTTTCACGCAGTAAAATCAATATGTGAAACACGCTTCTCGCCAACGATTAATTTCAATAGTCTATTTGATTTAGTTCATGAAGATTCTGATAAAAGAAAGCTTATTCAAATTAGTTTTGAAAAAATGATGAATGAAATCATTTTAAAAGCTGAATCCGAAGGGCTCAAAAACTCATTTTTCCTTCATATTTCACCAAATTTAGGTAATAAAAATGGTAGAGAAACAATTAAACTTTCTTCTCAAAATGATATCGGATCAACAGACATACAATTACTTATTAAAGGAGCAGTTAAAGATTCTGGAGTTTTATTTCTTTTAAATAAATTTATTGCGGATAAAACTGGTAAAGCTCCTTTTGGAAGAAATTTTAATTTTAGAAACTCTCCAAATTCTTTTACGGAAAAAATTGATTTATGCAAAAGAACTATTCAAAAAGAAGATATGCCTTTGATTATAGGAGTTGGTGACACAGTCACATCAAAAAAAAATAATGATGAAAAAAGTTATTCAAGAGGAGGAAGTGACAGGTCTTTTCTAGAATTAATACAAATATTAGGTAATGAATTTGGGATTAAGAATAAAATAATTTTTGTAGATAGTAGTTCTGGTGAAGTTGAAAGACCCTCTACAAAAAAAACTGGTTTAATAGGGATCAGTGATGTTCATGACAATTTAAAATTTGACATAGTTTTTAAAAATGGTCCCAAAGAATACATAAGTTGGTTTATTGAACTTGCTAATGAGAGATCAAACTTTAAAAAAAATAGTTGACTTTTTTATTTTCGAATGACAATTTATAAATAATAGATTCATGAAAGAAAAATTCCCCTCAATATATAAAGAACCTATAGAAACATTGCAAATTAATATAGGTTATAAATGCAATCAGGCTTGTAAGCATTGTCATGTCAATTCGAGTCCCCTAAGGACTGAAAAGATGTCTAATGAAATGATAACTCTTATTCCAAAAATAATTGAAAAATACAAAATCAAGACTTTAGATATTACAGGTGGTGCGCCAGAACTTCACCCAAAATTTAAAAACCTAATAACCAGCTTGAACACAAAACAAGTTGATATTATTGATAGGTGCAATTTGACAATTTTTTTTGAAGAAGGTTATGAAGATCTTCCTCAATTTCTTGCAAAAAATAAAGTTATAATTACTGCTTCGCTACCGTGTTATGAAAAAAATAATGTTGATTTTCAAAGGGGTTTTGGCGTTTTTGAAAAAAGTATTAATGCCATAAAAATTCTTAATGATTTAGGCTATGGAAAGAAAGAAAATGGATTACAATTAAACCTTGTTTACAATCCTGTAAGCCCAATTCTTCCACCTTCTCAGGAAATATTGGAGAAGGATTATAAAAAAATTTTATTCGAAAAATACAATATCGTTTTTAATAATTTATACACAATAACTAATATGCCAATAAATAGATATGAAGAATCTCTTAGAAGAGAAGGGAAACTAAATACTTATTACAAATTATTAAAAGAAAATTTTAATGAAAAAAATTTAGAAAATCTAATGTGTAAAAAGACAATTAGCGTAAATTGGCTAGGAGAAATTTATGATTGTGACTTTAACCAACAGATAAATTTCCGAGAGAATAAAGGACCAAAGACACTTGTTGATCTGTTGGATGAATCATTTACTTTTGACTATGGGGTAGCTGTAAAAGAACATTGTTTTGCTTGCACTGCAGGAGCAGGTTCAAGTTGTGGAGGGTCTTTAAGTTAAAACCTGCTAAATACAATTAGGACAAATTGCTCTTACATTTAAAGAGGATTCAATTAGTTTAAAACCATTAACTTTTGCTGCAACTTTGCCTGCCTCTAAAACCTCATCATTTTCGAATTCTTCTGTTCTTCCACACCTAATGCAAATCAAATGATGATGTTCCGGTGTGTCGTTACTAAGCAATTCATATCTGTGTCCACCCTCACTGAGTTCTAATTCATGAAGCAAACCCATTTGCACTAAAAGTCTTAAAGTTCTATAAATTGTTGCTAGTGAAACTTTGGAGCTTGTTTTAACTAACTTTTCATGAACCTCTTCAGCACTAAGATGCTTTCCAGAGCCAATATTTTCAAATAAATTAAGAACCTTTAACCTCTGAGGAGTTAATCTCTTCCCATCTTTATGCAATCCATCACCAAGAGGAGATGTTATTACTTTGTATTGAGAGGATAATGACAAAATTAATCCTTGGCTATTCTCAATAATAACTCTAGATGAGAGTAAAACAACTTATTTATTTAAAATGTTTACTAAAGTTCTTCTAAATATTATGTTAAATGTATATCTATATGTAAATGATGAATGATCAAAAAATCTCTTCTGATAAATTATCATCGAAAGTAAATGCATTGATAATTATTGATATTCAGGAAAAAATAATAAGACCAATTTTTAATAAGGACTCAATAATCAAAAACATTAAAAAGCTAATAAATGCTTACAAAATTTTAGAAGAAAACATATTTATATCTGAACAAAACCCACTCAAATTGGGAGTAACGATTCCTGAATTATCACCCATAGTAGAATTTAGAAAATTTGAAAAAATGGAATTTAGCCTAGCTAAATTAGAAGATTTTTTGAAAGAACTTAAAGATAAGAAAATTACTAATTTGATAGTTTGTGGGATCGAAACGCATATTTGTATTCAACAAACAGTCTTAGATTGTTTACAAAAAGGATTTGCAGTTTTTCTCATATCAGATTCCATGGGAAGTCGAAATAGGGTAGATCATGAAATAGCATTACAAAGAATGACTCAGAGTGGGGCGATCTTAACAACAACTGAATCAATAATTTTTGAATTATGCAAAACTGCGGATAGAGAAGAATTTAAAGAAATTAGAAACATAATAATGAGTTAAAGAAAAATAAAGACTGGTTTGTTATTTAGAGATAATTTAAAATTTTATTAGAAACAAAATTTAAGGGTTTATTTGAATATGAAATTAGTCACTGAAAACTTCCTTCTGGCAATATCTATTTTTTTTGTTGGAACTTTATTATCGATAATAATTTCAAAAGTTTCAAAAATATTTTTTAAAAAGATCTCCAAAAGAACAAAAACAAATTTCGATGATTTTATTTTTGAGGTGATCTCTGGAATTATAAAACCTATAGGTTTCCTCCTCTCATTTTATTTTTCAATTGACTATTTTTTTGCTGATGAAATAACTTTCATCTCTGTCTTATTGAATATTTTGAAATTATTTATATTAATAATCATCATAAAAGCTCTCAACAAAGTTTTAATAAGATCTTTAACAGAATCAACCTCGAAAATTAATGATTCCTCAATTAGTTCGATGGTATCTTCACTAACTCCATTGATAAAAGCATTAACATGGACCATTGGCTCAATTTTTTTCTTACAAAATATAGGTGTTCAAATGACTGCTATTTGGGCTTTACTAAGTGCAGGAGGTATTGGAGCAGGATTAGCTTTGAAAGATCCAGTTCAGGAGTTCTTTGAATATATAACAATTTTGCTTGATAAACCTTTTCAAAAAGGTGAGTTTATAAAATCTGATGGAGTCCTAGGAATGGTTGAGAGAGTGGGAGTACGGTCATCCAGGATAAGAAGTATTAATGGAGAAGTAATAGTAATGAGCAATAGCGCCCTAACAAATGGAATAATTTCAAATTACGCACAAATGGAAAAAAGAAGGTTAGTGCATAAATTGGGAGTTGTTTATGAAACCTCTCCAAAACTTATGAAATTGATTCCAATAATAATTAAAAAAATAGTTGAAGAGACAAAAGATGCGTCTTTTGATAGATGTCATTTCACAGATTTCGGCGACTTCAGTCTTAATTTCGAACTTGTTTATTACATCCCAACAAATAATTATCTCGCCGCAATGGAAGCTCAACAATCTATAAATTTAAGAATTATTGAGGAATTTGCGGTTAATAATATAGAGTTTGCATTCCCAACACAAACCTTAAATATTGAAAGTAACAAAGCCAAATGATCTGCAAATCTCTTCACTTAAAATCCAGAGTTTTGAAGCCAACTCAGAATTATTTGCCTCATCACTAACCTTACTTTCAACTAATTTATGTTTTTTAAAAGATATAAGTTTATTACTTAAATGAACGTAACCAATATTATTTAAATTTGAATCAAAAACAATTTCAGAAAGTATCCTACCAGCATTTTCTATACTTTCAGAAATTCCTAAAATATTTTTTGCAGCTTTAGAAAAAATAAAGTATCCAAAGAGATTAAAACGCTTACTATATCTAAAAAAACCAAGATCATCATTTGGTATTACTAGACCAGGAGCCCAAGTAATTACAGAAATTTTACTAGAGGAAATTTTTAATTTTTTTTCAAGTTCTTTAGCAAACAAAATATTACATAACTTACTATTTTTATAAGCTTCATCAGCATTAAAATTTAAAAATTGCCCAGTTACTTTTTTTCTTAAATTAACTAGGTTATTAAGTCCCGCTTTCTTTCCTATATTGCCACCTGAACTTTTGGGGTCGTGTACATCTGATGATGTAATAATGATTCTAGATTCTCCCTTATCTCTAATAAAATCTTTTAGGACATTTACCAAGTAAAAATGTGCAAGATGATTTACTGCAAAAGTTAGTTCTATGCCTTGTTTTGATACTTTAGGGTAAAAAGAGCCTGTATATTGCAATCCTGCATTTAAAACAAGAACATCTAAAAAAATCTTTTTACTAATAAAATAATCTTTAATTTTTTTAATATTCTCTAGATCTGAAAGATCACAATTTTCAATAATAATTAAAAATTTACTAAGGTAATTTTTATCAAAATGTTTCTCAATTTTCCTGAGAAATTCATTCTTTCTAAATTCGTTTTTTATTACAACATATAAAATATTTTTCGTCTTCAGTAAATTAATAATGGCAAAAAAACCTATCCCCGAATTACCTCCAGTAATTAAAATATTTTTATTTTTAATCATTTAAATTCCTATATTTTTTTTATGATAAAAAAATAAATAAAGTTTTTTTTATTTTGTAATCTTATAAATTATTGTTAAAACACTGAAAACTTAGTCACTAGTATTTGAGTAATTTGATTATTATTAATCTACTCTCATTATAAGTATTGGATGAAAAATATAATTCTAGGCTCAGAAGTAATAATTTGTTCAATAAATTTCTTTAATCATAAGATTTATATTTAATGTCAAAAGAAAATATGCCAGATGTTCTTGTTTTGGGTGCAGGGCCTGCAGGTATGGCTATTGCCTCAGCTTTAGGGAAGGAAAAATTAGATGTTGAAGTGCTTTCTCCAAATGGACCAGATGAACCTTGGCCAAATACATATGGCATTTGGGGCAAAGAAGTTGATCAACTCGGGCTTCAGGATTTACTTGAATATAGATGGAAGAATACTGTAAGTTTTTTTGGGCATGGCGCTTTAGAAGAGCAGGACGACGAGAATAAAGCCACGGAACATTCACTAGATTATGGACTATTTGATAAGAAAAAACTCCACAATTATTGGTTTAACGAATGCAATAAGTCTTTTATTAAATGGCATCAAGGCTTTGCAAACAAAATACATTTTGAAAAATACAAAAGTACAGTAACTACAAAAGAAGGCGAAACTTACTCTGCAAGATTAGTAGTAGATGCAACAGGGTATGATCCTGTTTTTCTTAAATTAAAATCCTTTGGTCCCTTAGCAGTCCAAACTTGTTATGGGATAGTAGGTAATTTTAGTAAACCTCCACTTAAGAAAGGGCAGTTTGTATTAATGGACTATAGAAATGACCATCTTAACGATGAGCAAAAAAAAGAACCGCCAACTTTTCTTTATGCCATGGATATGGGGGATGGGAAATATTTTCTTGAAGAGACATCTCTTGGTTTAGTAAATCCTCTAACAATGGAAAATTTAAAAGAGAGACTAGAGAAGAGGCTTTCTTATCGAAATATATCAATCACAAGGATGCAGCACGAAGAGCTTGGCTTATTTCTTCCAATGAATATGCCAATCCCAGATTTCAAACAACAAATACTAGGATATGGTGGTGCTGCTTCAATGGTACATCCTGCATCTGGATATTTAATTGGTAATGTTTTAAGAAGAGCTCCACTTGTCGCAAAGGCAGTCTCAGAAGCAATTAAAAACAAAAATCTAAGTACCTATCATATTGCTAGAAAAGGTTGGGAAACTTTATGGTCAAAAGAATTAATTAGGAAGAAATCACTCTACCAATTTGGATTAGAAAAACTCATGAGGTTTGATGAGAAACTATTGAGAGAATTTTTTGGCAGTTTTTTCCAACTACCTAAAAATCAATGGTATGGGTTTCTAACTGATACTCTTTCTTTAAAAGAGATTGTATATGCTATGTGCGTAATGTTTATAAAGGCTCCATGGAGTGTAAAGAAAGGTCTTATGATTATGCATGGAAGAGAATTTAAAATGTTACTAAGGATAATATTTCCAAACATATAGTTAAAAAATGAGAACCATTTTAATAAGTGGAGCCAGTAGAGGTATTGGACTAAATATTGCACATAAAGAATTAAAAGAAGGCAATAGAATTAGTGTTGGCATAAGAGATTTAGAATCATTAAAAGGAAGCGTTATTGATCCAAAAAAATGGCCAGAAGGGAAAATTATAATCAACCACTATGATGCTTTAAAAAAAATTACAGCCGAAAATTGGATAAAGAATACCGTAGATGAATTTGGAGGATTTGATTCAGTAATAAATTGTTCTGGAGTATTATCGAAAGTTCCTTTCTTATACAAAGATGGTGATGAAGAAGATATTTTAAATACATTAAATATCAATTTTTTGGCAATTTGGCATTTATGTAGGCTTTCTTGGGATCATTTATGTACCTCTGGAAGAGGAAGAGTTATTGTTTTAGTTTCAATGAGTGGGAAAAGATCCAAAGGTGATTTAGCCGCTTATTCTTCTTCAAAGTTTGCTTTGATGGGATTATGCCAAACTATGAAAAATAAAGGTTGGGATAAAAATATAAGGATTTCTGCAATTTGCCCAAGCTGGGTTAATACAAAAATGGCCCAAAATATCTCTTCTTTAGACAAATCAAGCATGACACAACCTGAAGATATTGCCGAAATATGCTCAACTATTCTTAAGTTACCTACCCAATCAGTTCCATTTGAAATCGCGTTAAATTGTAACTATGAAATTTAACCTAAATTAAAAATTAAGTAAGCCATTGAAAGCATTGCAATTGCAATAAATAAACCTTTTATTCGATTAGTTAATAATGAAAAAAGAGATAAATCTTCAGAAAAGTATCCGCCAAAACTACCTGTAATAAATAATATAACCATTGGTAGAGATGCCATTCCGAAAGAATAAGATATAGATCTTACAAATCCAAAATTTAAGTAATTAAAAATAAAAGAACCTAATGAAAACAATAAAAAAGATGCAAATAGAGTTATAGAAACTTCAGCATCTAAAGTGTGAGGTAAGCTACCCTTTAATTCAAATTGCTTTTTACATTCTCTAATTTGTCTTTTAGAAAGCTTTAAATAACCAGTTTCAGGAATTCTTTGCGACTTATATTTTCTTAGTAATCTTGCTTCAAGAGTTTCCGGCTCTTTAGTCATAATTGATGTTAATAATTCATCTGGGTTTAATTTTTTAATTTTCTTTTCAAGATTATCCGTTTTCCCAATCCTATAAAGGTCTCCCACTCTAACTAGGTAAACATATCCCGACATTTGCGTTGTAAAATTAATACTGTTCCTAATTAGATAATACTAAAAGAATTAGGGAAATTAAAAGTTTTTACAATATGAAAAACGATATTTTATATTCTTTTCGAAGATGTCCATATGCAATTCGTGCTAGATGGGCCCTGTTAATTTGCGAAATAAAAGTAGAGATAAGAGAAATTGATTTAAAAAATAAACCTCTAGATTTTTTAAATAATTCAAAGACGAAAACGGTTCCAATTCTTATAAAAAAAAATAGTGAAGTTATTGAAGAAAGTCTTGAAATCATACTTTGGGCCCTCTCAGAGTCGAAAAAGGAAAACATCAAATTAATTTATTTTCCTGAGAACAAAAAGGAAGATATTTTTGAAATAATTAACGAAAACGATAACGTTTTTAAATATCATTTAGATCGATTTAAATATGCCACAAGATATAAAGATAGCGATGAAGAATTTCATTTCACAAATGCTATTAAATTTATAAAGAGATGGAACGATTTACTTGCAGAAAACAAATATTTTTTTGGAGATAGCCCCACAATCGCTGATTGGTCTATTTGGCCTTTTGTAAGACAATTTAGAATCGCTTGTGAAAGTCAAAAAAGGATAAATTATTTTGAACCCTCGATAAAAAACTGGTTAGATTCATTTGAGAAAAATACAGAATTTAAATCCTTAATGTATAAATACGAATTATGGGAACCAAATTATAGAAAGAATTATTTTCCTTTTAATTAACTTTCTAACAACTTCCTTCTTTCAATTATTCTTGCTAACTCCAAAAAATATCCTGCTGTCCTAAATTTTCCAATATTTTTTTCCTTAAAATCAAGATCGCTTCTAATTTCTGCAGTCTCTGCCATTAGCAAATCTAAATCATTTGATCCAAGACTATACAATTCTCCTAGTTCGATTTCCCTTCCGAGTAAATGACTCCTAAACCACTTTCCTTTATTTTCTTGAGGTGGAATATCGTAGGGAGTAAATGACATTAAAATAAAATTTAGGCTGATACTATTCTAGGGTTCTTATTGAAACTTTCTCATCTCAATTTTATTAAAAATCAATGCAATAAAAAGAATTGCGAATGTAATTAGGGCACAAATTTCTGTCCAATAATCTAACCCAATTTTAGAAATCATTAATGGTGCAAGAACTGTAAATAGTCCCCCAGAAAGAATTAACTGAGCGAAAAGCTGTTTTGACGTAAAAATTGGTAAAGTCTTAGAAATATTTTTAGGATCTGCAAGCCTTAAAAGAAGTAACCCAGAAGCAACTACACCTGTAGAATTCCCAAACTCTATCAAGCTTTTTTCAAACCAATAATCATCAAAAATAAAGTATGCGAAATAAGCAATACAGATTAAATTCCAAAATAAACCGAAAATAGTAAACACTAAAATAAGTATCCAATTATCAAAAACAACTGCGATATCTAAACTCGCCATAGCTGTAAAAATCAACAAATCTGTGGATAAAATACCAATCTCCCTTTGTAGAATATTTGAAATAAATTCTGTATTTTTGGTTTTCTCTAAAATATATCTTATAAGGAGCGAACCTATAAGGATAAAAGGGAATACTGGTAGTGAAAAAATAATTTCCTTCGAAAAATCTCCCAAAGAACTTGAAATATACCTTAAAAATTTAAGTAGCAAAATACCAAAAGAAATTGCCAAACCAGAAAAGCCAATATTTATTATAAAAATTCTTAAGTCTGCAAAAATTCCTGTCTTATTTTTTCCCTTTAGAGTATCTTTTTGTTCAAGAATTTCCTCAGTATCTGAAAGACCTAAAGTTCTTCCAAGGAAGATGAATATACTACCCAATATTGAAGAGGATAAAAGACCCATTGTTGCCATAGCCAAACCAAGATCTAAACCATTTGGGAAACCTAGTTTATTAAAACTTTCACCGATTATTGATGCAGCTCCATGACCGCCCTCAAAACCTACCTCTATTAAACAACCCATTAGAGGATTTGCGTCCATAGATGGAGGCAGAAAATATTTAACAACAAGGCCACCGACAAAAAATTGTCCGAAACCTAGTGAAAGAGCTAATAGAAATTGATTAAAAATCGGTTTAACTAAACCATTTATATTCGGTATAGGTCTTCCCATCATTAAAGTTGCGAAGACTAATGATAAAAGAGGAGTAGGAAAATTACTCCAAACATTTATTGTTTCTTTTGGTAAAAAGTGTATCGCACCAAATGGGCCTATAGATATACCTAAAATTCCTGATATGACTGCTATCGGCAATCCAAATCTCTCGAGTTGAACAGCTAGTTTAAATTTCCTTCCAAAAATCAACAAAAAAAATATAATTAACAATCCAAAAAAACTTATCAATAGAGAATTTGAAAAAATATCTTTATTCTGTATCGAAAAAATATTCAATGATTTCAAAAACATATAATTCTAAATCTAAATTAATAAACAAAATTTTTCAAATAAAAAAGGCTCCGATAAGAGGAGCCTTTTGATATTGGTAAGAAATTTTGAAAATTAATCTTTAAGAGTAACTGTAGCACTATCAATATTACTGATAGCATTTGTAACTCTCTTGAAATCAAAGCCTAGTGCTCTTAAAGCGTGCCATAGATGACCTTGAATAAAGAAGAATCCAAAATAGTAATGAACATTAGCTAACCATGCCCTTGAAGTGTACTCACCATCAGGAAGATCAACAGTATCTACCCAATAAGGAGAAATACTAAACTTCAATTCAAGTGGTTCACCAAAGAATTCAGTTGGATAAACTGTTGTGTTAGCTGCACTCCAGAAGGCTGCAATAATAGCCATCCAGCCTATTCCAGCTAGTGACCATGAGAGGACAGCTTCTGCAGAGAGAAGTCCTTTACCTTTAAATTTGGTATATTCACCAACTTGCTTAGTAGCAATATGCCAAGCACCACCAGTGATCTCAACGAAAGCAAGAAAAGCATGGCCTCCCATTACTTCTTCAAGGCTATCAATAGTCAAAAAGTCTGTTTGGTGATTCCAAATTTTGGCCAAATTTAATTCATACTCAACCTGTCTAACAGAACCAATAGCTGGATCATAAATTCCATGCACCCTTGCCCATTCAACAAAAGCGATAACTGCGAAACCAAGAATAATTAAATGGTGACCAAGAATAAATGTCAATTTGTCTGGATTATCCCATTCAATATTGAATTTTCTAGCTCTTGCTACATCAGAATCTTCTAGATTTCCAGGAAGAAGTAAAGAGTGTAAAAGTCCTCCGGCTGCTAAAACCATAGAAGAAACTAAGTGAACTATTGCTATCGCTAGAACAGGTTTAGTATCTCCCATAGCAACACCATTAGCATCAAACCCTATTCCAAGAGTTGCTAAGTGAGGAAGAACGATTAGAGGTTGATGACCCATTGGGACACTTGGGTCAAATCGTGAAAGTTCAAAAAGGGTGAATGCACCCGCCCAGAAAACAATTAATCCTGCATGAGCTACATGAGCAGCAATGAATTTTCCTGAGCGATTTGCTACACCTGAATTACCAGCCCACCATCCATAGGTAGTATCTGGATTTCCATAGGTTTGCATTTAGGAATTGATTAGCTTAAACGTTTTGAGAATACTTTATATTTCACCAAAGAGTTGAATTCATAACAAAATTGTAAAGGTTAGTAATCCTAACTATTACTAAACAAAAATTTTTCGTAGGGCAAGACAAGAGTAAAGAAGGTAGATTTAATGAAGAAAAATTATTCTCAGAGATATAAGTTCTATCAAATAAACCAGTATTTTTAAATTCAAATAAGTTAAATAAATTTCATTTTGCTGACATTAAACGATGTTTTGTTTCATTACACCGTGGAGGTTATTGCCTCATTTTCAAACAATTATTAAATATGGAATAAGACATCTAATATTATGACTACTTCTCAAGAGTCTTCTAGAAAATTTTCACTAGAAATGAAATCTGAAGTTCATTACAAAAAGGCTGCAAAATCTTACAGAAAATCGAAACAATATATAAATATGATTAATTTATATCCAACTTTGCAAAACACTCTTATTGAGTGTAAGGATGAGAATCTAATCGAATAAATATTTTATATATTTTTCAAAATTAATCAGGATAATATGTCATTCTTAGGCTGCAATATTATAGTTTTCTTCAGAATAAAATTTATTAATTATTTCTCTGCACATTTTTATATTGTATAGCGCTTTGGGTTTCCAAGGTTTTTTCTGACCAAGTGGAGAGCTTTTCCAATGAATCCCAGGCTTGAGTATTCCATTTTCACGCAAAGAAGAAAGTTTAATTTCAGTTATTCCCAGTTTTTCCGAGGTCAACTCAGATGAGCTCCACATATCCCCTAACATTGAATTAAGTAAATATTATTAATCCTTGATAACGTTAATTTTATTTTTTTGAAAGGGGTAAAACTTTTAAATAATTATTAAGTCACAAAAAACCTAGTATTTACAAAGAAAAGAGATTTGAAAGATTTATATCAAATTAAGAAATATTAAATAAAGAATCTTCATTAATGAATATCTCATCGATACCATTTCCTTTATTGATGGATTTATAGTTAACGTATTCTTCTGTAATCGATTGATGCTTTGCAAGATTGATCCAACCCTTCCACCAATTTCCACTATTTATTAATTCTTCATAAGTAGTTTTTAAGTTAATTTCAGAATCAAGGACAGAAACCATTAAATAACTAATATTTCCTTTTTCTTTAGTCTCATTTACTAAAACAAAATGTCTTAATCCTTTTATGGTTTTAATAGAAGTCCAGTAATTTTCCATAATTATTTTTTCTTAATGTTCCCCTCAGAATTTTTTCTAGATATTTTCTTATATTCATTCCTAATTTCGTCTAATAAAAGTTTTCTTTTATCCATGTAGTTAAGAGAATCTTGTTTTGTTAAGTTATATCTTTCTTTTTTAGGTAAATTCATCCAATTATTAAGATTCTTTTTATTGAAAGTTGTTATTTTTTTAGAATTAAAAACTTTTTGTTTTCTATTTAATTTAAGAAAATTCCTTAAATTAAAAAGAATAAATATAAAAAGAAAAATTATAACTATCTTCAAGAACATCACTTTTCAAGTAAGTTATTGTTTATCCAATTTTCTAATTTAATGTCATTCTCAAAAGATATAACCTCTTCTTCATTCCCATTACCTGATTGATCAAAGAGCCTAATAATATATTCCCCATTAACTGCCTCATCATCACCAATAACAATAATACTTTTAGATTTAAGTTTATTTGCCTTTTTAAATTGCTTAGAGAATGAGGCTCCGCTTAAATCTAACTCAACTAACAAATCGTAATTTCTTAATTTTCTAGATAAATCCATTGCTAATGATTCAGCAATTAAGCCTTGATTAATGATATAGATATCAGTATTTCTTGGGATTTCAAGCTCTTTTCCTGCGAGTAAAATTAATCTTTCTAAACCAATAGCGAAACCAATTGCAGGAGTTTTTGGCCCTCCCATTTGTTTTATTAAATCGTCATATCTCCCTCCTCCGCAAACTGTAGCTTGGGAGCCCAGAGCTCCACTAGTAATTTCAAAAGCTGTATGAGTGTAGTAATCTAAACCTCTTACAAGATTAAAATTTTCCACATAAGGTATTTTTAAAACCTCTAATTGTCTTTTTAAGTCTAAATATCTGTTATGACTTTTTTCAGATAAAAAATTAAATAATCTTGGTGCATTTTCAAGAACTTTTTTAGTTTGAATATTCTTTGAATCCAAAATCCTCAAAGGGTTTTTAGAAATTCTATTCTGAGAATCTAAATCTAGAGAATCTTTATTTGTTTCTAACCATTTTAAAAAAGATTTTTGAAAATTTGATCTGTCATTAGTATCACCTAACGTATTTATTTCAAGATTGAGTTCTTTTATTCCTAATTTACCTAAGATATCCCAAGCTAAAGCAATAATTTCAATATCACTTCTAACTGAATCATGTCCTATAAACTCAACACCTAATTGATGAAACTGTCTTTGCCTGCCTGCTTGAGGTCTTTCGTAACGAAACATAGGACCCATGTACCAAAGTTTTTGAAGAGGATTAGACGATATTCCATTTTGTATTAACGCTCGTGCGACTGAGGCTGTTCCTTCAGGTCTTAGAGTGCAAGATCTCTCCCCCCTATCAAGAAATGTATACATTTCCTTACTGACAACATCTGTTCCCTCACCAATTCCTCTTATAAATAGTTCGGTCATTTCCAATATTGGTGTTCTTATTTCTTTAATGGATGCTCTAGAAAGCTGTTCTAATAAAATTTTTTCAACGTTTTGCCACTTTATTAATTGATCAGGAAATAGGTCTACTGTTCCTCTTAGGTTTTTTAAGTTATTCAAAGTTCTAAAAAATAATTCAAAATTTTTAATTCATCTAGAAATTAATCTTTGATTGGTTATTTTGTGAGACAATTTTAATTTAACATTTAGAAAAACTATTGGGAATTAATAAAAGTAAAGAGAATCAACATTGCGGCACAAAACCAAAAAAAATTGCTTTTGGAATAGCACCTCTTGGTATAGTTTCAATAGGAATAGTGCCAATGGGAGTAATAAGTATAGGGGTAGTCCCAATGGGTGTATTTTCTTTTGGTGCAGTCGCAATGGGAATAGTCAATTTATCAGTAGTCGGGATGGGAATTTTCTCTGCCGGTGTTACTACTATGGGGATATGGGAGTATTCACCTAATTCTCATAAAGATTATCATAATCATTCCAAACAAATTTCAAATTCAAATAAGGAAAATTTGATGTCAGATCTATTTAACACTAAAGAAGAGGCTGAAAAGGCTGCTTCAAATTACGGATGTATTGGAGCACATAAAATGGGTAATAAATGGATGCCTTGTAAGATGCACTAAATATTTTCTTAGTCAAAAATTAAATAAATATTAATTCAAAATCTCAACTCTAAAATCAAGATTTTTTGCCTCATCAGTAGTTAATTTTCTTGACCAAGCTCCTTGCACAGGACTATTCCATCTAAACCCAGCATTTTTAGCTAAAGATCTATCTTCGTAACCAATAAGCGCCTTGTATAAAAATCTTGGTTCGGTAGCTTTAAGTAAAAGTTCATCTAAATTATCGCATTTTTTGAAGACCTCAGATAAGTAAAAGCAATCAGATAAAGCTCTATGTAAATTCCATACTGGTATTGAAAAAGATAAAGCTAGATCAGTTACGGATGGTCTATTTTTTAGTGATTTTTGAAAAGACCAATTAATATCCTCCAAACTGCATATCCATTTTTTATTAATTTTAGGTAATCTTCCATTCCCAAACCATTTCTTATCAAACTCTACATTATGCGCGACAATGAAATCCGAACAATCAACTAGTTTCAGAAAGAAATTCAATCCATCTTCCCATGGTTGAGAGATATTAGTTGCTTCAGCAGATATACCATTAACATATTCAGCTTCATTATTATTAACTGGTAATAAAAATGAAACTTGCGAAAGCACGCACTTAAAAGATACATCAAACAAAATACAACCTATCTCTATCACTTCATCTTTATTTTCGTCTAAACCTGTTGTTTCAGTATCAAGAATTAAAATTTTTTCAATTTTTTTATTTTGATTTGCAAAACTTTCTTCAGAGGGATAACTTACAATTTGATCCTGAAGAATATCCAATTGATTTAATTCTTTTTTGTTAGATAGTTCCAATTAGCTCAAAACACTTTCATTTATCTTGACGCATTTAATAAAAATTTCTCTTAAATTAATATAAATTAAGAAACAAGATTAGAAAATAATTTTTGAAACATTCTTATTTCATGAAATATGACTTTTACAAAATATCAATTTAACAATTTTTGTTATTGGCCTTCAAATCCTAAAAAAATTGTGGAATTTATTGGTGGAAGTTATCTAGCTTCTAAACCAGATTTTACTTATAGAAGATTCATAGAGAGTTTAATCAATAAAAACTATGCAGTACATGCATATAAATACACTCCACAATTTGATCATCAACAACTTGCTATTAAAGCATGGAGAGATTTCAAGAATTGTCGAATATCTTTGTCTAAGAGAATAGGAGTATCAATTCCTTCAATAAGAATTGGTCATAGCCTAGGCTGCAAACTTCATCTAATTTCCCCTGATGGTGGAAGAAATTGCGAAAAATTTATATCAATTAGTTTTAATAACTTCAGTGCTAACAAATCAATTCCATTATTGAAAAAAATTTCTCAAAAATTAGATTTCAATAGCGAATTCAGCCCAAGCCCTGAAAGAACTCTTCGAATAATTGAAAAGACTTATAATCAAAAAAATAACTTTTTAATTAAATTCAATTCAGACGAATTAGATCAAACAGATAAATTATTTTCTTGCCTGAAAGCAAGAAAAGAAGATAATTCTAAGGGTGTAATGTTAAAAGGTACACACACTATAATTGCAAGCGCAGGACTAAGAGAAAATTATTTGGGAGATTGGGCCGATGATGAATTCAAAAGAATTACAATAAAAAAAATTTCCAATTTAATTGATGAATCTGATTAGGATAATTCTTTCAGCTTTTCCAAAACAGAGCTATCTTCAAGCGTGCTTATGTCACCATTAATTTTTTCTCCAGCAGCCAAAGATCTTAAAATTCGCCTCATAATTTTTCCACTACGTGTTTTCGGAAGAGAATCAGAAATTATAATTTTTTCAGGCTTTGCAATAATTCCAATTTCATTAACAACATGTTTCTTTAAATTCTCTACTAATTCTGAAGAGCTGTTCACGTCTTTCTCAAGAGATACAAAAGCAACTATAACTTCACCTTTTAAATCATCTTTTTTGCCAACGACTGCAGACTCTGCAACTAATTTATGACTTACCAAAGCAGATTCTATTTCCATTGTTCCTAACCGATGTCCTGAAACACTTATGACATCATCAACTCTTCCCATAATCCATATATATCCATCTTCATCAATGCGTGCTCCATCTCCAGCAAAATAAACATATTTTTCTCCTTTAAAGGAAATATATTCCCAATAACTCTCCAAATATCTCTCTGAGTTTCCGTGAATTGTTCTCATCATTCCTGGCCATGGTTTCTTAATAATTAAGTAGCCACCCTCGTTCTCCTTAACCTTATCTCCATTCTTATCGACGATTTCAACTTCAATTCCTGGCAGAGGGACAGTAGCTGAACCTGGCTTTGTAGGAACAACTCCAGGCAAGGGACTTATCATCACGCCACCAGTCTCAGTTTGCCACCAAGTATCAACAATAGGGCATTTATTTTTACCAATAACCTCCCTGTACCACATCCATGCCTCAGGATTAATTGGTTCTCCAACTGTACCCAATAGTCTTAGACTTTCTAAATTGTATTTATCGGGGATCTCACGTCCAGACTTCATAAATGCTCTTATTGCTGTTGGAGCAGTATAAAAAATTGAAACCTTGTATTTTTGAATAATTTCCCAAAAAGCCCCCAGATTAGAGGGTCTTGGAACTCCTTCAAACATCAAAGTTGTAGCGCCATTAGATAAGGGCCCATAAACTATATAACTATGGCCAGTAATCCAACCAACATCAGCAGTGCACCAGTAGATATCGTCATCTTTTAAATCAAAAATCCATTTAAACGTCAAATGGGACCAAAGATTATAACCACCTGTAGTGTGAACTACGCCTTTGGGCTTTCCAGTAGAGCCCGAAGTATAAAGAATAAAAAGTCTATCTTCGCTACTCATTATTTCTGGTTCACAATGATTTTTTTGATCTTTTAATAATTCGTGCCACCATAGATCTCTATGATCAACCATCGAAATATTTTTTTTGGTTCGTTGAACAACAACTACTTTTTCAACAACTTTATCTGCCCCACCTTCAATTGCCGCATCAACTGCTTTCTTAAGTTCAATCACTTTATCTTTTCTAAAGCCACCATCAGCAGTAATAACAAATCTGGTATTTCCATCGATTAATCTATCTTTTAGAGCTTCTGAAGAAAATCCTCCAAAAACAACTGAATGAGGAGCACCAATTCTCGCACAAGCTAACATTGCAAACATCGCTTCAGGAATCATTGGCAAATAAATACATACCAAATCGCCTTTTTTTACTCCTATTGCTTTTAATGCATTAGCTGCCTTACATACCTCTTTTAGAAGTTCTTCATAAGTATATTTTTTGCTATCTCCTGGTTCACCTTCCCATATAAGGGCAGTCTTTCTTCCAAGCCCTCTTTTAATGTGTCTATCTAAGCAGTTATATGTAATATTGAGTTTTCCTTCTTTAAACCATTTAAAAAAAGGTGCATTATTGCTATCTAATACAGTTTGAAATGGCTCAAACCAATCTAATTCAGATTTTCCAAAAGATTCCCAAAATTGAATAGGATTTTCTGATGCTTGTTTTTTTAGACTTAATAATTCTTCTTGAGAACTTATATTTGAGTTTTCTGCAAATACTTCTGATGGAGGGAAAATCCTACTTTCTTCAAGTATGTTATTGATTGAATTTTTTTTATCTAATGACATTAAATAAATCTATGCTAAATAAACTTAGTCGAAAAATTTATATTTTTCAAAAATTTTAATATTAATTTAGTTGAAATAATTTATTTGAATGATTCTAATAAATTCGGCTTAGAACAAATTCTGGAAGAGCCATTAAAGCCCTTTTATATTCCGATTCAGGGAGCCAAGCTAGAGCTTCTTTGGAAAGCATTGCGAAATCCTCAGCAAGTTTTCTGGAACTTTCGATAGCTTTAGAATTCATAATAATACTTAGGGCGTCATCTAAATCATTTTTTTCGGCAAGTTCTCTGTTTATAAGAACAGACAATTTCTTATTTTCTTCTAAGGCATATAAAACTGGCGCAGTAAGATAACCACTTGCAAGATCGCTTACAGCAGGTTTTCCGAGTTGTTTATCATTTCCAGTAAAGTCAAGTATGTCATCTACAACTTGAAAGGCTAAGCCAATATTTTTGCCAAAATCGTACAAAGAGGTTAAGTTTTCATCATTAAGACCGCTTAAAACTCCAGCTGCTTTAGAGCTATTTGCAATTAATGATGCAGTTTTACAATAGCTTTTATTAATGTATTTTGAAAACGATTGAGCAGAGTCGAATCTATTTAGATTTTGTTTAATTTCACCTTCAGCTAAATCCATAATTACCCTACTAAGTAATTTAACTACATTTACATTATCAAGATTTGCAAGATGCCAACTTGCTTGAGCAAATAAGAAATCACCCGCCAAAACAGCTACTCTCGTATTAAATCTGCTATGAACTGTATCTACGCCTCTTCTTGTAGAAGCCTCATCAACAACATCATCATGAACTAATGATGCTGTATGAATCATTTCAGTAATCTCAGCAAGCCTTTTATGTTTACTAGTTAGATTAAACTCAGGAGATATTGCTTTTGAAATTAATAAGACAATACCTGGTCTAAGTCTTTTTCCCCCCGCACTAAAAAGATGTTCTGCAGCTGCTTGAAGAATTGGATGACCAGCTCCAATTAATTTTTTCAGTTCAAGAATTAGATCATCAAGATCATTTTCAACTGGTTGTAGTAGTTCTGTTACTGTGTTCATGATTGACCTCAACTATATATTAAGAAATCAAACATTGCTTCGGAGGTTAACTAACCTAATTTCTTTATTAATTTCAAACCAAAATTTTACTTTTTTGAAAAATACATCTTTTTCTGAAGTAACAAAGAATTCTACATTTTCATAAGAAAGACTCTCATAACAGGCAGTTTTTGGAATAGCAAAAGATTTATTAAATTTTTTTATTAATGCTACCGATGGATCAATAATTTTTATATTTGAATCTAATTTTTTTCTTAAAAAGTCAATAATTAAAGGGTAGTGACTACATCCAAGTATTAATTCTTCAATATTTTTGTTTAAAAGTGGTCTTAAGTATAAATCTGAAAGATAATTTAACTTATCAAGATTTAATTTTTCTTTTTCAATTTCTGGTACAAATTCTGGACATTCTTGCTGAAAAATTTTCGTATTCTCTTTTTTAGAATTTATGGCATTTTTATAATATGATGATCGAACTGTTGTTTGTGTTGCTAGGACTCCAATTATTTGTTTATCAACTATTTCTGATACTGAGTTTATAAGATCAAAACAAGGTACATTTAAATTACCTTCCAGGATATCAAGTGCACATGCATTTGTAGTGTTACAAGCTACAAATAGTGCATCCAAATTCTTATCTTCAAAAAAATTGCAAATCTCTTTTGCAATTAATCTTATCTCTTTAAAATTTTTGCTGCCAAAAGGTATTCTTTTCGTATCTGCCAAATAAAAAACTTCTACATCTTTACGTGTTTTTAGTAAAGAATTAAGGATAGTAAAACCACCTATACCACTGTCAAATATACCTATTTTAAGCTTCACCCTATTTTATAAAGATATTCAAGAATGCCTTTTGTAATCGCATAAGCTAATCTTTTACGGTGCGTTATTTTTTCTAATCTTCTTGCATCTAATCTCCCCGTTAAAAATCCAATTTCAACAAGAACTGCAGGCATCCTAGTATTTTTAATTACATAAAATCTACCTTGTTTAACACCTCGATCAGGACTCCCAGGAGAAACTCTTAGAATTTCTTTTTGAATTTTTTTAGCGAGTGACCTACCTCTCCAACCTCTATAATAAAATGTTTCCAAACCATTAATATCCCTTCTTTTCCCTCTTGATGCATTTGCATGAATACTCACAAAGATATCTGCATCCATCTTGTTAGCAAAGGAAACTCTTGGAGGCAAATCCAAATCAACTTCATTCTTTCTGGTTAATCTTACTTTGACACCTTTCTCAGACAGTAAATTTTTTACTATTTTGGAAACCTCAAGTACAACATCTGTTTCCCTAATACCACCAATACCTATTGCTCCTGGATCAGGACCTCCGTGCCCTGGGTCAATAACAACAGAATATTTATTTTGTTTTACATCTGGTAATTTCAAGTAATGATAATCACTTTTCTTCTCATGAATTGATTTTTGATTCTCTTTAATTTTTCCTATTCTCTTAACAACTTGACCTTCACTAATCTTCTTAAAAGTATATTTTGGTTTAAATAGTTTAATTCTCCACCTATTTTTATCTAAGCCAACCAATCTCCAAGTCAAAGGTTTCAAATAAGTTCCTTTCTTAAATTCAATTACTAGTCTTGTTTTACCCTTATTTGGTTTACCTAATCTAATTTCTTTTATTGGGCCATTACCTTTTATTGTTCTGGGATTTTTTAATTCTCCTGGAAAATCCACCCAGAATCTATCGCCATTTATTTGGTTAGCCTTCTGAAAGTATGCTTTTAAATTTGTATTTGATTTAGTTCTTAATTCTAAAACCCCATTAGTGTTTATAGCCCATGCCGCAAGAGCACTTGAAGATTTAACTGGGAGGATTAAAGAATTTAAAAATAAAAAAACTGATAAATAACGAAAAAGTTTATTATCTAAAAACTTTATCATTAGTTTGAAAACAATTTGTTTTTTCTATGTTTAAGGCTTGGCATTTGCTCCCTGATTTTCTTTACTCTTTCTTTATCAGCAGGTGCTATTGCAGCTCCCTGAGTTTTTCCTGCATCAGATAAAACTGTACCCCATGGATCAATTACCATTGCATGGCCATGACTTTGTCTCCTCCCATAATGAATCCCAGTTTGAGCTGGAGCAACTACGTATGCTGTATTCTCAATTGCTCTTGCTTGTAATAGGATTTGCCAATGATCTTTTCCAGTAAATGCTGTAAAAGCTGCAGGAATCATAATTAGCTCTGCACCATTCGAAGACAAATATCTATATAGTTCAGGAAATCTAACGTCGTAACAAATCGATAATCCTACTTTGCATAAACCCGGGACATCTATAACGGGTGGATACTCCTCCCCAGATAAAATAGTGGTTGATTCCTTATATAAATTTCCATCTGGCAAATCAACATCAAATAAGTGAATCTTGTCGTATTTTGCCAAAATCTGTCCGTCCTTCCCAAAAAGTGCCGACCTATTAAAAGTATGACTGTCATCACCTGCAGGAACGGGGTAACCTCCTCCAAGAAGAAATACTTGATATCTTTGTGACATGGTTTTTAGAAAATTTGCACACTTCTCTGACAATTCAGAAGCTAATCTCAGTTTTTCATCATCTCCTCCTAAAAAAGCAAAATTTTCAGGCAATCCTATTAACTCAGCACCTCTTCTAGCAGCTAATTCAATCTGTTCTTCTGCTTCAATAAAATTTGCATCAACATTTGAAGTACTCGTAATTTGCAATGCAGCTACCAAAAAATCAGTCAAGACTTTACTCCTAATGAACCAATTCGTAAATCATGAGGCACGAATTACACCTCTTTCAACTTGAGCTGGAACAATATCTAAGCAATCAAGTTCAGAGCAACATTTAAAATCATCCTCATAATCTCCAAGACTTGTCAATCTTTTGCCATGGGTTGCTGTTTTTAGACATTTCAAAATATCATTTTTCCAAAAATTCCAAAGTGCCAAAGCAGCGTATAATTCGTCATTCAGAATGTTAATTTCGAAATCACAGTTCTGTTTAAGGTATGAGGCCAAAGCACCAGCAGCTAAAGAATCCTCAAGAGAATAAGAGCCTTCCCAACCACTTCCAAGTATTAAAACATTTTCACTTTTTAATGAAATGATTTTTTCGGCAACTGCTTTCCTATTTGGGAGACCCATAGCAAATAAATGCTTAGCATTTTGAACTTTTTGCAATGATTTCGTCCCATTAGTCGTGCTCATAAATAGTCTTTTACCATTAACAACTTTATTTGTGACTGATAAAGGAGAATTTCCCAAATCAAAGCCCTCAATTTTCTTTCCGCCTCTCTCTCCAAGCATCAGTCTCTTTTCAGCTTGCCACTTTATTGCAGATTCTTTTAGTAAATCTAAATCAGCAAAAACTTGTATTGAATCAGCTCCATTCTTTAAAGCCCAAGAAATTGTGGTTGTAGCTCTTAGAACATCAATGACCACAGCAATGTCTGGACTTATTTCTGGAACCTCTCTTGCAACGTGATAATAAGTAAGATTAATAATCAGATCCTTTTTTTTTTATTATAGAAAACAGTTACTTAATTTGATTATTTTTTTTTTAAAAACAAACTTATTGATAATATATAAATAATTTGTTTTTACAGAAATCTTATCAAGTATTAAATTTGAAAATGAATAATATCCGCACAATAAAAGGTGGAGTTAATTTAAAAGGAAAAGTAAAAGTACCTGGAGATAAATCTATTTCTCATAGAGCTTTAATAATAGGAAGTATTGCTAAGGGTGAGACGACTATTGAGGGTTTTTTACATTCTGAAGATCCACTTTCAACTGCTGATTGTCTTAGAAAATTAGGTGTAGATATACCAGAAATAAAAAAAAATGAGCCTTTTACGATTTCAGGATTGGGTCTTGATGGATTAAAAGAGCCCAATGAAATTCTAAATTGTGGGAATTCGGGAACCACCATGAGATTATTAATGGGGTTACTTGCTGGTCAAGAAGGGAAAAATTTTATCTTAACAGGTGACATTTCTCTTAATGAAAGGCCAATGGGGAGAGTGGGTAAACCATTATCTTTAATGGGTGGCAAAATTTTTGGTAGAGAGAAAGGAAACAAAGCTCCAATCTCAATTGATGGGAATAAACTAAAAGGATGTGTGATTGGAACTCCAGTAGCGAGCGCTCAGGTAAAATCCGCAATCTTATTGGCAGGACTAAAAGCTTCTGGAACCACTTCAGTTATTGAACCAGCATCTTCAAGAGATCATACTGAAAGAATGTTAAAAGCATTTGGAGCAGACATCAGTATCAGAGGAGAATTAGGAAGGAATGTAGTTATCAAGTCAGGGGGTAACTTAATTGGCCAGAGAATATTGATTCCTGGAGACATAAGCTCTGCTTCTTTTTGGATGATTGCTGCATCTATTGTTCCAAATTCAGAGGTTTTAATTCAGAATGTAGGACTAAATCCTACTAGAACAGGGATTTTAAATGTAATGAATTCAATGGGGTGCAATTATGAGATTTTAGATAAATCGACTATTGCAGGTGAACCTATTGGATCTATAAAAGTAAAGACTTCAAATAATTTAAGATCATTCACTATTGAAGGAGATATTCTCCCAAAACTTATAGATGAAATTCCTATCCTTACTGTGGCTGCCTGTTTTTGTAACGGAGTTTCTGAAATTAAGGATGCACAAGAATTAAGAGTTAAGGAGACAGATCGATTAAAAGTCATGGCACGACAGTTACAAAAATTCGGTGCTGAAATAATAGAAAAAGAGGATGGCTTAATTATTAATGGGCAATCAAAATTTCATTCTGCGGAGGTAGACAGTGAGACAGATCATCGAGTAGCAATGAGTCTTGCTATTGCTTCACTTCTTGCCATAGGTACCTCAAAAATCATGAGGGCTGATGCAGCTAGCGTCTCGTATCCCACTTTTTGGGAAGAGCTTGCCAAACTAACTAACTAGCCTTAAAAGTTTTTGTCAGAATTAATAGAAGTTTTAACTAAAGATGGAAGTTACTCTTTAAGAAGTGTCTTTTTTCAAGAGAACTTCCATAGTTTATTGGGCGCATTGGAGGAAACAAAGTTAAAGTTTACATCTACTTCTCATTTGGAAAGATTTAAGGGTAAATCTCTAAATGTTTTGGATATATGTTTTGGCTTAGGATACAATTCCGCTTCTTTATTAGATGAATTAATCAAACAAAAATCGTATTTGAACTTGTATGCATTGGAGATTGATAAAAAGCCTCTTGAATATTCCCTTAGGAATGAAGCTTTCCTTAAATTATGGGCTCCAAAAGTCAAAACAATATTTGAATCAATGTATCGAAAAGATTACTTTGAGGATCAATTTTTTAAATGCAGTGTTTTGTGGGGGGATGCTAGAGAAAAAATCAACATTATTCCTTCATCTATTAAATTCGATCTGATTTATTTAGATGGTTTTTCTCCTCAAAAATGCCCACAATTATGGACAATTGAATTTTTATCAAAAGTAATAGAAAAACTTAATTCTCAGGGTTATTTAATAACTTATTCTTCTTCAGCGGCAGTAAGAAAAACTTTAAGAAATCTTGGATTAGAAATTTTTAGTATTAAGCCAAGTTTTAAAAACAGAACTTTTTGGAGTCAGGGAACTGTCGCAATATCAAAATTTGATAAGAATAAATTTAAACCTAATTTCAATTTTGAAAAGTTAACCTTAATGGAGGAGGAACATCTCTTAACTAAAGCTAGTGTTCCTTATAGAGATCTAGATTTAAACTCAAGCAAAGACGATATAATTAAGAGAAGATTAGATGAGCAATTATTCTCAAATCTATTATCCACAAATAAATGGAGAAAGAAGTGGGGAATGACGAATTTATCCGTTAAGAGTTAAATTTAAATAAGGATTTCAAATAAACATGTTAAGTGTTGCGATATTAGCGGCAGGCAAAGGTACTAGGATGGAAAGCTCATTGCCAAAAGTTTTACATAAAATTTCTGGCAAAAGTCTTTTACAAAGAGTAATTGATTCATGTGTCGAATTAAAACCTGATCAAATTTTCGTAATTACAGGGCACAAATCAAAAGAAGTACAAAAGTCAATCCCAAAAGATAAAAAAATCCATTTTGTTATTCAAGAACCTCAATCAGGAACCGGTCATGCTATCCAGGTACTTTGTAGAGAAGTAAAAAAAAATGAAGGAAAACTTTTGGTACTTAACGGGGATGTGCCACTCATTAAGACTAGTACCCTAAAAAGACTTTTATATTTACACGATTCAAAAAATGCTGATGCTTCTTTAATTACTACAAAGAAAACAAATCCTCATGGATATGGCAGAGTTTTTTTGAATGGGGATTTTATAGAGAGAATTATTGAAGAAAAAGATTGTAATGATCTAGAAAGAGAAAATCAATTAATTAATGCAGGTGTTTACTGTTTTAACTGGAGTAACTTGTCAGAAATAATTAATACCTTACAAAGCAATAATAATCAAAAAGAAATTTACTTAACAGATACAATTTCTTTGCTAAAAAATTCCTTAAGCCTCGAGGTAGAGGATAATGGAGAGCTTCAAGGAATTAATAACAGAATTCAACTATCAGAGTGCGAAGAAAGTATTCAGAATTTAATTAAAGAAAAGCATATGCTTAATGGTGTAACTTTTATAAATAAAGCAAGTTGTTCAATTAGTGAAGAAGCTGAAATTGGTAAGGATGTAATTATAGAGGCTAATACACATATAAGAGGAAATACCAAAATTAATAGTCATTGCATTATCGGACCAAATACTTTTATTGAGAATTCTAATGTGGGATTAAATTGTGAAATTTCAAACTCTACTGTTTATTCCTCTCAGATAATGGATCATATAAAAATTGGCCCTTATAGTCATATAAGACCTAATTCAAATATTTCTTCCTTTAGCAAAATAGGTAATTTTGTTGAAATCAAAAATAGTCAATTACAGGAAGAATCTAAAGTAAACCATTTAAGTTATATTGGCGATTCTATTATTGGAAGATCTACAAATATTGGAGCAGGCACTATTACTGCAAATTTTGATGGTCAGAAAAAACATCAAACAAAAATCGGGAAGAATTCCAGTATTGGCGCAAATACAGTATTTGTAGCCCCTATTAATCTCGGGGAATCAGTTACAACTGGAGCTGGTTCAGTGATCACAAAAGACTCCAAAGATAATTCATTAGCAATCTCAAGAACTAAGCAAGTAAATATAGAAAATTGGGAAAGAAAGAAATCCTGATCTAATTGATTAATTCAATAATTTTTTCAAGTTGCCAACATCTGCTTCCTTTTATAAGAATAGAATCACCTTCTTTTGTGGATTTATTTATCTCTTTAGGTACATCTTTAATATTATTTAAAACTATAAATTTTTTCTTATCTTTTAGATATTTAGTGTAAATTCTTTCATTTTTTTTATCGCAAATAAATAAACACTTTTCTATGTCTGAATTATTTATTAAGTTGAATATTTCTTTATGATATTTTTCAGATTCTTCGCCCAATTCTTGCATACTTCCAAATATGAAAAATTTATTTCTCGGTTTTTCAATCAGGTTTTTAATACATGCTTTTACTGACTCTGGAGAAGCATTATATGATTCATCATATATTGTCGTTTTTACTGATTTAAGAATTTTATTCCTTCCACCTAAAATTGCAAAATCAAATTTATTAAAACTTGCAAAATCTATGCCTATCTCTTTGGCAACTGCATAAGCAAACAAAAAATTAGAAGCATTGTGAAATCCCTCAAGTGAAATTTCAAAGATATTTTCTTCAATTAAAATTGTTTTATTCGAAGGATTATAAAATCCTCGCAAATTATCATCTTTCTTGAAACTCTCGTTTTGATTTTCTATATTTAATAGTTTTACTTTTATAACTCTACCTTTCCAAAATTCTTTTAAAGTTTTTTCTAGGAAAAGATCATTTGCTGGAATTATTACAACTCCTTCGGGATTTAAGAACTTACTAATTTCACACTTTGCATAAGTAATATTTTTTTTTGAACCTAACAATCCAATATGAGCTGTGCCAATGTTAGTAATAACTGCAATATCGGGTTCACTATATCTAGATAAATTCTCGATCTGTCCAAGACCTCTCATCCCCATCTCAAGAACTAAAGCTTTATCTTCTATATCTGTAGCAAGAATAGTAAGGCCAACTCCAATCTCATTATTAAAATTTGCATGAGATAATTTAATTCTTCCAAGTTTATTTAAAACTCCACCAATCATTTCTTTTGTTGTTGTTTTACCCACTGAACCAGTTATTGCGACAACAGGGATATTTAATTTTTTTCTTTTTAGCAATGCTAATTTTTGAAATGCTTCTAATGTGTCATTTACAACCCAATAAGGAAAATTACTAGGAAGTAAGCTCTGCATCCCTTTTTTAATTACTACTGATTTAACTCCTTTATCTAAAACATCTGGAAGAAAACTATGTCCGTCAAAATTTTTACCTTTTATAGCTATAAAAAGATCATTTTTTAATAAAGTTCTACTATCAATACTTATATTTTTAAAATAAAAAAGATCTCTTTTCCCTACACTAAGATTTTTAATATCCCCCAAAACATTGCTTAATTCTGATAAAGAGAATTCCATTAAAAAATTAAGTCATACTTTTTTTAAAGATGGATCAGCCGATTGTCCGTAAGAAAATTTTTCAACTTCAGCAAAATCTGGAGATGGTTCTTTTATTCCACAAACATCTTTGTACATAATTTCGTATTCGAGCGCGGATCTTTGCCAACTAAACTCTTGACTCATTGCTCTTTTTTGCAACAATTTCCAACTATCTTTATGCCTAAAGGCCTCCCAAGATCTTACTAAAGATGTATAGAAATCTATAGGTTCAAAGCGATCGAAGCAAAAACCTGTGCCACTATTATTTTCTGGGTCATAAGGTAAAACTGTATCAACCAAACCTCCTACTCGCCTTACTATTGGAATAGAACCATATCTCATGGCAAGTAGTTGACTAATGCCACAAGGTTCGAATCTACTTGGCATTAAAAATGCATCAGAGCCACCATATATAAGTCTTGATAAAGAATCATCATAGGTAAGAAATACAGAAAATCTTCCTGGGTAATCTAATGCAAGTTGCCATAATCCCGACTCTAAATATCTATCTCCAGTCCCTAAAACAACTATTTGCGAATCTGTATATGCTAAAAGTCTTCTTGAAACTTGTAGAAGTAAGTCAACCCCTTTCTGATCAACTAACCTACTGACCATTCCTAAAAGATATTTTTTAGGATTAACTTCGAGACCCATTTCTCTCTGCAGAATTTTTTTATTTTCTAGCCTATTTTCTAAATTCTTAATGCTAAATTTTGCAGGCAAAACTGGATCCTTGGCTGGATTCCATTCATCAAGATCTATGCCATTAAGAATTCCCCTTAATTTACCTGAAATGTAATTAAGTAATCCTTCAAGGCTTTCCCCGTATTCATGAGTTTTAATTTCATCGGCATAAGTCGGAGAAACAGCATTGACCCTATCTGCGTACAACATTGCCGCAGCCATTGTGTGGTCTCCATGCATATACCAAGGACACCAAGTCATTTTTTCAAGTTTCCATCTCCAAGGGCCTTGGTATTTTAAATTATGAATTGTGAAGACAGTGCTAATTTCGGGGTCCTGATGCATCCAAACAGGGATCATTCCAGTATGCCAATCGTGGCAATGGAGAACTTGAGGTTTCCAACAATTCCAGGCAAATTCTGCAGTAGCACTAGCAAAAAATGTAAAGCGCCAGTCCTCATTTTCGCCTCCGTATATTTGGTCAGAGTCAAATGTTGGATGACCCACTAGATAAATCACATAATTATGTATGGGATGTTTTGCTTCATATACGGCGAAATCAGTGCCCATTGTATTTGCTCTAAAGAGTGGTTCATTGGAAACCTCTAAAAGGCTCCACAATTTCCCATATCCTGGAATTATTACCCTTACATCGTGACCAAGTTTTATCAAAGATGGAGGTAACGAACCAACCACATCTCCCATACCTCCAACTTTGATCATTGGAGCACATTCAGCAGCGGCAAGAAGAATTCTCATTGATAACTATTTAAAAAGTTCTTTTGAAAAATAAACTAGGGTGTCCACTTATAGTCAGAAAAGTCTGGTGGACGCTTTTCAAGAAAGGCATCTCTACCTTCTTGAGCTTCTTCAGTCGCATAGAATAATTGAGTTGTGTATCCAGATAATTCTTGAATACCCGCAATCCCATCATTCTCCGCATTGAATGAAGCTTTAAGAATACGAATAGCAGTTGGACTATTTCGTAAAATCTCTCTTGCCCAGATTACACCCTCAGCTTCTAATTCTTCAATCTTTGTAATTGCATTTATCAAGCCCATCTTAAGAGCTTCTTTGGAATTATATTTTCTACATAAAAACCAAATTTCTTTTGCTTTTCTTTGACCAACAAGTCTTGCTAAGTAACCAGATCCAAAACCCGCATCAAAACTACCAACTCTTGGACCTGTTTGACCAAATATTGCATTTTCAGAGGCGATACTGAGATCACAAATTAAATGAAGTACCTGACCTCCTCCAATTGCAAAACCAGGAACTAAGGCAATAACCACTTTTGGCAAACTTCTTATTAATCTTTGAAGTTCAAGTACATTTAATCTCTGCTTCCCTTCATCATTTTTATATCCATTTTCACCTCTTACGCTCTGATCACCTCCAGAGCAAAAAGAATAGATACCTTTCTTGTCAGGACCCGCCCCTGTAAAGAGAACTACGCCAATAGTTTCATCATTTTTTACGATATTAAATGCGTTAATGAGTTCATCTATAGTTTGTGGCCTAAATGCATTTCTTTTTTCAGGCCGATTAATTGCAATTCTCGCAATTCCCTCATCTGATTTGTGAAACAATATATCTTCATAAGATTTGCATTCTGACCAATTTAAAGTTGTTTTACCGGGTAATACTTGCATGAAACCAAATTATTCAAAAATAGAAAATGATAAATTTAACTGCCAATTATTTTTTCTAGCAGAGCATTTTTTTCACAAATTTCACTTTCTGGATCAATATCAACTTTAATTATTACAGATTTCTTGATAGAAATGCTCCAATCGAATGCCTCTCGTAATTTTTTAAAATTTGCCACACTCTTAAAGTTTACTTGATAGGCCTCTGCGAGTTTTGACCAGTTTATTTCTTTTGGCATGAGAAAAAGTTTTTTTAATTCCTCTTCTTTTAAATTTTTTTTATAAATACGATTAAATATATTTCCGCCATTATTGTTTATCAAAAGAATTGTTAAATTCGTGTCGATTGAATTTTCAATCAGCCAACCGTTTATATCATGAATAAAAGCCAAATCTCCAGTCACAAGAAGTAGAGGCTTTTTAATTCTAGAAATACCTAATGCAAGAGATAAAGTACCGTCTATGCCGGAAGCTCCTCTAAAGCTGAAACAATTTCTTGTTAAAGTACCATTCTCAGAAAATGTAAGCCAATCTCTAATCGGGCTACTCGCAGAGAGCATTATAGGATTTTCAGCTGGCCAAAGTTTTGGAACAATATTTGCAATCATATACTCAGTAATTTGATTATCTTGAGTAATTTTCTCTTTTAAAATTTCTTTTATCTGCTCTCCTTCCTCTATTAAATCTAGAGCCATCGGAGTAAGAGACTTTTTGTTTTTTTCATTAATTGATAATTCTTCTAACAATAAATTAGTAAAATTTGATAGCCCAAAATCATATTCAAATGATTTTTTTATAGGATCCAATTTTCTGAAGTTTTTTTCTTTTATCAGAATTTGTATCCCATCGAAGGTTGTTAAAAACTTCTCCAAATCAATTGAGGATGACATAGGGCCAAGCCTCAAAAGCTGATGACAATTTACTAAATTCTTATTTTTTCTTAAGACTAATTCCCAATTAACAACTAAACCTCTCAAATC
This sequence comes from Prochlorococcus marinus XMU1405, assembly GCF_017696275.1. NCBI lineage: Bacteria > Bacillati > Cyanobacteriota > Cyanophyceae > Synechococcales > Prochlorococcaceae > Prochlorococcus > Prochlorococcus marinus. The sequence goes on along the minus strand of NZ_JAAORF010000001.1, from coordinate 553,450 downwards.
AGAACAAACGCCGGAAACAGGATCAGCAAATACTGGCCAACCAGTAATTTCTTGTAATTGCTCTAAAGATTTATTGAAAGAAGTTAAATCATTTATTGAACCTTGATAGGGACCTACCAAAATAATGCCGGATTCATCTAAATTTAAACTTTTTGAAACTTCTAAGAATTTGTTTTTATCAGACTTTATTTCAACCTCCTGAAATATGTATTTTTTCTTTAAATAAATTCTCTCAAAAACCTCTAAAACATTTTTTTTATTCAAAAATGAAATACCTAAAGGCTTATCAATAGGAATATTTAAATGAATAGGGCCAGGGAAGCTTGATATTTGTTTCTCAGTAATTCGAACTAAATTTAAAATTTCATTTTCTTGTGTTTCATGAAGTCCATTTAGATTTGTACTTAAAACTCTTCTGCAGACTGAACTCAAAAAATCTTCTTGATTTACTGTTTGATTAGCGCCACAATCTTTTAATTTTAAGGGTCTATCAGCAGTAAGAAATATAATACCTTTACAAGATCGGTCTGCCTCAACTGCTGCTGGCAATAAGTTACTTACGGCAGTCCCAGAAGTGGTAATTACTAAAGAAAGATTACCTGATGCAGCAGAAATTCCAAGAGAGTGGAATCCTGCAGATCTCTCATCTATTGAATTAAAAATATTTACCAGTCCTAATTTATTTAATTCTCCAGCAGCTATTGCTAAAGGTGCTGATCTACTACCAGGACATAGTATTAAATTTTGAACTCCTATTTTTATAAGAAGATTCAAAAGTTGTAAACTTCTAAGAAAATTTTTGCATTCAATAGTTGATGTCATAATTTATATAAATGCTTTGGTATTTTCCTTATAACTGAATTAAATAAAACATGTCTACAACACAAGAAAAAAGAAATTCAATACTAAAGGATTTAAAAAATCTTTTAATCTGGATATCTATTGCTTTAATTATACGATGGCAGGTTATAGAGCCAAGATGGATCCCATCCGGTTCAATGCTTCCAACTCTTCAAATACAAGATAAAATTCTTGTTGAGAAAGTAACACCCAAAATCACATCCAAATCAAATATTTCAAAATTAAAAAATAAAATAGTTGTCTTTAACGTTCCTGAACAATTAATTAATGCTGGTTATGAAGCAGATACTGCACTAATAAAAAGAGTAATTGGGATACCCGGAGACAAGGTAGAAGTAAGAGACGGTAACCTTTACTTAAATGATATCGCTCAAAAAAATTACGTTTTTGACAAAAACATTAATTATTCTATAGGGCCTTTTATTGTCCCAGAAGAGTCATTATGGGTGATGGGAGATAATAGAAATAACAGTATGGACTCACATATTTGGGGATTTTTACCATATAAAAAGGTTATTGGTAAGGCTATTTTTAGATATTGGCCGTTTAATAAAATTGGACCTATTCGGTTCCCTGCCCTTAATAATTTAGATTAATGGGTACTTGATGTTGTAGGGTTTTTATATCTTGAAGTTGTAGAAATGTTTAATCCAGAATTTCTTGCTACTGAAAATAATGATCCAAATGATGAGAATGACTTAATACAATATTTACAAAAACAATCTCCTGAAGTTTTGCAAAGAGTAGCAAAATCAGCTAGTGAAGATATTCAAGAAATTATTAGACATAATGTGCAAGGTCTTCTTGGAATGCTTCCTTCAGATCAATTTGATGTAAAAATAACATCTTCAAAAGACAACATTGCTAATTTATTATCTTCTGCAATGATGACGGGATATTTCTTAAGACAAATGGAGCAAAGAAAAGAGCTGGAACAAACTCTTAAAAATGATGAAAACATGTCTATTGAAGAATAATAGTTTTAAAGATTTACTTCATCAGGAATTATTCCTAGTTCAAACAACTTTTTATATAAACCCATCAAAAATTTATTATCCTCAGGAAGTTTGTCCCACTTTTGGGAATTAACTTCATTAATTAATTTTTGACAATCTTCTATTGTAAATTTTATAGGTGCCGTAAAATGCGCTGGAATTAAATATTCCATATCTTCAAAAGACTTGATATGTTCAAGCCATTTAAGTAATACTTCTTTTGAACGGGGAAAAATTAGTTTTTGTAAAACTGGTGCCACTTGAATCTTAGAAGTATCTTCACCCATTATTTCAACAAGAGAGGATTCCCAATCTTCGTCCCATAAAAAGGGATAAATACCGAAATGAGATCTCCAATTTCTAAGATCTTTTTTGAACGAATACTTAAATATTTCTCTCAAAGGTGGAATATTTAATTTACCTGGTTTCAAAAAAGATGAAAATAAGACTAACCTTTTCCAGCCTTTTTTTCTTTGTTCAATGGAGTCAATCAAAGGTTCATCTCCTCTCTCTCTCGAATGAAAAAGAAGTGGAGTTGGATCAAAATTAAATATCTCAGGTGGAGTGGAGTCTATTCCAACTAGTGCGTCAGTTACATGAAGAGTTTTCGTAGAATAATGGAAACAGCTTATCTCTTGATATCTTCCAAGTCCTAAATTCAGTGGGCCTAATGAAGACCATTTAAAGTAGTTCGTATGTGGAGTACCTTCCTCAAACAGTATTCTTGATCTTTTTGATGGAATACCCAAAAAGTCTAGTGGAAGATTGATGGGAAAACTCCACTGTCCAGGACAAAGCCAAATTTCTGCATCTTTGAAAATTCTTGAAAGAGCTGGCAGTCCGATTTTATGTTCTAGTCCGGAGGCACTTGGGAGAATTATTGTTTTTACTTTGCCGTGAATCGCAATTAATTTTTCTAATTCATTTATTAATTCTTTTGTAGGAGGCAGTGGGTTTATTAGCATCAACCCATTATCAACCTTTATTACCGTCATTCTTATTGGAACCGCAACATAATAAAGTCCCTGTATTTGTTCCAAGGACCATATTTGATCAGGAATTAATTCTCTTAAGATTGTTTTCTTTTTCCCATAAGGATATAGGGGAAATAATGGCCACCAATACCACTTTTTGTTAAAAGTTTCTTCCACCACTATCATTTATAACCAGCAAAAAATTTCTTTATCTTAAATATTCCGTATCTTGGAGCGAATAAAAAAGCGAATAAAAATATAAAAGTTTGTGCCAAGACAATTGATCCACCTGTTTCAAGATCAAACCAAAAACTAATGTAGATTCCTATTAGGCTTGAGATAATTGCACTTAATACTGAAATTATTGTCATATTATCAAACTTATCAGTAAGTAAATATGCTGTAGCCCCTGGTGTAATCAACATCGCAACTACCAAAATAATTCCAACAGACTGCAAGCCCACAACTGCTGCCAAAGATAAGCACGTGAGGAGTAAATAGTGAAGAAAAAATACGTTAATTCCAACTGTTTTTGCATGCCTAGGATCAAAACAATACAGCATTAAATCTTTCCTAAAAATTGATAAAAGGATTACTACCAATAAAGAAATGAATATAGTTTGTTTTACATCTGAAAGTGATATTCCTAATGGACTACCAAAAAGGATAGAGTGCAGATCAATATTACTTTTAATCTTAGAAACTAATACAATTCCAAGAGCGAAAAACCCAGTAAATACCAACCCAATAACAGTATCTTCCTTAACCCTAGATTTCTGCTTTATAAACCCTATCAATGCAACAGAACCAACTCCAAAAATAAATGCCCCTAATGAGAAAGGAAGACCTAATGCATAAGCAACCACAACACCAGGCATTACTGAATGTGACACTGCATCTCCCATTAAAGCCCATCCTTTAAGAGTTAAATAACTTGATAGGAAACCACAAACAGCTGCCACTAATGAACTCATAAGAAGTGCTTTTCTCATAAAGTCATGAGTTAAAGGATCTGTTATGAATGAATCTAAAGCTAAAAAAGAACAGAGCTCCATATAATTTAAAATTTAGGATTCAGGTCCAAACAAGAAATCAGGTGAGATTCCTCCAAAAGTAGTTGTAATATTTTCAGGGGTAAACACTTCAGAGGTCTCGCCATAAGCTACAACAGTTTTATTTATTAAAAGAACCAAATCACAAAATTCGCGGACATGAATCATATCGTGCGTTGATAATAATATAGTTTTCCCCTCATTTTTAAATTGAATAAATAATTCCGAGATAAGTTTCTCAGTTCTTATATCAACACCTGAAAAAGGCTCATCAAGAAGTAATATTGACGCCCTTTGCGCAATTGCTCTAGCTAAAAAAGTTCGTTTTCTCTGACCTCCAGATAAATTTCCAATAGGTGTAGATAAATGATCAGTAAGATCAACTCTCTCAATAGCATCTTTGACCGCCTGAACATCAGACTCTCTGGGGCACCTAAAAATATTCATCGAACCATATCTTCCCATCATCACTACATCCCAAACATTTATTGGAAATTGACTATCAATTCCCTCACTCTGAGGAACATAAGCAATTGTCTGATCTTTTTGAGCAGATCTTACAGACTCTCCATTAATTCTAATTTTTCCCTTTGAAATATTTACAAAGCCAGTTAAAGCATTAAAAAAAGTTGTTTTACCAGCCCCGTTCATCCCTACTAACCCGCAAATCTGGCCAGGTTTCAATCTTAAATTGGCATCATACAAAGCCACCTTACCGTTGTAATCTACGCAAATATTCTCTGCATCAATCCTAAAGTTTTGATAATTGATTGATTCCATAATTCAAAAAAGGCCTTTTTTAATTAAATCCAAATTATGCTCAAGCATTTTTATATAGGAACTAGCAGGCCCACTATCATCAGATAATGAATCAACAAAAAGATTTCCTCCAAACTTAGCCCCAGTTTCGTTTGCAACAACCATTTGAGATTCGTTACTTACAGTACTTTCGCAAAATACAGATGGGACATTTTTTTCTTTAACTAGTGAGATTGTTCTTGTCATTCTTTTGGGCGTAATTTGACTCTCAGCATTAACTGGCCATAAATAAACTTCCTCTAATCCATAATCATTTGTTAAATATGAAAAAGCACCTTCACAACTTACTAGATACCTACTGTCTTTATTTAAGTTATTAATAAAAAGTGAGAATTCTTTATCTATTTTAGAGAGTTTTTCTTTATAAATTTTTCCATTCTCTTCAAATAATATCCTTTTGGATGGCCTCAATTCTGATAAAGAATCCACCAGAATATCTACGTATAGGATCCCTCTTTTTGGAGAAATCCAGGCATGAGGATTGGGTTTCCCCTTATAAAAATCTTCACTGATAAAAATCGGATCTAAATCTTCCGCGACAGTTATTCTTTTAACATTTAAATTAGAAACAAATTTTTCAGCCCATAATTCAAATCCAAATCCATTATCAATAAAAACAAAAGCACTAGAGGCATTTACCAAATCGCTCGGAGTTGGTTGGTAGCCATGAACTTCAACTCCAGGTTTCGTTATTGATCTAACAATAAAATCATCTTTTGCAACATTGCTAATTATGTCCGCCAAAACAGTGAAACTTGCGAGTATTACTTCTTTACTTTCATTTTTATTGGATATTCTCTTGCATGAGCCTGAAACAAGAGAAAGCATAAGTAAAAAACTAAAAAAAAGAATTTTTTTTCTCATATTTAAATTTCATTCCTAGATTATGAACTAAAAGATATTTTCATAAGTGGTTTTCTAAGATCAGAAATGAATCCTTGCCAATTTATTTTTTCTTTTTCAAAAGCTTTTTCAACAATTTTCTCAGAATTTTTCTTTATAAAATCCAAATCAGGTTCTTCTACTCCTTTTGTTATTGCCATAAAATCAGCCAAAGAACTTGATACTACTCTTGTTAAATAAGCAGCACTGACAGCTTGAAATGTTCCAGAAACAAGCCAATTTGGTCCATGTAATTTTGTTATGCCAATTAGAGTCTGTCCACTCCATTCAATAACTCCCTGAGCAATTGCAGTCTTTAAAATCTCTTTAGAAACTTTATCTAAAATTTCAGGAGACCAATTACATCCCCATATAGACTTAATTTCTTTAATCATTAATGAATTTAGTACTGTCATTGCCATAACATCAATTGATGGGATAGGAGATAAGAAAACAGTTGTCGCGACAAGAATTTGATTTTTTCTTTGTATAACTTTTAACTGCATTCTTCTTATACCTTCAATTTCAGATTGCCAGGCAACATGAAGTTCTTTCAAGAGCCTTTTTTTTGTATTTTCAATATTTTTAGATGAACTTATGAAAAACCTCCTTAACGAAAAAGGTATATTTATTATTTCATTCTTATTCTCATCAAAAGTAATAATTTTATTTATGAAGTCACTTGAAATTTGCGACTTTAGTTCTTCTATCTGATTTTTGGCTTCTATTTCGTTGGAAGTTAAAGCCACCAACCAGATCGGCATATTTTTAGGAAACTTTTCCAGCCACAAAAAATCATTTGCGGACAAAGGCAAGTTTAAAAAATACAAGATTGCATCACTCTTCAAAGCTTCTTCTGGAATAACTTGAGAAGAATTGTATTTAGGCAGTTTTTTGTATAAATCAAAGTCAAACTTATCAACTTTAAAATGACTTTTTAAAACAGACTGACAACTTTGATAATCTTTTTGTCCAATGCAACTTATTTTTTCTTTTTCAAATCTATTAAGAATCGATTCAAGTGTATTTTGTCTTTTTGAATTCTGTTTTTCTAATTCATTTGTTGCTTCAAGTTCTTCAAAAAAATTTAAATCTTCATTACATAGATTTATCCAACCATCTAAATTATTTGGCTCATTAAATTTAGGCTTTTCATTCTTCAAGTAAAAATATCCCCCCAAACACAATGCAAAAAATCCTATTGAGCCTCCTGCAAAATGAATTAGGTCACTGACAAACCATTCACCAAAACCTAGCAATAATAGAATGATAATAAGATTTTTTTTCGGAAACTTTATGAAATCCTTTAAAAGGTTGTCTTTACTAATATCAAACACAATACTTTATTTTTCTACTATTATTTTAATGCAAGTTATGAATGAGAAAAGCAAAATTTCATAAGTCGTTAATCAAAAGATAAAAAATTAAGGCTTTTCAAAAGACTTATTGCATAACAAGATGCTAAGTTAATAGACTATTTAAATAACTTAAGAAACATCAAGATGTCTAATTCAAATTTCAGCAATAATTCTGGACAAGAAAATTATAGAGGTCGTTCTAACAATGAAAGATCTAATTTCAGAGATAGATCGGGCGGTAGAAGAGATGGAGGAGGATTCCGCATAAGATTGAGTGATAACGAAATGAAAGCTGTTAAATCAATACAAGAGGCCTTTGAATTGAGATCTACCGTTGCAGTTTTGGGTTTCTCTGTTAGAACGCTTAGCGAAATGATCAAAGACGAAAAATTGATTGAATCAATTACAGAATATGCAAAAAATAATAAAAACTCTTCTCCTAATAGACAATCACAAAATCCTTATGAAGAAAAGACAAAAACGGCACCTGACCCTTTTGCAAGACCTGTAAAAAGTACATCAACTGAAGAGATCCAATCTAGCGAAGTAGAAGAGGATGGCAAATAAAAAAAGAATTCTTTCTGGAGTTCAACCAACTGGTGATTTACATATTGGGAATTGGCTTGGGGCCATAAATAATTGGGTTATGCTCCAAGAGCAATATGAGACATTTCTATGTGTAGTTGATTTGCACGCAATCACAGCTTCATATAACCCCAAAGAATTGTCTCAGAACACTATCTCTACTGCAGCTTTGTACGTTGCTTGTGGAATAGATCCTAATATATGCTCAATTTTTGTCCAAAGTCAGATTTCTGCACATTCAGAACTTTGTTGGATATTAAATTGCATGACCCCAATAAATTGGATGGAAAGAATGATTCAATTCAAAGAAAAATCCATACAACAGGGGAATAATGTATCCATTGGATTATTTGACTATCCGATCCTAATGGCTGCAGACATTCTTCTATATGACGCTGACTTTGTACCAGTAGGTGAGGATCAAAAACAACATCTTGAACTTGCCAGAGATATTGCACAACAGAGAATTAATGCCAGATTTAGTAAGGATAAAAATATTTTAAAAATCCCTCAACCAATAATCATGAAGAGTGGATCAAAAATAATGAGTTTAATTGATGGTTCAAAAAAGATGAGCAAAAGTGATCCCAATGAAGGCAGTCGTATTAACTTATTAGATGCTCCTGAAGTAATAACGAAAAAAATAAAAAGAGCAAAAAGTGACAGTTCTATTGGAATTGAATTCAATAACCCTGAGAGACCAGAATCTAAAAATCTTTTGATGATTTATTCAATATTATCTGGCAAAGAAATTTCTCAATGTGAAAATGATTTCTCAGAGACTGGATGGGGGACATTTAAAAAATTAATTACAGAACAACTTATTGAATCACTAGAACCTATTCAGAAAAAATATAAATTATTGATTAATGATCCCTATCAATTAAATAAAATCCTTGATGAAGGGAAGGAAAAAGCTGAAGATTTAGCAAATCAGACTTTAAAAAGAGTTAAATCAAAATTGGGATTCTTTGAAATGGAGAAATAAAATATGCCAATAATTACCTTACCTGATGGTTCAAAAAAGGTTTTCGAAAAATCTGTAACTATTCTAGAAATTGCCCAGAGCATAGGCGCGGGATTAGCTAAAGCAACAATTGCTGGGAAAGTAAATGATGTTCTTCTAGATGCAACTATTCCTATAAAAAGAGATTCCGAAGTTGTAATCATCACATCAAAAGATAAAGAAGGAATTGAAATAATAAGACATTCATTTGCTCACCTTATTGGTCATGCTGTTAAACAAATTTACTCTGATATTAAGATGGCGATTGGGCCTGTAATTGAAGATGGTTTTTATTATGATATTTTTTCTGAATACAGATTTACTCCAGAAGATTTAATAAAAATCGAAAACAGAATTAATAAATTAATAAAAACAAACTATGACGTTGAAATTTTACAAGTTTCTAAAAAAGAGGCAATTAAAACTTTTAAAGAAAGAGATGAGACTTTTAAATTACGAATAATTGAAGAAATTCCTGAAGAAGGGCTCATAAATTTATACAAACACGAAGAATATATCGATATGTGTAGGGGGCCTCACGTACCCAATACTAGACATTTGAGATACTTTAAATTACTTAAATTATCAGGTTCATATTGGAGAGGGAATAGTGAGAATGAATCATTACAAAGAATATATGGAACTGCATGGGCAAAAGAAAAAGAACTCAAAGATTATTTAACAAGAATTGAAGAAGCGGAAAAAAGGGATCATAGAAAACTTGGTAAAAAACATTCACTATTTCATATACAAGAAGAATCTCCAGGAATGATTTTTTGGCATCCAAATGGATGGAGAATTTACCAAGTACTGGAAAAGTACATAAGAGAAATACTCAATAAAAATGATTATTTAGAAATTAAAACCCCACAAGCTGTTGATAAATCTCTTTGGGAAAAATCCGGTCATTGGGAAAAATTTAGAGACGATATGTTCACTACTGCATCAGAAAATCGAACTTATGCAATTAAACCAATGAATTGTCCATGCCATATACAAGTATTTAATCAAGGCTTAAAAAGTTACAAGGATTTACCTATTCGTCTTGCTGAATTTGGTTCTTGTCACAGAAATGAACCCTCTGGTGCACTGCACGGCTTAATGAGAGTAAGAAACTTTACTCAAGATGATGCACACATATTCTGCACAGAAGAGCAAATTCAAGAAGAGGTATCAACTTTTATAGATCTTGTTTTCGAGGTTTATAAAACTTTTGGTTTTGATGAAATAATTATCAAATTATCAACCCGTCCTGAAAAAAGGGTAGGTAGTGAAAAGATTTGGGATAAATCAGAGGAGGCTCTTACCAAAGCTCTCGATAATAAAAACCTGAAATGGGAACTCCAACCCGGAGAAGGGGCTTTTTATGGTCCAAAAATAGAATTCTCCTTAAAAGATTGTCTTAATAGAGTCTGGCAATGTGGCACTATTCAGGTTGATTTCTCAATGCCTATTAGATTGGATGCAACTTATGTGGATATTGATAATGAGAAAAGAAATCCAGTTATGCTTCATAGAGCAATTTTAGGATCCTTTGAGAGATTTATCGGAATCTTAATTGAACAATATGAGGCAAAATTCCCAATTTGGCTTGCACCTTATCAAATAATTTTATTGAGCATTACTGATAGAAATACCGAAAAGTGTTTAAGGTTTAATGAATTAATAAATAATAATGGTTACCGATCAAAAGTTGATGTTAGGAATGAAAAAATAGGATATAAAATTAGAGAGGCAACTCTCGGGAGAGTTCCTTTAATTGCAGTTATTGGAGATAAAGAAGAGGAAGTTGATTCAGTAGCGTTAAGAGCTTTAGATGGAACAAATTTAGGAATTTTCGACCTACCTAATCTATACAAATTAATGGATGAATTAATAGAAAAAAAAGGGAGAACAGAATAATTTCGAATAGATGAATTTTCTAGCTTGTGATTTAGGGGGTACCAAAGTTCTATTAGGAATATTTGAAAGAGTAATAAATGATGATTCGCCTAAATTGTTATTCAAAAAGAAATATATCTCTTCTGATTGGAATTCTTTTGAACTTATTTTAGAAGATTTTCTTAAAAATGAATGCAAAAATATTACACATCCTTCTTCTGCATGTTTTGCTGTAGCTGGTCCTTTATCTAACAACAACGCAAGAATCATGAACTTGTCATGGAATATTTCAGGAAATAAATTAAAAAATAAATTTAAATTTGAACAATGCGAGCTAATAAATGATTTTGCAGTGCAAATTTATGGAATTCCTTTCTTAAAAAAAAGTCAATATTCAACTATCCAGAATGGTTCATATTCTGAAGCCAATAATGATTTGCATGCCATTGTTGGAGCGGGGACTGGTTTGGGCATAGCAAGAGGCCTAATATCAGGGGGAAAGGTAAAAGTTTTAGCTAGTGAAGGTGGTCATGTTGAGTACTCTCCAAAGTCAAAATTAGAATGGGAATTAAAAATTTGGCTTAAGAATTATCTAAAAGTTGAAAGGATCTCCTGTGAAAGAATTATTAGCGGAACTGGTTTATCACGAATTGCCGAATGGAGACTAAGCAAACCTGATGCCCAAAACCATCCTTTACAACAATATTTAACTAAAATTAAAATTTTTGATGCTGCGAGGAAAGAACTACCTGAAAAAATTTGTAATCTTTCTAAAGAAGGAGATCAAATAATGATCGAAGTTGAGAGGATTTGGTTAGGCGCCTATGCCTCGTTGTTGGGAGATGTTGCTCTTCAAGAATTGTGCTTTGGTGGATTGTGGATTTCTGGAGGAACAGCATCAAAACATTTCAAAAACTTTAAATCAGACTTATTTTTAAAACAATTTTTCGACAAGGGAAGATTAAAAGATATTCTTAAAGCAATACCTATAAAAGTAATTTTAGATGAAGAGTTTGGACTTTTTAGTGCAGCCTGCAGAGCAAAAATGCTTTTAAAAACTTAAAAACAAAAAATGTCTATTCCTGAAGTAGGAAAAAAAATAAGGGTAACAGTGCCTTCCACAACTGCCAATTTAGGGCCTGGATTTGATTGCCTTGGAGCGGCATTAGATTTATATAATGAGTTTATTTTTACAAGAATTGAAGGCGGCGGAGATAGATTTGATTTAATAATGGAAAGTACAGATGGTAATCATTTAAGAGGAGGACCTGAAAACTTAGTTTTTAGAGCAGCTCAGAAAGTATGGGAGAGTGCAAATATGGATCCTTTTGCACTTGAAGCAAGAGTTAAGTTGGCAGTGCCACCTGCACGCGGGCTTGGAAGTAGCGCTACCGCAATAGTTGCTGGATTAATAGGAGCAAATGCAATAATGAACTCTCCATTGTCCAAAGAAAAACTCCTTGAACTTGCCATTGATATAGAAGGTCATCCCGATAATGTAGTTCCCTCTCTTCTGGGTGGGCTTTGCTTGACAGCCAGGTCTTCTTCTCAAAGATGGAGAATCATCAGATGTGATTGGCACGATTCAATTAAAGCTGTTGTAGCAATACCTGCAATTCGTCTAAGCACAAGTGAAGCAAGAAAGGTTATGCCCAAGAATGTACCCATTGCTGATGCAGTTACAAATATGGGGGCACTTACTTTGTTACTAAACGGCATAAAAGCAGGTAATGCTGAACTGATAAAAGAAGGAATGTTTGATAAATTACATGAACCATACAGATGGAAACTTATTAAGGGTGGATTAGAAGTTAAGGATGCCGCACTAAATGCAGGCGCTCTAGGATGCGCAATTAGTGGGGCGGGACCAAGTATTTTAGCTTTGTGTAAAAAAGAAAATGGGAAAAGCGTCAGTCAAGCCATGGTGAAAGCATGGGAGAAGTCAGGTGTAGCTAGCAGAGCACCGTTCTTAAACGTTCAAACAACGGGCAGCCAATTTAGCACTATCTCTGCTAAGTAGTTTTACTTAGGCATTTTTAATGTTATAGTCTCAAGCTAGTACAACTTCAACTAGAATAAAAAAATTATTCATTACATAAATGAATTTAGAATCTTTTCCTTGGCTCTCATCTATCGTTTTACTGCCTTTAATTGGGGCATTAATAATGCCTTTCTTGAGTTCAAAAGAAGGAGAAGATAATTCGTTACCTAGAAATATTTCATTAATTTTTCTATTTATAGATTTTTTATTAATAATCGGCGTCCTTTTTCAAAAATTCAATACTTCAGATAGCTCTTTACAACTGGTAGAAAGAGCTTCGTGGTTACCATCAATTGGCTTAGAGTGGTCTCTTGGCGTAGATGGGTTATCTGCTCCTTTAATAGCCTTAAGTGGGTTAATTACATTTTTATCAGCTGCGGCTAGTTGGAAAATTAAGAAAAAATCTAATTTATATTTTGCTCTTTTATTAGTCCAAGCATCAGCACAGGCACTAGTTTTCCTTTCTCAAGATTTCCTATTATTTTTCTTGGCCTGGGAACTTGAATTAGTTCCGGTTTATCTTCTCATTGCGATTTGGGGAGGAAAAAAGAAATTATATGCGGCCACTAAATTCATTCTTTATACAGCCTTAGCTTCTTTATTAATACTCATAAGTGGGTTAGCAATTGCCTTGAGTGGTGATACGTTTACTTTAAATATTACTGATTTAACCAATAAACATGTTTCTGGCAGCCTAGCTTTATTATCCTATTTAGGATTTTTAATTGGTTTTGGAGTAAAACTTCCTATCTTTCCATTACATACATGGTTACCTGATGCACATGGAGAGGCTAATGCTCCAGTTTCAATGTTATTAGCTGGAATACTCTTAAAAATGGGAGGTTATGCTCTCTTGAGATTCAATGTTCAAATACTACCTGAAGTACATCTTCAAATTGCACCTGCGTTAATCATTCTTGGAATTATTAATATAATTTACGGAGCTCTAAATGCATTTGCGCAAGATAATGTCAAAAGAAGAATTGCATGTAGCTCTGTGAGTCATATGGGTTTTGTTCTGTTAGGAATTGGAGCAGTAGATGCCCTAGGAATTAGCGGAGCAATGCTACAAATGATCAGTCACGGACTTATAGCTGCAGCTATGTTCTTTGTTACGGGCTCATTCTATGAAAGAACAAATACTCTTTCTATACCAAATATGGGTGGCTTAGCAAAGGTCTTGCCAATAACTTTTGCTTTTTTCTTAGCAAGCTCACTGGCCTCTCTTGCACTACCTGGAATGAGCGGTTTTATAAGTGAAATAACTGTATTTTTAGGTATCACTAGTCAAGAAGGATTTAGCTCTATCTTTAGATCAATCACGATTCTGATTGCAGCCATAGGATTAGTTCTAACACCAATATATCTTTTATCAATGTGTAGAAGAGTATTCTTTGGCCCTAGGATTCCAGCACTAGCTACAGTTAAAGAGATGAATGGTAGAGAATTGACTATTGGTTTCAGTTTATTGTTTCCTACATTGGTAATAGGTTTTTGGCCGAAAATCGCCATAAATTTATACGAATCTTCAACCAATGCTCTCAGTCAGCAGCTTACTTTAGCTAAATTGGTTGGGTTAATCCCAACTTTAGTTAATTAAATTATCTTAATAAATGGATACCTCAATCTTTAAATATGGAGAGTTACCACAATTTAAAAAATTTACTCCCGAAAGAATAAGAAAACAATTTCCAGTAGTACTAAAAAAGATAACTGAAGAATTTAAAAACATAGAAAAAAATTTATCTAATTATTTGATTGAAAATGATTTGAATTGGGATAAAGTAATAAATCCTTTAAATGAAGTAAATGAAATTCTTAGATGGAGTTGGGGAGTTATAAGTCATCTAAATGCCGTAAATAATTCTGAAAGTTTAAGAGATATTTATTCAAAATTTCTTCCAGAGATTATAAGCTTGAGTAATAAATTCGGGCAAAGCAAAATAATTTACAATTCTTTAGTCAAGCTTAAAGAAACAAATAACTTTGATCAAATTAAAAACAGAATTTTAGATAAAGAAATTCTTGAAATGCAACATAGAGGAATTTCACTTCAAAAAAATGATCAAGAAGAATTTAACAAAATTTCAGAAAAACTTGGACAGCTGTCAACCGAATTCAGTAACAATGTTATAGATGCCAGTAATGAATGGTTTTTAATATTAAATAAAAAATCTGAAGTCGATGGCCTTCCTGAACGAGTACTTGAATTAATGGCAATTTCTGCACACAATCACTTAAAAATAGATGAAGAAGTTAATATTAAAAATGGTCCTTGGAAATTAAGTCTAGATATTCCAACTTATACTTCGTTCATGACATATGCTAACAAGCGGAGTCTTAGAGAAAAACTATACAAGGCATTCGTTAGTAGGGCGTCTCAAGGAGAAAAAAATAATTCTCAAATAATTGAAGATATATTATCTCTTAGAACTAAACAAGCTAATCTTCTTGGTTATAAAAGTTGGGCAGAACTAAGTTTGTCAAAGAAAATGGCTAAAGAAATTAAAAATGTAGAGAAACTTTTAGAAGAATTGAGAGAACCAGCATTCAAAACCGCAAAAATTGAATTAGAAACTCTCGATAAGTTTTCAAAAGCTAATGGGTTTCCAAAATCGCAGAATATTGAGCCATGGGATATTAGTTATTGGTCTGAACTTCTTAGAAAGGAAAAGCTCAATTTGGATCAAGAGTCTTTAAGACCTTGGTTCCCACTAAATGATGTTTTGAAAGGTTTATTTAAATTAAGTGAGAAGCTTTTTGAAATTAAAGTTGTTGAGGCGACTGATGAGGCCCCTCTATGGAATGATGACGTCTTATTTTTTAATATCCTCAATAAAGAAGATAAGAAAATAGCATCTTTTTACCTGGATCCATATTCGAGACCTGAATCAAAGAGAGGAGGGGCTTGGATGGATGAATGTTTGAATAAAAACAATGTTGGCAAAAAGACCCTCCCTGTTGCTTATCTCGTTTGTAATCAGACTCCACCTTCAAAAGATAAACCTAGCTTGATGAGTTTTGAAGAAGTTCAGACACTTTTCCATGAATTTGGTCATGGCCTTCAACACATGCTTACTACTGTAAATCTTCCTCAAGCAGCCGGCATCAACAATGTTGAGTGGGATGCAGTTGAACTTCCAAGTCAATTTATGGAAAACTGGTGTTTTCATAAAAATACACTTATGAATATTGCTAAGCACTACAAAACAGGAGAAAAATTATCCAATGAGAATTTTGAGAAGCTCCTAAAGAATAGAACTTTTAATTGTGGTATGGCTACTCTTAGACAACTACATTTTGCAATCACAGACCTCAGATTGCACAGTAGTATTGATAATAACGAAGGCAAAACAGCAGATGAGATAAGAAGAGAAATTGCAAAACAAACTACTATTATTGAACCAATTCAAGAAGATCACTTTCTTTGTTGTTTTAGTCATATATTTGCAGGCGGATATTCTGCAGGATATTACTCATATAAATGGGCTGAAGTTCTAAGTGCTGATGCATTTTCAATGTTTGAGGAAGCTGATCTAGAAAACTCTGAAGATTTAAAGTTAATAGGAAAGAAATTCAAAGATACAATACTTAGCTTAGGAGGAAGCTTACCTCCATTAGACATATTTAAACTATTCAGGGGAAGAGAGCCACAAACTGATTCCTTAATAAGACACTTAGGTCTATCTGGAGCTACATAATAATTTCATCGATTATTTTGTCAACCACAGATTGATTTTTTACAAGGTTTCTATGTTTATATACTTTTACTGATATTTTTTTCCCAAAATTTAAATTTGTCCACCAGCTAGGGAAAACCATCATATCCCAATAAGTAAAGAAATTTATACACTCTATATCATCAAGAAAAAAATCATTATTTGCGAGTTCTCTTAAAAACTTACTATTTATTTTCATTTCTGATATTCCTCTGAAGGGGTATTTAGGTATTAATTGAGCCATCAAAGTTCCTTTGTGAGGGGAACCTATAGATATTAATCTTCTTGTTCTTTTATAACCATTAAATTTTTGAAGCCAGTATCTACCAATTATTCCTCCCATAGAAAATCCCAAAATATCTATTTCTTTTTCTAAGCCATATTTCTCTAAAATTAATTCGTTTAATTTATTAGTCAAATCCAGAATTGAAGTCATTCCATATGAATGCTTAAGAGTTGGGGCAAAATATTCAATGCCAATATCGTCAAGTTTTGAGGTAATAGAAGAAAAAATACTTGAAGTATTCCAAAGACCATGAATCAATATAATGGGATTTCTTTTTTCCAATACTTTAATTATTTTCAAGAATTCTTACTATTGAAACCTTGCCATCGAAACCTGTGATTGGAGGATTACATTTTGTCAGGATAATTTTAACTTTAGAAAACTTAAATTCCTGATCAATAATTTCTAAAATTGCGTTTGAATATTTTTCGATTGTGAAACAATATATTTTCTTTGATTGGTCTTTTAAAATTTGAACTAATTTTGAATAGTCAATTGTTTTTTTTATGTCATCATTTATTGTACATTTTTCAAAATCAGTCCACAAATATACATCTAAATTAAATAGTTGACCTAATTCTCTTTCTTCATCAAGAACCCCAACCCTAGCCCAAAGTTTAATATTCTCAATTTTTAAAAAAGTTTCCATCTTTAAAAGTTTTAAAGATCTTTATGTGTATAGATAGCCTTACCTGATGTAAAATCATCAACTATATTACCATCACCTTTTAGGAAATATTTATAAGTTACCAAACCTTCTAGACCTACAGGTCCCCTTGGTGGAAGAGTTTGAGTAGATATGCCAACTTCAGCGCCGAATCCATATCTAAACCCATCTGCAAACCTAGTAGAGCAATTATGAAAAACACCCGCACTATCAACTACGTTCATAAATTTATTGGCAGTATTTGAATTTTCAGTAATTATTCCATCTGTATGCTTTGAACTATATTTTTGAATATGTGTAATTGCTTGCTCAAGATCATCAACAATTTTTATCGATAGAATTAAATCCAAATATTCAGTTTTCCAATCTTCTAGGCTAGCCTTATACTTTAACCCTAATTCAACTGATCTCTTATCTCCAATTAATTTTACTTCTTTAGAATTAAATAGAGGGATGGCCTTTTCTAAAAAAGCTGGTGCGATATCTTTATGGACTAATAAGGTTTCGATAGCATTACAAGCTGCAGGATATTGAATTTTGCTGTCCAAAGCGACTGATAAAGCCATCTCTAGATTTGCCTCAATATCTATAAACAAGTGACAAATTCCATCAGCATGGCCTAGCACAGGAATTCTTGTATTCTCCTGAATAAATTTAACTAATTCATTACTACCTCTTGGAATTATTAAATTAATATATTTCTCAAGATTTAACATCGCCATGCTATCTTTTCTGCTTGTTAGTAAACATATTGCATTTTTATCAAGACCTGATTCATTTAAACCTTCTTGCAATGCTTTCACTATTGAAGTATTTGTTAAATTGGCTTCACTACCACCTTTTAGCATTACTCCATTACCTGATCTTATTGCTAAAGAACTAATCTGCATTACGGCATCTGGCCTTGATTCAAAAATAACCCCTAAAACTCCAATTGGTACAGTTTTTCTCTCTAAGATCAACCCCTCTGAAAGCTCTCTTTTTATTTGAACTTGATTTACAGGATCAGCTAAATCTCCAACTTTTCTTACTCCTTCAATTCCTGAATTTAATTTATCTTTTGATAACTTTAATCTAGAAAGTAAAGCTTTTGAAATCCCTCTCTTTTCTGCTCTTTGATAGTCCTCAATATTAGCCTCTAATATTTCTCTAGAATTTTTTTCTAGATAATCAGCCATAAAATTTAAGGCTTTAATTCGATTTTGATTTTCAGTCTGACTTATTTTTATTGATGCCAAACGAACTTTATCAGCTTTTTCTAGAAGATCATTACTTGGTTGCGGAATTTCAAAGATATTAACCATAATATTTTTTAGCTAATCTAATAATAATTCAAATTAACGATTCTTTAAAGTAAATTTCTTTCTGAATTAATATCTAAAAAATAATTGAACTTGGCTTTTCCAATCACCATTAGAGTCATAAGAACCTAACAATTCTAAGTTTGGATTGGCCTGAAAAGTCAAAGTTCCAATTGATGAAAGGTCATCTCTACCTGGAACGGTTTGAAAGGCAAAATTTATTGCATCAGTAATATCGAATCCTAGTTCAGCTACCCAAGCTTGCGAAGATAATTCTTTATCGGGAGATGACTCTTCATCATTATCAATATCTAAATTTTCATTTGAAAATATATTTTTTAAAGAATCATTATTTTCTATCAAGGCTGGATATAAAGACAACTGAAATCTTTCACTAAAAGCATCCGCATTATTAAGTTGAGAAATAAATGCTCTATTTATTAAATTTGAAGAGTTACCTCCTATTAAACCGATTATTTGTGATCTACTATAATTTGGAGTACTTCTCAATTGTATTCTTTTATTTTCATCTTCAAAAGATAATTGATCTAAAAATCCTTCGTAAGAAGCTTCAATTTTGATAAGCCTTGTATTACCAATTCCAAATGCCCCAAAACCACTTGAAGTCGCATCTTCATCAAGATCTTTTGCGATATTTGAATCTTGGTTATTTTCATTTATAGGTATTATAGAGTCTGGAACTTTGCTCACTAGAGAAAAATTAATAAATGGTACTACACCACTTCTTGAGGCAAATAAAATATAGTTTTCTTTATTCTTATCAAGCTTAAAGGGAGTAGTATACAAATTCGCTCTACCTTTTTCAAGATAAATAAGACCCCTAGCATTTAAATCTTTTCCCACCCCCCCATTGATATAAAGGTCTAATTTGGTTTTTAAATGAGCTTGAACTATTTCTGAATATTGAAGTTTAAAATCTGGTCCAAGTTTTAATTTAAGATTATTAAAACTCAAATTTTCCAAATAATTTGGCAAGGTTTCTCCTAATAGAACAGAATTTAAAATTGTTTCATTTGAAATTATTTCAATATTCTTATTATTGTTCCAATATAGTTCTGGCCAATTTTTGGTATGAACTTTCCTTTCAATGTTAGTATCTGTTTTATTGTTTTGATTAGTACTATTAAAATTAATATAACCATTATTAAGAGATAAATTACCTCCTAAAACTGGCTTTTCAAATGATCCATTTAAATCTATATCTGAATCTATTAGAAAATTGAAATTATCTTTCTTTATATTAAATTTATTTGCTCTCAAATTAATCTCTGACTTGCGATAATAATTTCTACTATAAAAAGGCAAAGAACCACCTATAAAAATATTTCCAGAATCTTCTGACTTGGCTTCTAGGTTTTTAATTTCTAAAGCATCAAAATCAAAAATTATCAAGCTATTAATATCTTTAATTATATTGCTATAAAAATCAATTTCAGAATCTTTAATTGCGACAAATCCATTTAATAGAGGTTTATTTAAGGTTCCTTTTAAAATCATTCTAAGATTCACATCCCCTTTTTTAAAGGTAAAGTATTCATCAGCAAAAATATCTATTAACTCAATAAATTTTCCATTCCCAATCAATCTTAGATCTAAGTTATCTGATTTATTTATAGGTATTGAGCCTTCAATATTAATTGGGACTACGGAATCATTTATTAGAAGTGAAAAATCAATATCAAAAATAGAATTATCAAATTCAACTAATCCTTTTTCAAATATTATTGTATTATTTTTAATTGATGAATTATTGGAAGAAATTTTGCTAGAGAAAGATCTTGTATCAAGATCATAAAATAAATCCATATCTAAACCTCCAAGAAAATCTCTTGGTTTATTTAAAAAGATATTTGCAGCACTTAATGGCAAATTATTTATTCTTAAAGAACCATTACCCTTTAATAATCCTCCTTCCAAATCAATAGAAAATTCTTCTTTATTATTCTTGTAGTCATCTTTAGCTACATCAAGATAGCCATTTAATTTTGCATTCAATTTGTAATTTACTGATCTATCGCCCTGAATAGTAAGTTTTCCGTTATATCTACTTCTGAATTTATTTAAATATTTTCGCAAATTAAATTTGTCCTCTAGCACATTATTATTTTCAATAAAGTTATTTATAAAATCGATTCTCTCTTTAAAGGATTTATTATCATTATTTATTTCCAAATCACCCAAAGTATTCGATTTACTTACGGGAACAACTTTTTTATTATCAAAGTTAAAAATATCAATCGCGGTAAGAATAGTCCAACTAGTGCTTACATTGGTAAATTCAGAATTAATAAAATTATTTTTATTTGAATCATATACAACTTCAATTTCTCCCCCATCTATTGGATAAAATGAAGAATTTATATAAAAATAATTATTTTTGATGTTGAAGTCAAATAATGAATTGGCTAGATTAATATTTCCATATTTACCTAAACTCCAAGCAATACGCCCAACAAGGTAGGACTGGTCTGACGAAATTGATCCCTCACCATTAATAATGCCATCAATTTTATCGAATTGATTTTTGTTTAAAGATAATTCAAGTTCATCAAGAGGAAAATTATCGGCTCGCCAGTTATAAATATTGTCCTTTTTGACTATACCTATAGTCCCTTTATTTGAGTTGAAAACTCTTATAAAATTTGCATTATCTAATTTAAGATCGGAATCAAACTTAATTGAAAGAAATGAAGGTATTGGAGAATATTTATTTTTCATATTTAGCAGAAATTCATTATTTTCATTTTTAATATCTCCCTCCCATGTTTCTCTAATGCGGATACCTTTAAAGTGCGGATAATCAACATTAAAATTTATAGAAATATCAGGATCAGTAATTTTTCCTTTTAATTGTCCTTTAGCAGTAATAAAACCCCTTATATCATTTTTTCGGAAAATATTTAAATTAGATAATTGAGTTCTATTTATTTTGAAACTAGTATCTATATCTCCAAAATTAATCCCTCTTTTATCAAACCAATAGGGAATAGTCCCCGATAATTTAATATCTGAATTGAGGCTATTAATGTAGCCAATACTTCCTTTTAGATCAATATTATTTAAACTTTTATTAAATGGTACATTTAGATTAAAATTCGAAGTTAAAGTTCCATAATTTAATTTTTCTGAATTACCAATTAAATTATTATCCTTACAAAAAAAACTAGTTGAATCTGAATTTATATTCTCTTCGAAATCTTCTGGTTTTATTTTTACTTTAGTAAAAGTAAAACTTCCTTCACAAAATGTACGCTTTGATGATTTATTAAATTTAAAGTTAGATTTAAAGGTACCCTTTTTAAAGCTAATTTTTCTATTCCCAATAATATATTCAGAATTCTCAAGATCTAAACCACTAGAAAATAAATCAAGCTTTAAAAAGTCTTGATTTAAGTTTGTATTAAATTTTAATTTTAAAAAACCCTTTTCATCAAAATTTGATTTTACATTTGCAATGATTTGTCTATTTCTTGACTTATAAATAACGTTACCTTTTACTTTTGTTTTTAATCCTGATTTTTTAAAATTTAAAATTGAATATTTATTTAAGTTAAAGTTTAATTCATACTTTGATTGTGATTTTTTTGTAATTCGATCATTTTTATAAGATTCCTCCCTTTTGAAAAAATCTCTATCTATATTTATATCTACTTTCTTAGGACTTATTTTTACAATCCATTTTTGTTTTAAAAAAGATCTAAAAGGCATAATGCCCACATATACATTTTTGGCTGTAATTTCAGAATCTATATTTTTTTTATCATTAATTTTTGAATTACCGAATGAAATTCCTAGAAATCTAATCCCGACATAATCACCTAAATCAACATTTTTATCTAAAAGATTCTCAATACTTTTTTCTAGTTCTAATTTCCTAGAAGTATAAGTTTCTTTTAAAAAATTATTTAATAAAAAAGATCCTAAAAAACCTAAGGGTAAAAGCATCCCTAATAAAAGTATCTTAGTATTTAAATTTAGAGATCTAATTTTTTTCAAGTTAGAGCCCAAAAATAGTGTAGGCTTACAAAATATAAGAAATTAATCAGGTCAAAGCCACTAAATGTCTTTTTTTGAACTATTAGAGAACACACCTAAAATTTTTGGATTCTTTGGAATATTTCTTTTCATTTGCACAATAGCGGCTTTTATATTAAATTTTGGTTTCAAATTTCGAATAATTGGAGCAACTATCTTTTCATTATTGCTTTCTTTAAGTAGTTGGGCATTTATACAAAGTTACTCAGAAAAGGTTGTAATAGAAGGAGCAAAATATGTTCCAATTGTTTATGACAATGGGTTCGATTTGATTATCGCTAAAGCAGATGATGACTTTCCAGAAGAATCTATTGAACCAACTTTAGAACAATTATCGGAAAACTTAAGGAAAGGTAGCAGATCTGGTGCGAATGTAAAAATAAAGATAAGAAAACTTGAAAGAATTTCAGATGGTGTGAGTAAACCAGTGGTTATAGGAGAAGTTCAGAAAAATGTCACAATGAATTAGTCTTTTAAAAATGGAAAGTAAAACCTTTTTAGATTTTTTGCCAACTAATTTTAGACATGAGAAATCTTTTTTTATTCAAAATAATCTAACTGACTTTGAAAAATTAAGTAATCTTTCGGACCAAGATATAAATCAGATTCAAAGAAAATCTTCACTATGTACGTTGAATAATCTAAAAAAAATTAGAGCTATATCTATTTTTAAAAAAGAAATTGGAATTTCCCCACCGCAAGCATATCTTCTTTTACATTGCGGTATATCTTCTATTAAATCATTATCACTATCTACTCCTTACGAATTAGAACGCAAAATTGGTAGATTAGAAAGAAATCTTAGAATAAAAAATGAGACAGATACAACTTTTAGTCTCTTAAAAAAATGGATTAAAAAAGCTAGTCAAATCGACAAATCTACTTAAATCTTGGTTAAAAATTTTTTTTAATGTAGAATTTAGTAAAAGTTAGTGATAATGAAACCTTTATTATTTTTGTTATTTTTGTTTTCCAACTCTTTATGCCCTGTTTTTAGTCAATCTAACTTATTGGAAAGTGTAAAAAAGAATCCAAACGAAGCCAAGAATTTATGTAATAAGTTTAGAGAGTTTAATTCAAAAGGTATTTCAGCTAGTTCAGATAAAGCTATTGAGTATATTTCAAACAAAAAAAAGTTAACTCCCGTTAACGCAGAGATCTTTTCTATTTACGTCATAGGGCTGCACTGCCCAGACATTATCTAAATTCTAAATGTCTGGTTCAAGATGCTTTGACAAGTCTCTATTACTTAGAGATGGAGTAAGACTTATATCCAGGATTTGGTTACCTAATAGTAAGGGGCCATGGCCTGCATTATTGATGAGACAACCATATGGCAGGGAAATAGCTTCAACTATTACCTATTATCACCCAGAATGGTGGGCTTCCAAAGGGTATATGGTAATAATTCAAGATGTTAGAGGTATGGGTTCTTCTGAAGGAGTATTTAATGGTTTTTCTCAAGAAGCTAGCGACACTTCAGAAACACATGAATGGGTAAGGTCTCTAAAAGAATGTAATGGAAAACTTGGCTTATATGGTTTTTCATATCAAGGATTTACTCAACTAACTTGTGAATTAAATTCAAAACCGCCCGATTGTTTATCTCCAGCAATGACTGGGATGAATATTAAGGATCATTGGTGCTCTGATGGAGGAGCATATTGGTGGCATAACAATATTGCTTGGGGACTTCAAATCGCAGCACTAAAAATGAAAAGAGAAAATAAATTGCTTGAGTGGGAAAATATAAGATTAGCTTTAGAAAATAAAAGTTATTTAAGGGAAGGAATTGATACTTTAAAAAAATATGATCCTAATAGCTTTGTTTTGGAATGGCTTAAAAATTTAAATAATGCTCGCCCATTTGAAGAATTTAAACCAATTTCAACATGGATTAAACAACCTATGTTAATTATTGGAGGACTTTGGGATCCACATTTAAAAGGTGCCTTTGATCTTTATAAAAAATCTAAAGAAGCTGGTGGGAGCCCAGAGATTATTATTGGGAATGCGACACATCTAAATTGGTGGGAGGGTTCACAAGAATCTTTATTAAATTTTTTTGATAAACATTTAAAATCAGATGAAAAAATTAATTCGAAGAATTTTAAAGAAGAGAAAAAAATATGGAATATATCATTAAATAAATGGGAAGAATTAGATAATAAATTTCACCCTGAATTTATTTTTGGACTCAAAAGCGATGGCACAGCAAATGTAGAGATTGAAGATGGAAGTCTGACAATAAATTCAAAAGGATCAGGATGGTTCACAATTGTTAATGACCCATGGAGACCTACTCCATCTGACGGTGGTCATTTAGGTCCAAATCCAGGAAAGTTTAATAGAGGTTTTATTGATAAACGCCTGGATGTAGGTGTTTTTCAAACCAATTCTTTTGAAGAAGATCAATATTTAAGAGGAGTTCCCACGTTAGAAATCCAAGTAAAAAGTGATCAGCCCAATTTCGATATCTGCCTCTCTTTATCTCTAGTTGAAGAAGATAATGAAAAGGTGAATCAATTTTCAACAGGATTCTTAAGGGTTAAAAACTCCAAAATAAGTGAAGAATGCATTTATCAAATAACAATGCAACCAACAAATATTTGCTTGATTAAAGATAGTAAGCTTCGCTTATCTATATCTGCAGCAGCTTATCCAGCTATTGGAGTTAATCCTGGATTTGGGGAGGGAAATATTGGAGCCCCTTCAGCAAATCATAGAGTTATTACTCTTAGTTTTGGCCTTAAAAGAACATTTATGAAAATGACCCCTTTTTTTTATAAATAATTATTTTTTTGGTTAATCATTTGATATTATAAATCCTTAATATCTACCAGTCATGATCGAGACAATTCAAGCAGACTGGATTAAATCAGAAGCTATCAACCTAGAAAATTGTTGCAATGATAATCCATTAAAAATATTAGGCCCTCATTTTTATGAAGAACAATGGGTAATAAGGGTATGGATGCCTGAAGCTGACGAAGTTAAAATAAAATTTAAAAACAATACCTATAAAGCGGAAAGCATAAACCATAAATGGCTTTTTGAAGCTATCCTGCCTGAAAATCCAAATTATAATTACGAAATAAATATTTCACGTGGAGGGATCACTCATACACAACATGACCCTTGGTCCTTTAGAGAAGAGTGGATGGGAGAAGTTGATAGACATCTTTTTGCAGAAGGTAATCATCATCATGTATGGGAAAAAATGGGAGCACATCTCATTGAAGAAAAGAATCAAAAAGGAGTCATGTTTTGCATTTGGGCTCCAAATGCAAAATCAATCTCGATAATTGGAGATATAAATTCTTGGGATGGAAGACATCATCCAATGCAAAAAAGATTAGGGGGAATTTGGGAACTATTCATGCCAACAATGCAGGAGGGCGACACATATAAATACGAAATAAGAACACAACAAGGTCATATTTATGAGAAAGCTGATCCATATGGTTTCCTTCATGAAATCAGACCTCAGAATGGTTCAATAGTTTCAAAATTGAAAAACTTTAATTGGAATGATAGTTCTTGGATTTCAAATAGAGATTCTTCTAGTCAAATTAACAAGCCAATTTCAGTTTATGAAATGCATTTAGGAAGTTGGCTCCATGAATCAACAGATAATAAATATCTTGAGGACAATGGTAAACCAAGAGCCCCAGTGCCTGCTGCCGATTTAAAACCTGGAACAAGATTATTAACTTATCCAGAATTAACCGAGAAACTCATCCCTTACGTAAAAGAGAGAGGATTTACTCATATTGAACTAATGCCAATATCTGAACATCCTTTCGATGGTTCATGGGGATACCAAGTTACAGGCTGGTATGCACCAACGAGTAGATTTGGTACCCCAAATGAATTTAGAGAATTTGTTAATAAATGTCATGAAGAGGGCTTAGGCGTAATTCTTGATTGGGTGCCTGGTCATTTCCCAAAAGATAAGCATGGTTTAGCATTTTTTGATGGTTGTCATCTTTATGAACATGGAGATTCACGCATAGGTGAACACAAAGAATGGGGAACCCTAATATTTAATTACAGTAGAAACGAAGTAAGAAATTTCTTAGTAGCCAACCTCGTTTATTGGTTTGAAGAGTTTCATATTGATGGCATAAGAGTAGATGCTGTAGCTTCAATGCTTTACAGAGATTATCTTCGTCCAGATGGAGAATGGATACCCAATGAAAATGGTGGTAATGAAAATATAGAAGCCGTTAAATTTCTTCAACAGGCTAATCATGTACTCTTCCAACATTTCCCAGGAGCACTTTCTATCGCTGAAGAATCAACAACTTGGCCAATGGTAACCAAACCAACTGACATGGGAGGATTAGGGTTTAACTTGAAATGGAATATGGGATGGATGCACGATATGCTCGATTATTTTGAAATAGATCCTTGGTTTAGGCAATTTCATCAAAATAGTGTGACTTTCTCAATAACATATAACTATACAGAGAACTTTATGCTTGCACTTAGTCATGATGAGGTTGTCCATGGGAAAAGTCATCTTTTGCATAAAATGCCTGGCGATGACTGGAAGAAATATGCAAATACTCGAGCTTTACTAACTTATATGTGGACCCACCCTGGTAAAAAAACGATATTTATGGGAATGGAATTTGGGCAAAGACAAGAATGGAATGTTTGGGATGATCTGCAATGGGAGTTACTAGAATTTGAGCCTCATAAAGGTATCAGAAACTTGGTTGATGACCTAAACGCACTTTATAAAAATGAACCTGCATTATGGAAAAATGACTTTGATCCTTATGGATTTCAATGGATTGATTGTAATGACAAATCTAATTCGGTTATAAGTTTCATGAGAAGAGAAAACGATACCAATGAGTGGCTTGTTGTTATTGCTAACTTTACACCTAATACTCATGAATCCTACAAAGTAGGTGTTCCTTTGGAAGGATACTATAAAGAAATATTTAATTCAGATGGCTCTAGATACGGGGGCAGTAACAAAGGAAATATGGGTGGTAAAGAAACTATAAATTACAATATTCATGATTATCAAAATGCTCTAGAACTAGCTTTGCCTCCATTAAGCGTTAGTATCTTCAAACATCAATCAAAAAAATAAGAAGGCTCATTTAACTAAGTTCTTCATATAAATGTTCATATAACGCTTTTGCTCTGCTTTACATTGTAAGATTTTTAAGTTGGATTTTAATTTTTTTTAAAAATATCGAATTGAAAAATGGGTCAAAACTTACCGCTACTACTTTCTGCCGCATTAGGTAAAAAAGTAAATAGGCCTCCAGTATGGATGATGAGGCAAGCAGGAAGATATATGAAAATTTATAGAGATTTAAGGGAGCGTTACCCAAGCTTTAGAGAGAGGTCTGAGAATCCAGAACTATCATATGAGATTTCAATGCAGCCCTTTCATGCTTTCAAACCGGATGGTGTGATCCTTTTTTCAGATATTCTCACACCTCTTCCAGGGATGGGCATAAATTTTGAAATAATAGAAAGTAAAGGTCCAATTATTGAGGACCCAATAAGAACTCTTAACCAGATAGAAAATTTAAAAGAATTAAATCCAAGTGAGAGTTTAAGTTTTGTTGGGCAAGTTCTTTCTTCACTAAAAAAAGATGTAAATAATGAGGCAACAGTTTTAGGTTTCGTTGGCGCACCTTGGACTCTTGCTGCATATGTAGTTGAAGGTAAAAGCAGTAAAAATTATTCTTTAATAAAATCAATGGCTTTTAATGAACCAGATTTACTTCATAAACTTCTTGATCATTTTGCAAAATCTATTGGTGAATATCTTAAATACCAAATAAAATCTGGAGCGCAAGTAGTACAAATTTTTGATTCATGGGCAGGCCAACTAAGCCCAAAAGATTACGATATCTTTGCTGGGCCGTATCAAAAAAAAGTTGTTGAAATTGTAAAAGCAGACTACCCTGAAACACCAATAATTCTTTACATTTCAGGAAGTGCTGGTGTCATAGAAAGAATGGCAAAAACTGGTGTAGATATAATCTCATTAGACTGGACAGTAGATATTGAAGAGGCTTGCAAAAGAATCCCTAGTGGGATAGGAATTCAAGGTAATGTTGACCCTGGCATTTTATTCGGCAACAAAGAATCAATAAAAGAAAGGATAGATAATACTTTCAATAAAATTAAAGACAGGAAATATATTCTTAATTTGGGTCATGGGATTTTACCTGGGACTCCAGAAGACAATGCTCAAACATTTTTTGAACATGGAAAAAAACTCACTTACTAGTCAAAGTCTTGGGATATAAAAACTTATTAATAACAGGCGCTAATGGATGTGTTGGCCAATATTTAGTTGATTGGTTTTTGAAAAACACAAAATTCAGGCTTTATCTGATGGTAAGAGACAAAAGTAAGTTACCAATTTCTGTTCAAGAAAATAAAAAAGTTAAGTTAATGGTGTGCGATATCAGGGAATCAAATAGGTATAAAAACGAAATTAGTCAAATTAATTACCTAATACATACTGCTACAGCTTGGGGAGATCCCAAAAGAGCCTATGAAGTAAATATTAAAGCTTTTGAAGAATTACTAGAAATGCTTGATATTGAAAAGTTAGAAAAGATTATTTATTTTTCAACAGCTAGTATTCTTGATACCCAAACAAAATTAATGAGGGAATCATTGATTTATGGAACAGAATACATTCAAACAAAATATGAATGTTTCTACAGACTTAGAGAAAGCTCATTTGCAGAAAAAACATTCGCTGTTTTTCCTACCTTGGTGTTTGGAGGGAATCTTGGAAAAAAAAGTAAATATCCTGTGAGTTATTTAACTAGTGGATTGAAAGAAATTGGGAAATGGCTTTGGTTAGCAAGATTTTTAAAACTCGATTCTAAATTTCACTTTATACATGCAAATGATATCGCCCAGATTTGCGGGTTTCTAATTAAAAATCATAAAAAAGAGCAATACAAAGGCTTTAGAAAATTTGTGCTAGGTCAAAAATTCATTTCAATTGATGATGCCATAATTACACTTTTAAAGAAACATAATATGAGGAGATTCTTTGCGATACCGCTTACAAAAAAAATTCTAAAAATATTATTAAGAATTCTCCCCATCCAAACTACTCCTTGGGATAGCTTCAGTATCAAAAAGTATGACTTTAATCATGTACCCATCACTAATCCTGAGACTTTTAAACTTAAAAGTTATGCCAAGTCACTGAATGATATTTTAAGGTTATCAAAGTTACCAAGCTGTAATAACAATTAAAATTCTCGCAGTTAGGTTCCCAAAGCCTTGTAATATATATATATAAGCAAATTTTTATTATGTTACGTTCAATCTTTGCAGGGTTATTTGCAATAGTTTTAACTCTAGGTATAGGTATTTCATCAGTTTCAGCTAAGACTGTTGAAGTAAAACTTGGAACAGATGCTGGAATGCTTGCATTTGAACCAAGTACAGTAACCATTAGTGCTGGTGATACAGTTAAATTCGTCAATAATAAACTTGCCCCTCACAATGCTGTTTTTGATGGGCATGAGGAATTAAGTCATGCGGACCTAGCTTTTGCTCCAGGAGAGTCTTGGGAAGAAACATTTGATACTGCTGGAACTTATGATTATTATTGCGAGCCACACAGAGGCGCTGGAATGGTAGGAAAAGTTATTGTTGAATAAATCTTCTAAATAGTTAAACTCCCTTTTTGACTTAATATTTATTTCGTTCATACCCAAATTTTGATTGATGAAAATAGTTCCAAGCGAATTTGAAAATTCTGCTTGGAACTGTTTTATTTTGGCCAAAGAAATTTCTTATAAAAATCATCAACAGAACGTAGACTCTGATAATTTATTATTGGCTCTTATAAAAGAAGACAGCCTTACAAAAAAATCTAAAAAAATAATGTAAATATTAAAAAGATTTAGAACGAAATAATGTCTTCACTGAATCGAAGGCAAGAATGAAAGATTAACGAGATAATTTATATATTTGTGATACTCTTACAAAATATTTTTGAAATCGAATGATATTAAAAATACTTTAAATGATGTAGTGATATCAACAGAACATTTAGTTTACGGTTTCACTTATGATGGTAAATATGGATTTCAAATTTTTAATAAAAAAGGTATTCCAGAATTTCTTGAAACTATAAAGAAAATGAAGTCAGATCCAGCAGTAAAAAATGACCTTAATACTTCTAATGAGTCTTTAGATAAATATGGTATTGATCTAACCCATTCAGCAAGGGATGGTGTCTTAGACCCAGTTATTGGTAGGGATGAAGAAATTAGAAGGACAATTCAAATATTGAGTAGAAGAACAAAAAATAATCCGGTTCTTATTGGAGAACCTGGGGTTGGTAAAACGGCCATTGTAGAAGGGTTGGCTCAAAGAATTATTAATGGAGATGTACCTTCTGCGTTAAAAGATAGGCAATTAATTTCATTAGATATGGGTTCACTTTTAGCTGGGGCAAAATATCGTGGAGAATTTGAAGAAAGAATAAAAAATGTCCTAAAGAAAGTGAAAGAATCGGATGGTAAGATCATTCTTTTTATTGATGAAATTCATACAGTTGTTGGAGCTGGTGCAAGCGGAGGTTCTTTAGATGCAAGCAACCTATTAAAACCAATGCTTGCGAGAGGAGAACTTAGATGTATTGGTGCTACAACGATTAATGAACATAAACAAAATATAGAAAAAGATCCTGCTCTAGAAAGAAGATTTCAGAAAATAAAAATTGAGGCTCCTTCAATAGATGATACTGTATCAATATTAAGAGGATTGAGAGAAAGATATGAAGTTCATCATAGTGTGAGAATTAGTGATAATGCTTTGGTTGCAGCTGCAACCCTTAGCGAAAGATATATTAACGATAGATTTCTTCCTGACAAAGCAATAGATTTAATCGATGAAGCAGCCTCAAGATTAAATATGGTCATAACTTCAAAACCTGAAGAAATTGATGAAATTGATCGAAAAGTTCTTCAGCTTGAGATGGAAAAATTATCTTTAAAAAGAGAAACAGATGATTTTTCTATAGAGAGATTAAAAAAAATCAATAATGAACTTATTTCACTTAAAGATAGACAGGAAGAATTAGGAGCTCAATGGAAAAAAGAAAAAGATGAAATTAATGAGATTAGCACCATAAAAGAAGAAATTGAATCCATCCAATTACAAATAGATCAAGCCAAAAGGAGTTTTGATCTCAATAAAGCAGCAGAATTGGAATTTGGGACTTTAAATTCATTACAGAAAAATTTGAAAGAAAAAAGTAAATCCCTTGTAAATTCTCAAAAAAATGGAGAGACAAGTCTTTTAAGGCAAGAGGTGACTTTTGATGATATTGCAGAAGTTGTCTCAAAGTGGACCTCAATTCCAGTTCAAAACTTAAACCAGTCAGAAAAAGATAAGCTTTTAAGCCTAGAGTCGATCCTTAAAGAAAAAATCATTGGTCAAGATAGCGCAATTAGAGCTGTGGCAGATTCTATTAAGAGATCAAGGACTGGTTTAAATGATCCAAACAAGCCATTAGCTAGTTTCCTCTTTTTAGGTCCAACTGGTGTTGGGAAAACAGAGCTGAGTAAAGTGACAGCAAAAATTATATTCGATTCAAATTCTTCAATTACAAGACTGGATATGTCTGAATATATGGAAAAGCATTCAGTGAGCAAAATTATAGGGGCGCCTCCTGGATATTTAGGTTTCGAATCAGGCGGTCAACTAACTGAAGCTGTACGCAAAAATCCTTATTCATTAATACTCCTAGATGAAATAGAGAAAGCTCACAAAGATATTTTAGATATTCTCTTACAGGTTCTTGATGATGGAATCATTACTGATGGTCAAGGTCGTACAATCAATTTCAAAAATTCAATCATTGTTCTCACAAGTAATTTAGGAAGTCAATCAATAAATGATTTATCAGTTAGAAAAGAAGATACAAATGAAATTAAAAAAGTTGTAGATAATGAAATAAAAAAATTTTTCAAGCCTGAGTTTTTAAATCGACTTGATGAAATAGTTATTTTTAATAATTTAGAATTAAATGACATAAAAGAAATTGCAAAAATCCAGCTTCAACATTTAGAAAAAAGACTTAACAAAAAAAACTTAAAATTCAAAATTACGGATGAAGCAATTAACCAACTTGTCGAAAATAGTTTCGATCATACCTATGGTGCAAGGCCTTTAAAAAGAATTATTCAAAAACAAATTGAGACAAAAATTTCAAATAATATATTGAATAATCATTACCTTAATAAAGACGAGATTAATATTTATCTGATTAATGGGAAGATAAATGTTGATTAAATATCTAATTAAAGAATCCTATATGACTTTAAAATTAACAACTTTAATCTAAGATTTGAACCAATCAGGAATTTCCTCATAACTTGCTTTATTCGATTTATTTTCTTTTGATTCTGTTTTCCAACAACATGTTCTGCCCTTATCCTTATCCTGCAAGTATTCATTAGCCCATCTCCAAATTAATTCAGAGGTGAACTCCATTCCCACATTATCCATAATTCTCAGATCTAAAGCATCTAAGTCATGTAATTTTTCCCAGTAATTCAGCAAAGGGTCATCTTTATTTATTAGAAAAGTATGGTCAAATTGCTCCTTTAGTCTATTTTCTAGGGGCTTTAGACTTGAAAAATCGACAACAAAACCATTTAGGTCTAATTTTTTTGCAGTGAACCAAAAGGTGAATGATCTTGAATATCCATGCACAAATCTGCAGTGGCCTTCATGGCGCCATTGCCTATGTGAACAGGGAAAATCCTCATAACTTTTGCTGCATGAAAATTTCAGAGAATGAATATACATCAATTAACTGTTAGGATAATTTTTAATAAAACACATTGAGGAGGATTTAACATAACGAACATAATGACTTATTCAACTAATTTTTCGATAGAGGATCTACGCTTTGATAATTATGGATTAATCCCTGCAATAGCACAAGATTGGCTTGACGGATCAATTCTTATGCTTGCTTGGATGAACAAAGAATCTTTGACAATTACACTTGAAACCAAAAACGTTCATTATTGGAGTAGATCAAGATCCGAAATTTGGAGAAAAGGAGCTACAAGTGGAAGTACCCAAATACTTAAGGAGATAAGATTCGACTGCGATAATGATGCACTTATCCTTTTGATTGAACAAAATGGTTCAGGCGCATGTCACACTGGGGAAAAAAGTTGTTTTTTCAACGAAATCAAAATTAATCAAAGTGATAAAAAAGAGAAAAAAACAACTCCCTTCTCAAATATTTGCTCTGAATTATTCAATACAATTAACGAAAGATCAATAAATCCATCAAAAAAAAGTTACACAAATCATTTATTAACAAAAGGTAGTAATACTATTTTGAAAAAAATAGGAGAGGAATCTGCAGAATTTATAATGGCTTGCAAAGATAAAGATAAAAATTCAATCTCAAATGAAGCTGCTGATTTAATTTATCATCTGCAAGTAGCCCTTATGCATAAAGGGGTTGAGTGGAGAGATGTACTTGCGGTTCTAGAATCAAGAAGAAAAAATTAAATAATTAAAATTTATAATTTTAAATTTTTTACCTTAGAAATTTTAAAAAATAATGTTAATTAACTAATTAATAATTATTAATTAATTATTAATTAATTATTACATGTATGGCTTATTACTGAATTAACTATAAGTTAAATATATCAACAATGAGGTAAATCGTGAGTTCATTAAGCGATTTTCTTGGTGAAATAGGTCGTCATCAACTTTTGACTCCCGAAAGAGAACTCACAATGGGCAGAAAAGTCCAAGAAATGGTAGTACTTGTTAATAGATGTCAAGAGGCAGGAGGGAAAGGCCCCGCTTGTGAATACTCCGAAGCTGAGAGAAAAAAGATAAAAATTGGTGAAAAAGCTAAAAACGAGATGATAACAGCCAACCTAAGACTAGTTGTCAACCTAGCCAAGAGATACCAAGGGAAAGGATTAGAATTACTAGACTTAATTCAGGAGGGTACATTAGGTCTTACAAGGGCCGTAGAAAAATATGATCCGTCTAGAGGACATAGATTTTCCACCTATGCTTATTGGTGGATTAGGCAAGGTTTAAATAGAGCATTGTCAACTCAAAGTAGAACGATAAGGATCCCTGTTAACATTAATGAAAAGCTTACAAAACTAAGATCAGCAAAATCAAAGCTTATGCAACTTAAGGGTATTCCACCTACTAGTGATGAGCTAGCTGAAGAAATGAAAATAACCAAAGAGGAAATTGAAGAACTCCTTTCTTGTGAATTGAGAAGCATCACTGTTAGTCTCCAAGGTACTGTTAAATCAAAATCAGATCCTTCCGAGTTAGTTGATATTCTTCCAAGTGATCAAACTCCCCCAATGGAATTAGCCGAATTAGCCGAAAGGACAGCTTCGGCTTGGAAGTTATTAGATAAAGCAAATTTAACTGAGAAAGAAAGAAAGATAGTAAGCTTAAGATTTGGTTTAGACGGCTCAAATGAATGGAGAACTTTAGCTGAAGTTGCGAGACATATGAGTTGTAGCAGGGAATATTGCCGACAAGTTGTTCAACGTGCTTTAAGAAAACTTAGAAAAGCAGGAATACAGAATGGATTAGTTGATAGTATTAGCTAAAAATTCCATTAAGAATATCTAAATTTCATTTATTTATAAGGATGAAGGAGAATTACAAAACTCAAGAAAAAATCTATGATGCTGAAGTTTTAGAAAGTTCAACATTTGATGAAAATATCATTATCAAGATTCTTATTAAAGCGGGAAGAACAATTGCCAAGCCTGCCTTAGAAGTTTTGGAGATGGCTTTAGATCCTTATACACCTGCACAAGTGAGAGTTTCATTAATGGCTGCTCTAGCATATTTGATTATGCCATTTGATCTTTTCCCTGACTTTATGCCTTTAGTTGGTTTTAGCGATGATTTTGTAGCCCTCACAGCAGTACTCAGTATATGGAGCAAATACATGACTCCTTCAATAAGAGCAAGAGCAGAGAATAAGCTTAATAAGTTATTTCCTTTTTATTGAATGAGTAAATTATCTATACAGGAAGAAAAAGAACTCGTCTCCTTCATTAAAGATTGGTTAAAAACGCATGGATTTACCCAAAAAGACTTAGCAAATGAATTAAATATTAAATCGAGTAGAACCTCCGAGATTATTCTCAAAATGAAAGAATTATATAAAAAAGGCGGCATGTTCAACATTGCAAAAAATCTTATAAAGATTGAGCAAAAATGGTTAAACAATATCAAGAACGATTATCTAGAAACAAAACAAACACCACCATATAATCAATTAGATATCGACTCATTAGTAAACCAGATAAATCAAGATACTAGTAAATAAATATTATTTAAAAAAATATATTTTTAATTAAAAATGATATAACCTCTTAAAACTAACGTTTAAATAAATATCGTTTTAACTCCCAAATAAGATAAATAATTGAATTTTTAAAGCAAAAATAATATGTATTTTTAAGTTAAATTAATCCTTTAAATAAATAGTTAATAATTACTAAATTTTTTCTTAAATCATATTTAAAATGCTTGAATCCAGGGATAAATATCATAATTAATCCATATACCTTTTTCCCAATATATATCCTCCTCAATAAGATCTTTCAACTCGTTTACATCATTAGCATTAAAAATTCCAAACAAATATTTGGTACATTTTGTTGGCCCTAATGTAACTAAAATATCGCTATCTTTTAAGTTTTTAAGTCTCTTAAGATGTTGTTCTCGAAATGGTTCCCTTTTAATAATTGCATCTTCACAGTACCGTCCAAAAACTACAAACTTTTCCATTTTTAAATATAAATAATAGAATTAATAGATACTTAATAATTGCATATTTTACACGCAGATTGCTATGTTATTTAATACAACTTTCTTTTAATTAATCATGCTAACTGGTAGCGATCTCCTTGCAAAAGTTAAAGAACTTGGTGATGTTAGCAAATCTGACCTAGTTCGCGCCTGTGGATATGTTTCCACTAAGAAAAACGGAGGTGAACGCTTAAACTTTACCGCATTTTATGAAGCACTTTTAGAAGCAAAAGGGGTTAATCTTGGTGATTCTGGAGTCGCAGGTATTGGAAAAGGTGGAAGAAAACTTAGTTATATTGCTACAGTTCAAGGCAATGGAAATCTTCTAATTGGGAAAGCATATACAGCACTTCTTGATTTAAAAGCAGGTGATGAATTCGAAATTAAGCTCGGAAGAAAACAAATCAGATTATTACCTACAGAAGAACCTTAAAGACAACAACAATAAATTGGTAATAACATTTTTTATTAATTTCTATAAATAATTCTTTTAATTAATTAATTATCTTTGTATTTATTTTTTTTGATCAGCAGCTAAACGCATTTCTTTACAAAATTCGCCAACATGATCGACAACATCTTTTTCTCTTGAGCTCGAGATTCGTTTTACAAATGCACTCCCAATAATTACTCCATCTGCTCCCCACTCACGAACTTTATTAACATGTTCTGGAGTTGATATTCCAAAACCAACAGCAATTGGATTGCTATTTACATCTTTTAATTTAGCAATTAGATTTTCTACTCTATTTTCCATTTTGTTTCTCTCACCAGTGACACCTGTAACACTTACTAAATAAGTAAAGCCTTTTGTATGATTTGATATTTGTTTCATTCTTTCAAAAGGAGTAGTTGGCGCTACCAATAAAATTAAGTCCATAGAATAGTTACTAACTATTTTAGAAAATTTATAAGCTTCTTCCAAAGGGAGGTCAGGAACTATTAGTCCAGAAACTCCAGCATCAGATGCCATCTCACAAAACCTTTCAAAGCCAAAACATAGTAATGGGTTCAAGTAAGAAAAAAGGATGATGGGGATATTTAATTTACCTTTTAAAGACTCTAAAAGTTTAATTACTTTTCTTAAGCTAGTTCCTGACTTTAAGGCGCGAGAGGCCGCGACTTGAATAACAGGTCCATCTGCAAGTGGATCACTATACGGGATACCTAATTCAATAAGGTCAGCTCCATTTTCTTGTAACTTTAATAAGATCTCAGACGTTATTTCAATATTGGGATCCCCAGCCATTATAAAAGGCATTAAAGCAAATTTTTTTTTATTTTTTAACTCACAAAACATCTCATCTACCTTAGATAAAGATTCATTTTTAGTAATTTGCATTTTGTTATCTTTCATAATTTTTAGATATTTTTCTATGAAAAATTTATGGATTTTTCTCTAAATCTTCCATAAGTTTTTGCTGCTCTTCCTTTGGCAATGAGTTGAATTTAGTTTCTAGTTTATCATTAACAACTTTTTCATACTCTTTTCTATAACGCTTCCTTTGTTCCATAAAAGTCATTTTTCCATTTACAACTCTATAAACATAAGATGTTACCCAAGTAATAACAATCAAAATCAAAATACAACTTGATAGAGTAGTGGCTGTAAAATTATCGATACCAATTTGCGGTGCAAATTTATAACTAATTAATCCTATTAATGAAATAAATAAACCTATTTGTATAACTTTTCCTTTAGTCAATTATTTACCCTTTACCACTTCCTTTTAGTCTGAGATTTAAAAATGGAGAAAATAAAATTAAACCAGGAAAGAAAAGAAATACAAGGCCATAAATTCCTAATCTTTCAAATTTGCCCATAATATTCCATCTATTATTCATCCAGTAAAATAGTAACAATGGGATAACCAATAAATAGGTAGAAATAATTCCGATATAAGCAATTAAAGTAGCGAATGAATTATTGAAAAAACTTTCCATTTTAATTTATGTTTGCCTAGTTAAAACATAACAACTATTGGAAGTTATCGTCAGAACTAAAATAAATAATTAAATAATGGGAGTGGGGGGACTTGAACCCCCACGAGCTAAATCGCTCGACGGATTTTAAGTCCGGCGCGTCTACCAATTCCGCCACACTCCCAAAGGAATTTGCGCTTTCTAATCGTAGCTGAAAGTAACCCATTTAACCAAGAAAAATTGGAATATTTACACTTTTAATTGTGAGATTAAATCCAATTTTTTAATTTACTATTCCTTCTACTTGCCATTGTAAAGTTTCACCTGCATGAAATGGTTTTATTTGTCCGACAATATTTTTTTCTTCAACAACATCAATATATTCTTTGATTTTGTGAGGTCTAGAAACTAATTTTAATTTTTCTTTATTTGGTGGGACATTATAAAAATTAGGGCCATTCAAACTTGCAAAGTTCTCAAAATTGTCTAGAGCATCCTCCTCTTCAAAAACTGTTAAGTAGCTTTCTATTGCTACTGGCGAATTAAAAATGCCTGCACATCCACAAAAAGCCTTCCACTTCCTAAGGTGTGGAGCAGAGTCAGTCCCCAAGAAAAAACATTTTTTCCCACTTGTTGCCGCTCTCCTTAAAGCGAGTCTATTATTTTCCCTCTTAGCAACTGGTAAGCAGTAAAAATCACTATTTAAGCCTCCAAAAAACATTGCATTTCTATTTATATGCAAATGATGCGGAGTAATAGTAGCCCCAATATTATTTTCTTGCACAAAATCCACTGCGTAAGAGGTGGTTATATGTTCTAGAACGATTTTTAATTTTGGAAATCTTTTGGTTATTTGAGAAAGTTCTTTATCTATAAAAACTTCTTCTCTATCGAATACATCTACTTCAGAATCAGTCACTTCCCCATGAATTAAAAGAGGCATTCCAGAATCTTGCATTAATTCAAAAATCCTATATAGATTTTCTATTTTCCTAACTCCATGACTGGAATTTGTTGTGGCATTAGCAGGATATAATTTTGCTGCAAAAAAAACATTTTTTTTAAAACCATTAATTAGTTCCCCTTTATCAGTGTCATCTGTAAGATAAATTGTCATTAATGGTTCAAACTTAGAACTTTCTGGGAGCGCTTCAACAATAGATTTCTTATAAGAAATAGCGCTATTGATTGATGTTATGGGACTTTTAGTATTTGGCATAACAATGGCTCTTCCAAAATATTTGGAAGTAAAATGAATGATATTTTTTAATACAAGACCTTCTCTTAAATGTAAATGCCAATCATCAGGTTTTATTATGTTTAAAGTCTTCAAAATTTTTTCTATTTAATCAATTTTAACAGCAAATTAAAATTGACAATAAATTATAGATATTTGAGGATAGTTATTAACCAATTATGAAAATTTTTATTATCTAAATTAAATCCTAAATATGAGTGATTTTTTATTTCCAATAATAGAAATATTTTTAGGCATAGTTCTACTTTTTGCTGGAGGAGAGTTCTTTATTCAAGGTGCCATATTTTTATCTTTAATTTTAGGAATACCTCAAATAGTAATTGGTTTGACAGTTGTTTCTCTTGGAACAAGCTCTCCTGAGTTGTTGGTAAGTTTGAGTTCAATTTTAAAAGGCAGTGATTCGCTTGCGGCAAGCAATGTAATTGGAAGCAATATTTTTAATGTTCTCGTTGTTTTGGGCATAAGCTCATTGATAACGCCTCTTAAAGTAAAAAGCAGAATAGTAAGAAGAGATGTGCCTCTTTTAATGGCAATTTCTTGTGCAGTTTGGGCTATGTCATCAACAGGATTATTAACATTGCAAGCAGGGATATTTCTAATTTTTTGTTTAATCTTAAATACAATATGGGAAATCAATACCATCAATGAAAAAGGAGAGGAGACAAAAGATGCTGAACCAGAGATAGAAGAATTAAAAGATAACTATAAAGGGAAAATGAATATTTTACTAAAGTTAATATTGGGAATATTTCTTTTAAGCTTTGGTTCAAATATTTTAGTAAATGGTTCTCAAACGCTCGCTACTCTTTTGGGTGTAAATGAAATTATTATTGGTTTAACTATCGTCGCAACTGGGACATCTTTACCAGAATTAGTAACTTCAATAATTGCTGCATTTAAAGGCAAAACAGATC
This sequence comes from Prochlorococcus marinus XMU1405, assembly GCF_017696275.1. NCBI lineage: Bacteria > Bacillati > Cyanobacteriota > Cyanophyceae > Synechococcales > Prochlorococcaceae > Prochlorococcus > Prochlorococcus marinus. The sequence goes on along the minus strand of NZ_JAAORF010000001.1, from coordinate 513,015 downwards.
TTGCAATTGGGAATGTAATAGGAAGTAATTTACTCAATCAACTTTTAATCCTTGGAAGTTGCAGTATTTTTTCTGGATTTAAAGGTTTAGTAATTGAAGAGAGTCTAATAAAAGTTGACTTACCTTTTATGGTTTTAACTACCTTTGCATGCTTACCAATTTTCTGGAGCAAAGGGAAAATTACAAGAATTGAAGGATTTATTTTGCTTAATCTTTATATTTTCTACATTCTCGATAAGATACTTTTCCTGAATAAATTTGACTTCCTTTCTGAATTAAGGATAGGTTTATTTATTTACTTTGCATTACTTATAGTATTTCTGATTGTTCAAGAAAAATTAAAATTTTCTAATTCATAATTTTATCCATACATAGTCACAAATTCTTCTGAGATAGTTGGGTGCAAAGCCATAGTAAAATCAAAGTCTTTTTTTGTTATCCCTGCATTTAATGAAATTGATGCCATTTGAATAATCTCAGACGATGTTTCTCCAAACATATGACATCCTAGGACTTTGTCAGTTAGCTTATGAACTACAATCTTCAACATACATTTTGATTTATTCTCTTTAAAGGTATTAGACATAGGGGTAAATTTGCATTTGAAAATTTTTATATTTTTTCCAGAGTAAATCTCTTTAGCTCTTTTCTCACTTAAGCCAACTGTTGAAATTTCTGGAATAGTAAAAACGGCCTTAGGGATATATTCATAATTTACTTTTCTTTTTTGGTCATTAAAAAAATTATCCGAAAAAACTCTCCCTTGTTCTATTGCTACTGGAGTTAAGTTTGGCTTATTTATGATATCGCCAACTGCAAAAATATTTGAGTTGCTTGTTTGATTAAGTTCATTGACATCTAAATATTGGCCATCCATCTTTAGATTTAAAAAATCTAAATTTAAAGGCAAAAGATTTGGTTCTCTTCCTGTAGCAATAAGGATATTATCAGTTAGGAGTTTATCTCCCGAGTCTAGGGTAGATTCCAAATTTCCATTTACTTTTTTGATAGAATTTAATTGAGTATTGGGGATTATATTGATTTCAGTAAAAGTAGGTGATTCCTCTAGGCATGAAGAAAGATCCTCATCAAAACCATTAAGTAAATGTTGACCTCTAATTAATTGAGTTACTTCAGTACCTAAATTTCTGAAAATAGAAGCAAATTCACAGGCAATATATCCACCTCCTACAATTAATATTGATTTAGGAAATTTTTCTAATTCAAAAATATCATCACTAGTCCATGCCAAATTTACCCCAGGAATATTTAATTTCTTTGGTTTACCTCCAACTGAAATAAGAATTTTTTTTGAACTTACTTTGTTTTTAATTTTCTTTGTTTTTGAACAAATAATTTCTAATTCATTTTGAGTAATAAATCTTCCTAAGCCTTCAAAAATAGTTATATTCAAGTTTTTTAAAGAATTTCTATGTAAATTACTTAATCTAGAAACCTCCTCTCTAACATTCTTCAACAAAACATTTGATTCAAAATTAATACCTTCATTTTTTAATCCATATCCTTCAGAAGAATCCATATTTTTTTTACTTTTAGCTGCATAAACCATTAATTTCTTAGGCACACATCCCCTTATCACACAAGTTCCTCCTATTTGATTTGCTTCTATGATTGCGACCTTTGCTCCATAACTAGCCGCACGTTTAGCCGCCGCGAGTCCCCCAGATCCAGCGCCAACAACAATTAAATCAAATTCAAATTCCAAGACTTTTTTTAATCAATTATTATAACGTTAGTTTATAGCTTTAATTCAAATAATGAATGGGATTTTGACATGGGATGATTTAAATAAATTTGAAGTTGAAGATCTGGATAGAGTCCATGGTATAAATAATTCCTACGCAAATTTAAGATTATTTGGACATAGTGAAAATGATGTATTAGTTACCTTCTATAGGGATAGGCATTCTTGGTGTCCTTACTGTCAGAAGATATGGTTATGGCTTGAATTTAAGAAAATTCCATACAGAGTCAAGAAAATTAATATGTTTTGCTACGGCCAAAAAGAAAAATGGTTCCTTGAAAAAGTCAGATCGGGGAAATTACCTGCAATTGAATTTAAAGGGCAAGTTATAACTGAAAGTGACAATATCATAGCTTTTCTAGAAAATGAATTTGGAGCACTTGGATCTTTTATTACATCTAGTCACCTTATCAAAATTCGAGACTTAGAAAGAGAAATTTTCAGATCCTGGTGTAATTGGCTATGCCGTGAAAGCTATAATTTTCTAGATAACTCTTTTAGAAAAAAAAGATTTAAAGAATCCATTTCTAAACTCGATGAAATCTTAACTAGATCAAAATCAGGTTTTGTTGATCCATCAGTATCTAATACAGGTGATATAGAGCCTGGTGTTGGAGATATAATTTTTATACCCTATATGGAGAGAATGAATGCATCACTTACTTATTATAAAGGGTTTAATTTAAGATCTTATTACCGTCATGTAGATAATTGGCTTACTCTTTTTGAAGGGACAAGTGCTTATAGAGGCACTCAAGGAGATTTTCATACTCACTCTCATGATTTACCCCCACAAATGGGAGGATGTTATAAAGAAAGCAATGAAAAACAGATTACTTTCTCTAAGCTAGTAGATACTGGTGAGGGTCTAGGAAATTATGAATTAAATAAAAATTATGATTCAAAATATTACGCTAAAATTGCTCTTAAAAGAGTGATAAAGCACAAAGATAATTTACTAAAAGTAAACCCATACAATAAAGAATCCTTTGAGGAATCATTGAGATCAGCTTTAACCCATATGGTCAAAGGTGAAGTATTAATCCCTAAAAAACTTTCAGGAATATCTTTAAGATACTTAAAAAATAGAATCTCAGTTCCAAGAGATATGCCAATTATTTCAGCAAGGTTATTAAGACAATCATTAAATAAAATTGAATCGCTTAGTGATATTAATGAAATAGATAAGATACCTTTTAGGCACAGATATGATCAAGATCCTAAAAATTTTATTTCTAGTTAACAAAAAAACTATAAATTTTTTCTTGAATCTATTTGCAGTAAATCCCTTATTTTTTGAACTTGACTTGCAACATTAGGATCAATAGACAATTTCTTTTCAACTTGTTCAATAGCATACATAACTGTTGTATGATCTTTGCCCCCAAACTCATCTCCAATTCTTGGTAGGCTTAGATCAGTACCATGTCGCATAAGATACATGCCTATTTGCCTAGCTTGACTTACTGGTTTTCTCCTACTTGAACTAATCAATTCATCGGTAGAAACTTTAAAGAAATCTGAAACTTTATTAATAACTTGTTTTGGAGTAACAACTACTCCAACACTATTTGGATCAAGCATTGGAGCAATTGATTGGACTGTCATTGGCAAGCCAGTTATTGATGCAAATGCGACAGCTCTTGTAAATGCTCCCTCCAATTCTCGAATATTCGAAGTGAATCTTCCTGCTATAAATTGAATTAAATCTCTTGGAAGACTCATCATCTCTTGTTCTGCCTTCTTTTGAAGGATGGCTGTCCTTGTCTCAAGGTCAGGGGGTTGAATATCTGCGGTCATACCCATTGAGAACCTAGAAATTAATCTCTCTTGAATTCCCGATAATTGATTTGGGGGTCTATCACTTGCAATAACTATTTGACTGCCTGATTCGTGAAGAGCGTTAAAAGTATGGAAGAATTCTTCCTGCGTATACTCTTTGCCTTCTAAGAACTGTATATCGTCTATTAAAATCAAATCTACATTTCTATATTTATCTCGAATAGCTGTCATTCCATCTCTTCTAATACCACTAATAACATCATTAGTAAAAGTCTCTGTAGATACATATTTAACTTTTGCTTCTGGATCTATCTCTACTCGATAATGCCCTATTGCTTGCATTAAATGAGTTTTACCAAGACCTACTCCACCACAAATAAATAATGGATTAAATTCTCTCCCAGGTGATTCGGCAACTGCCAAAGCCGCGGCATGAGCTAACCTACTATTTGGACCTACAACAAATCTTTTAAAGACGTAGCGCAAATTTAGACCGTTGGGATTTTTAGATCTATTTTTTGAAGAAATATCTTGACTATTATGAAATGATTTTGTCTTATGACTCACGATCTGTTCATCTAGGTTCTCTTTATTTGTTGAATCGCTACTAATATTTTCTTCAGATTTAAAAACAACTTTTACATCATGGCCGCATATTTCTTTTGCAGCCTTTTCGATAGTTTGACAATAATTCTTTCTTAACCAATCACTGGAAAATGTATTTGGAGCAATTAAGGTTAATAAGCCATTTTCAAAACAGTTAAATTTAGCAGGCCTTATCCATGTCTCAAATGAAGGCTTACTTAAACTTTTTTGAAGTGATTGTTGAACTTCCGCCCAAATAGGATTAATTGCTTGCAAAATTTTTTTCTCTAGATTATTAATCTAGTTGGAATTTACTAATTGGCCATTAGGAAATCACAAGATCACGACAAATTTAAAATTACTTAACAAAGCATCATACAAATTTATAAGAAAAAAAATTTTTTTAAGGCATATAATTATTATAAAACGGCATAAATTATTGGATAAAGCATTACTTATTATCATGGCAAAATGGCATGGTTTTGGTAGATGCAAAACAAGATTATCTAAAGATATAGGTAAAAGTAATTCTGCAAAGGTTCAAAGTGTAATGACCAAACACACTATTTCAGTCGCAAAATCTCTCCAAGAAAATCAACTAATTGATATTTCTATTGCTATATCTGGTTTGGGGTTAGGTAATTGCAGAAGATGGACTAGAGAGTTAGGCATTAAAAAATTTAATTTACAGGGGAAGGGCTGCTTGGGAGAAAAAATGAAACGGCAAATAATTATCAACAAAAAATTTTGTGCAAGACATAAGATCAAAAATATTATTTTTATTGGTACTGACCTTCCAGATTTATGCCATCAAGATTTATTGAATACTCTAAAAGAGCTTCAACAAAATGATCTTATTTTAGGACCATCTAATGATGGTGGATATTGGCTTATTGGTTTATCAAAAAAAATAATGTCGTCGCATATATATTTACCTTTTATAAACATAAAGTGGGGGACAGAAAATGTTCTTCAAAATACAATTGATAATTTCGCTTCTACAAAATTAAAATATAAGTTTTTAGATAAAAAAATAGATATAGATACAATTATTGATATTGAAAATAGGAAGTAATCGACTTGTCAAAAATCTCAATTATCATTCCAACTATTAATGAGGCTAATAATTTACCATTATTGCTTTCAGACTTGTCAAGTATGCAGAAAGAGGGTGAAATCATAATTGTTGATTGTGGAAGTGAAGATAAAACGCTTGATATAGCAAATATTTATGGAGCGAAAGTATTTTTATCCAAAGAAAGGAATCGAGGTTTACAATTAGATATTGGAGCTAAAAATTCAAAAGGAGAGTGGCTCATATTTTTACATGCGGACACAAGATTAACTAATGATTGGTTTAAAAAAATAAATTCATTTTTGAATGGAAACAAGAATAGTATTTACTATTTTGAATTCAAAATTAATCACAAAAAGATAATTTATAGAGTCCTCGAAATTCTCGTGAATTTTAGAAGTAAATTTTTTAAACAACCGTATGGTGATCAAGGTTTAATAATTCATAGAACTGCCTATTTTAAGAATAATGGTTTTAGAAAGATACCTTTGATGGAAGATGTAGATTTTTTAAGGAGATTAAACCAAAAAAAAAATTTAAAACAATTAAATTTACCTATTTTTATAAGTTCAAGGAAATGGGAAAGAACTAATATTTTTATCCAAGCAATTAAGAACTGGCACTTTAGGAGAAGATGGTTAAAAGGCGAATCGTTAAAATCTATATATTCTGACTACTATAAAAATGATTAATTTGCATACCAAAAAGCACATTTAGAGCCTTTAGGTTCTAATATCCAACCTTGTCTTTTGTAAAATGACACCACTTCAGCATCAGCAAAAAGGGTTACTTTAGAAATTCCAATATTTTTCAATTCTTTTAGGACATATTTCATTAACTCTTTCCCCAATCCAATTCCTTGGTAGACAGGGTTAATAGCCACATCCCAAACTGTTGCTTCTAGAATTCCATCTCCAGTACATCTTGCAAATCCTACTAGTCTGGGGAATTTATTATCATGACGCCATAAACCAACCACCAAAATACTGAAATCCAAAGCTCTTTTTACCCTCCTTATAGGTCTTCTGCTCCATCCAACAGTTTGCAAAAGTTGATCTAGTTCTATTAGATCTAGATCTTTATTTTTACTACATACAAATATTTCTTTTTTATTTGTTTGAGTAAACTCATAAGAATTTAAACCATATAGATCTATTAGCACATCCATTGATATGCTGTTTGATTTTTTTATTAAAGATCCTTGGTTTCTAAAAATCATTAAAAATTTGCAAATCCTTTTTGTTGAAGCTCAGAGAGTTGAAAATATAAACCCTTTTTCATCCTTAATTCACTATGTGTTCCCTCTTCAACTAATGAACCCCCTTTTAAGACTAAAATCTTATCAGAACTTTCAATAGTTGCTAATCTGTGAGCTATTACTAATGCTGTTCTTTTTGACAGAATTCTCTCAAGATCTTTCTGCAACGTAGCCTCTGTAGAGGGATCCATAAACGCTGTTGCTTCGTCCATTATTAATACAACAGGATTTCTAATCGCTACTCTAGCTACTGAAAGAAGTTGTCTCTCACCAGAAGAGAGATTCCCCCCTCTTTCTCTTAGTGAGGTGTTCAAACCTTCAGGTAACTTTTTCAACAAATTATCTAACCCTAATTCTTTACAGAGATTTTCTAATTCAAAATTATCTATATTCGAATTTAGTTTCAAATTATCTGCGACGTTTCCACTAAAGATAAAGGTATCTTGCAAAACTACCCCCAACATATTTCTAAGAGTTGCAATAGGAATGTCTTTTATATCTATATCATCAATTAAAATTTGGCCAGATTGAGGTTCATACAATCTACTTAATAGTCTTATTATCGTAGTCTTACCTGAACCAGTTGGCCCTACAAAAGCCACATGCTCTCCTGGATTGATTATGAAAGATAAATTCTTTATGATGTGTTCTCCTTCGTTATAGAAAAAATTTACATTCCTGAACTCAATTTTGCCATTAAATTTCTTATTTAAATTTTTTGCATTTTCTAAAAAATGTTTTGCGGAAATTGAGTCCTTAATCTGTATTTCTTCATCCAGTAATTCATTTATTCTTTCTACAGCTGTTAAACCTCCTTGTATCTGAGTAAATCTTTCTGCAAGCTGTCTTAGAGGTTCAAAAAGTCTTTGGGAATATAATATAAAAGTTGTTAATGTTCCTAAACCAATATTTCCAGAAGTTACAAAATATCCTCCAACTGCTAAAACCAAGGAAACTGCTGCAAGAGAAATCCATTCTATAAATGCCGAAATACTGCTGTCATAAAATATTGTTCCATTTACTGCTTTCTTATAAGCAATTCCAGTATTGGAAAATTTCTTGCTATTGAAAGCCTCTCTTCTGAACATCTGAACGACTTCTAAACCTTGAAGATTCTCTTGAAAATCAGAGTTGAGTTGAGACAATTCTTCTCTTACTTGATAATTGGCTCTTCTATAACGTTTTTGAAGCCAAATAATAAAATATGATACTGGGATTTGAGTTAGAAGTAATAAAATTGCAAGTCCTCTATCAATTGACAGCATTGTCAAAGAAATTACTATCAAACTGACGAAGTCAGCAATGACTCCAACTGCACCACTCCCAAAAACCTCGGCTAAAGCATCAACATCATTTGTTAATCTAGTTAATAATTTCCCTACAGGCATTTTGTCGTGATACCTAAGAGATAAAGATATTGAATGATCAAAAAGTTCTCTTCTTATTCTTGCTGTCAAACGTTGTCCCACTGCTTGGATGTTGTAAGTTTGGTATCCCTGTAGAACTAATCTAAATAGAACTGTTATAAATAAAGTTAATATTATGGCATTTATTGACTGCCCAAAGTAAGTTTTACTTAGCCAAACATCGGTATTTTCGTTCTTGAGAATAGTAATTGCTTGACCAAGTAATAATGGTTGAATAGCTCCAGAGAAAGAAACAGGTAACAAAACTATTAAAATTAAATAGATTGTTTTTTTATCTTTAGTTAAATATTTACCTAACTTTTTAATCCTTCTAAAATCTTTAAAAAACATTTAGCTAATCTTCTATAAAGCATTTTTTGATTCTATTGATAAAATTGTATCTCTGAGATGATTATCATCTAACCTCATAGATAAAGGATTTCCAATTAGTCTTGCAGTCGAGTAGAAAAGATCATCTATTTTAATTAAACCATTCTCTTTCAGAGTCTTTCCTGTTGCCACCAAATCAACTATTGCCTCTGCCATACCTGTAATAGGACCAAGCTCGACTGAACCTGTCAAATGAACTATCTCTACAGGAATATTTAATTCTTCAAAATAAGATCTTGCTGTTTTTATAAATTTACTAGCTACTTTACAATTCGCTGGAAGATCTGTTGGTTTTGAATAATTACTATTTTTCTTAACCGCTAACGACATATGACAACCCCCAAATCCTAAATCTAATAACTTTGCAACTTTTAATTCAGATTCTCGTAAAACGTCATACCCAACAATACCCAAATCAGCCTGACCATAACTTACATAAACAGGAACATCTCCATTTCTTACTAATAGAGCTTTAGCCCGTTTGCAATTTGATTCAAAGGTTAATGATCTATTATTTTCGTCTAACGCGTCAGAGAAATCTAGCCCAGCTCTTTTAAAAGTTGAAATTGAATCTTTTAACAGAGCTCCCTTTGGTAAAGCTATAGTGAACATAGATCAATTTCTTCCAAGGATTCTTCATTCTAAGTTAACAATGGAATTTAATAAAGCTCGAAATATAATCGGACTTAGAGTTTTGAGTGATAACGTTATTTGGTTGTGGGTAAAAGATAAATCCGTTGTAGTTGTAGATCCATCTGTTCACGAACCAGTTGTTAAATATATAAATGAAAACAATTTTCACTTAGAAGCTATTTTGCAAACTCATCATCATTCAGACCATATTGGAGGAACGAAGTCCCTTATTAAAAGATGGCCGAATGTAAAGGTTATTGCCTCCTCCAAAGAAAAAAAGCGCATACCATTTCAAAATGTATCTGTAGAAGATGGAGAAACTTTAAATATTTTAGATGAAGAAGTAAAAATAATTGAAGTATTGGGACATACAAGCTCACATATTGCCTTCTTTTTGAAAGGTGAAAACCCTGTTCTTTTTATTGGTGACACATTATTTTCTGGAGGCTGTGGAAGAATTTTTGAAGGAACTTATCAACAAATGTATTCTTCACTAGAACGAATCAAATCTTTACCTAAAAATACTCACATATATTGTGCGCATGAATATACAAAGTCAAATATATTGTGGGCATTAAATCTGAAACCTAAAGATCAAGATATAAAAAATAAACTTTCGGAAGTTGAAAAAAAACATTCTCTTAATGAATTGACAATTCCATTTTTACTTGATGAAGAGATGAAAATAAACCTTTTCTTAAGAGCAAAAAATTTAGAAGAATTTACTTTTTTAAGAGAAAATAAAGATTTATGGGTTTAAATAGATAGGTATCTTCTTAAACAAATGTCCCCCAAACAAGTAATTAAAACATCAAATGCTCCAGATCCAGTAGGACCTTATAATCAAGCTATAAAAGCTGGGGATTTTATCTATTGTTCTGGTCAAATTGCTATAGACCCAGCTTTAAATGAAATAACATGTTTAGGCGATATAGAGAAGGAAACTATTCAAGTTTTAAAAAATCTCGCAGAAGTTCTTAAAGCTGGTGGAGCAAAAATAGAGGATGTAATAAAAACAACTATTTACTTAACTGACTTAAGTAATTTTCAAATTGTCAATAAAATATATAGTGATTTTTTTAATATAGAGAATCCCCCAGCAAGAGCCTGTGTGGAAGTTTCATCTCTACCAAAAGGAGTTTTAGTTGAAATAGATTGCGTCGCATTTCTAGATTAATTTCTAATTATTGAGAAATTTGAAATATGAACCAATTGTGCACCATAGTTGTATAGATTATTAGTTGATAATTCATCTTTGATTTATGTCAGCAGCAAAGCTTAATATAGATGAACTAGAAGCAGGTTATCCTTTATTTTGCAAAGCTCTTAGACTATTAATTTTAAAAGGAAACTCAGTTAAAGATATTGAAAAGACAGTGTGTTGGAGTCATCTTGAAACTTTAAATAGATGTCTGCCTGGCAGATATAAAGCACCAACATATTTAATGGCTTTAATCAAAAGAGATATTGCAAAGCCAAATAATTATTAAAAAAACTAATCTTCTAGATAAAATTTATCAATATCCATTGAAAAGTCTTTTTCTTTATCTGATATTTCTTTATCGTCTAAAAATATTGAAAGACTTACAAAATTCTTTCCGAAGCTGATATTGGGATAGATATCCCTTTCTTTACATAATTTCTCAATTTCACCCATGAATTTACTAATTTTTGAGTATTGATCAAATTCAAATCTTTTTTCAATCCTCGAAGGTGATTCTCTTTCTTTCCACATTACATTCTTTATTCAAGACTAATTACACTATACCTTCAACAAAGTTTCTCAATAAATTTTTGGAGATAAAATTTTTAGTCACTCTCCCAATAATCAATAATCCCGCCAATTGTTAAATCGGTTTGAACTTCTGGATTAGGGCATGCAAATCTAGCGGCAGAGCCACTAGCAGTAAAAACCCAGTTACCTTCTCTAGCTCCAACAGGATCAACAGCAACTAATTTCTTTCCTTTATTATTTTCTAAAATTCGTAAATTCATATGACCTAAGCCAGGGACTCTTTGAGTGCATACCATCCTTCCTAATACCTTCATAATTTCCACAATTTATATCCTCCTTTTTATGACTTGTTAGGATCCCAATGATCAATAATTCCAACAATCGTTAAATCGCTTGGATAAGATTTACTTCCCGCAGCTTCTCTAGCAGCAGAACTTCCGACACAAATAACCCAATCTCCTGGCTTACAGCCAACAGCATCAACTGCAACTTTATTAGAAGAACCATCTAATACAACCTGCAGATGTTTATGTTCAAAACCAGGAATCCTATTGGTAGAAACAAGTGGTTTTACAACCTTGCAAATTAACATAATTAGTGAGCCTCCTCTGTTTTTTTATCTAAAGACATTCCAATAATTTGGGCGGAATGAATTTTGTCCCTATCTCTAATAGTAGAGCAAGTATGTAACAAACCTTGATCAACTAAATTTTTATATCTAATTGATATCGCATTATTAACTCTTACACAATCATTTATTGCCCTCTCTTTTGCGCCAGGTACTTTTCCAGAGTAATCAAATCTTATTACTACCGGAATAGGTAGATCTTGAGAAACATTTAATCCAGTAAAAATCTTTACTCCAACATCTAAATCCGGAGCCCCTTCTTCGACTGTATCTAAATGAGCAAAATAAGTTAAATTTCTGAGATGTACTTCTTTGAAACCTATACCTACTCCAATAAACCTCTCTGCATGTCCAATATCTTCATATGAACCATTATGAAAACTCTTAACATAATCAATTTGAGAAATATTATTGACAATTAATTTATATGTAAATTTTTCCAGTCCACTGAGTTTATCTTTTGAAGATTGCTTAGAAATTGTCTGGCAAATTTCTCTTTCCGCATCCTCTTTCGAAAAATTTATTGTTGAATTATAAATTTCTAATGTAGAAATAGTTTTTTCTAAATCTATACCGCCATCGCTATTTGATAAATGTATTTTTAATGAATCAGTGTCTGTATCAAGTCCAATTAACATCAAATCCACAGAAGCTCCGCAGCAAAAGCTATTCTCTACAGCCTCTTTGAAAGCATATAATTTATTTCTACCTTCAGCTGCAGCTAACTCGTCATTACTGCCATGAGCTGCGCATCCCTGATGTAAAGGATCTACTGAACTAAAATGATAAGTTACAACTTTTAAGTACCTGGTATCTTTATGAGCTTCATTAGGAACATTCTCTCTATATCTTTTATGTTCAGTTTTTACCCATCGATTAACGGTATTTTCAATATCAAACAGTGCTCCAGCATGGGATCTTCTCCTTACTGAACTAAAAGGTATTCTCATTACATAAGCAACTGAATGAGCTAACCTTCCATCTGAACAAGGAGTTATATCAAGTAAATGTATTCCACAATCTAAGAGAAATTTTTCAAAATCTTCCGCATCCCTACTTCCAGCAGCACCTTCAAGTGGATCATTGTTAAAAAAATTGTCGCTAAGTTTCTTGTGCTGTTTGAAAGCACACCATGCATATAAAGCTCTCATATCAAGAGGTTTAACCCAAGATTTATCTAATACATGGAGAGGTAAATCTATTCCCAAATTTTTTCTTGATATTTTCTGAGCCTTATTTATAAAATCTTCGTGATGTTGGATTCGAGCAATTTCCTTGAGAGTTGGAACAATTTCGTCAAAATCACTTTTTATTTTGCTTTCATACCTAAATAGATTTTCATTTTGAATATTATTGGTTAATTTATGAGACTTTCCAGAATTTCGGAAATTATTTGATTCTTTAGTTTGTATATGTATATTTTCAGTAAAGGTTTTCATTGGAGCGGTTGGCCCCAATGTGAAATTCTTGGCTTTAGCCAGTCCTCTTAAAGGCATTATTTACTTAACCTCTTGCACCGCCTGAAAAGGTAACAAGTTGTCCTTCACGAGTATTTCCACTAGATCCAGTTATCAAGAAATCTGGTTTTTCTGTTTCCTCATTCCTTTTAACTTCCATAGGGGGCATTGCGCTCATGAATCCTGCTCTTGATGGATTTCGCTTTCTAGAAGAAGCTCCCTCTGTGCCTGTTACCTTATCACCGCGATCCCAATCATCACCAGTTACGTTTCCTACTGATTGTCCTTCTCCAGTAATCCTTGATGCGACTCTTTTTTCTGGTGTCTTTGCAGCACGGTCTACCTCTTCAATTTCCATTTTTTGTTTATAAGTAATATTTTTATTCGGTTCAAATCTAAATTTTTCAGTGCCAGTGACCTTGTCAACTGCCATATCAAAAGGTCCTGTTACCTTTGAACCATTTTCATATTCATTACCCGTAACACCTTGAGTATTTTTTTCAGAATATTTATCTCTTGATGGTGATTTAACAGAGAATTCCTTCCAAGAGTTACCTGCCGACTTTTCCGGATTCGCATAAGCCGCATCATGTGCAGGATTATCACAAGCTTGTGAGAGCTGATCTCCACCAACATAGGGAGTCCCTGTTAGATTTTTACAAGCACCTTTCTTAGCACCTGTCATTACTCCGCCAATTCCTGGTTGCTGTCCTGTAAGTCTGGCATTTGAATTATTTCCAGAATTAACTGTTGCTCGGGATTTCATATCTTCTGAAATCTCAGTACTACAATTTTCATTAATCTGATCTAAGCCTGCGTATGGTGTTCCTGTTAACACTTTGCATGAACCTGGTTCATCTCCAGTTACTATTTCTGATCTTCCTGTCATAGTGCCGCTTATTAAATTTGACTTTGAAGAAAGGCTTAAACCTACTTTTCTAGCTTCTGGTTTTGGTTTTGAACCGCAAAACTTCTCATATTGTTGAGATCCTATGTACTCATCGCCAGTTACATTCTTACAACTCCCATGTTCATTACCTGTCATATGGTCTGATCTTCCAACCCCTGTACCAGTTACATTATTCCCATTAAGAGTGTTGTAACTGCCTACTTTTTCAAATGCTTTACCTTTTGGATTTGGCTCAGAGCCAAGATATTGATCTCCAGTTAATTGATGTCCAGAACCTGATTCATCTCCAGTAACTAGGGTGGATCTACCAGGTAGTGATCCAGATACTTTTAATCCATCGGTTGTAGTGCTGTGTTTAACCTTGGAAGGATTTCTTGGGACATCACCACAATACTTCTGCGATTGATTAGAAGATACATATTCAGTACCTGTAAGGTTTTTACACGTTCCTGGCTCATCGCCTGTGACCCTATCAGATCTACCAACTTCATTTCCAGTTACTTTATTACCTGATGTTGTAGAGGTAACAGTAGATCTAAGTGGCTGTTTATAACTTGGTCTATCTTGACAAAATTGATCAGTAACTTCTGCTCCCATATATTGGGTACCAGTTACAGTTCTGCATGTACTTGCTTCATTACCTGTAGTTTTTACAGATCTATTAGCTTGAGTTCCAGTAACTATTTGACCTGAATCAGTTTCACTTTTACCAACTTTCCAGCTAGCATCTGCAATATTTTGTTTGGCACCATTTTTGTTTGGACCACATGGTCTACATTTACCATTACCTTTTTTGCCTGTGGCACCAGTTTTACTTCTTAGCTCTCTCACTCTCTGAGAAATTTCTCTACTACTTAAATCTGGGTCTCCCCTTCTAGCTAATGAAGCGGCACTAGTATTTTGTTTAGTTGCAGATTTACCATGTTTAGATTGAGCTTCTCTTCTCGCCAAAACAATATCTCTACTTGTATTAGTAATAGGCTTTCTCTTCTGATTAATTCTTCTCTTAACGTTGGGTTTTAAGGACTTAGATTCTGTACTAGTTGAATCCTGAATTTCTTGATTTTTACTTATAGTTGGTTTAACTGCGGTTAAAGGACTTTCTTTTTTAACATCAGTACGGGTTCTATCGGATGAAGTTATAGCTGATTTCCCGTGGGTAGACATTGCTTTTCTTCTCTCTATTACTAACTCTTTACTAGATAAAGTTGTTGAAGAATTTATGTTTACCTGAGTTTTTGGAATATGTTTTGTAGCTGGTTTAGAAATATTATGATTATTAGGAGAAGACTGAGTCCCAGAAATCTGTATATCTTGAGAAGATCGAACTCTATCTTTGGTAGTTGAAGAATAAGCAGCAGCTTTTTTACCGCTATCACTCATCGCCTTTCTTCTTTCAAGTGCAATCTCTCTACTGGTTTTTTTTGACATGATCTTCAAGTTTAAATTCTTTAAAAAGACTTTTGAAAAACTTTCTCCAAAAATTTTTTTGGAGAAAGATATTAACTACGAAAAGTAGCTTTAACGTCCTTGGAAAACTACAAAAGCTGTTCCTTGACTTTGAGTGTAAGCATCGTATCCGATGATTCTTACATGATGATCAGGGTATGCTCTATGGCATGCCTCTAATTCGCTCACGATCAAGTTAAGATCTTTTTCCCCAAAGAATGGGAGTTTCCAATAAGACCAATAAGTTTGCATACATCCACTTGGATGAACATGCTCAATAACTGGACTCCAACCTTGAGCAATTATGTACGCAATTTGGTCATATATTTCTTCCTGGGTCATCGGTGGTAAAAAACCGAATGTTTCCAGGGTTGCAACTGTTTGATAGTCGCTTACTGTGCTCTGGAAAGGCATAATTAATCAAAATGTGAATGAAAGTACTCGTAAAAACGAGATTTTAATAAGTCTGAGGAGAATAAATCTCCTCGATTTCGAAACTTGAGTTAACCCTGAACATCAAGTTTGTCGACAG
Organism: Prochlorococcus marinus XMU1405; assembly: GCF_017696275.1. Taxonomy (NCBI): domain Bacteria; kingdom Bacillati; phylum Cyanobacteriota; class Cyanophyceae; order Synechococcales; family Prochlorococcaceae; genus Prochlorococcus; species Prochlorococcus marinus. Next base: position 497,410 of record NZ_JAAORF010000001.1, on the reverse strand, counting down.
TGTCAAACTCAAACTTAATTTCCTTCCAAGTTTCTAGAGCAATAGCTAATTCAGGACTATGCTTAGCAGCTTCCATGAGAATGTCTCTACTCTCTTTTTCGATTTCGCGACCAGCATTACGAGCTTTTACACAAGCTTCTAATGCAACTCTGTTAGCTGCAGCTCCAGCAGCTGAACCCCATGGGTGACCATGTGTTCCACCACCGAACTGAAGGCAGGAATCATCCCCAAAGATCGCTAGAAGTGCAGGCATATGCCAAACGTGGATACCACCTGATGCGACTGCAAATACTCCAGGCATTGAACCCCAATCTTGATCAAAGAAGTTACCTCTTGATCTATCTTCAGGAACAAATGACTCTCTTAAGTTGTCAATATAACCAAGAGTTGTTTGACGATCACCTTCTAGTTTTCCAACAACGGTTCCAGTATGTAATTGGTCTCCTCCAGAAAGTCTCAAACATTTTGCAAGAACTCTGAAGTGAATACCATGCTTTGGATGTCTATCAATAACAGCATGCATAGCTCTGTGAATATGCAGAAGCATGCCATTTTTACGACACCAATTAGCTAATCCAGTATTTGCAGTAAAACCACCAGTTATATAATCATGCATGATGATTGGCATATCTAGCTCTTTCGCAAATTCAGCTCTTTCATAGAGTTCTTCAGGAGTGTTAGCAGTACAATTTAGATAATGACCTTTAACTTCTCCAGTTTCCCGCTGAGCAAGCTTAACTGCTTCTGCAACAAACTCAAATCTTTCTCTCCAACGTTGGAATGGTTGAGAATTTATATTCTCATCATCCTTCGTTAAATCAAGACCGCCTCTAAGACATTCATATACAACTCGACCATAGTTTTTACCAGATAATCCTAATTTAGGTTTGATGGTACAACCAAGAAGAGGTCTTCCGTATTTGTTAAGTCGATCTCTTTCAACTACGATTCCGTTTGGTGGACCACCGCAAGTTTTAATGAAAGCAATTGGGAATCTAATATCTTCTAGACGTAGATGTCTTAGAGCTTTAAATCCAAAAACGTTTCCTACAAGAGATGTTAATACGTTTGTAATTGAGCCTTCTTCAAAAAGATCTAAAGGATATGCAATAAAAGCATAGAAAGCTTCAGGATCTCCAGGAACGTCTTCGATTCGATAACAACGTCCTTTATAAAATTCTAAGTCTGTAAGTAACTCGGACCAAACTGTTGACCAAGTACCTGTTGAAGATTCAGCGGCAACAGCTGCTGCAACTTCTTCTCTTGGAACACCTTCCTGACCTGTACATTTGAAACAGGCTAGTAAATCGGTGTCTAGGGGAACATATTCTGGAGTCCAGTAGGTATCTCTGTACTCCTTTACCCCTGCGTCATACTTCTTACTCATAAGGATAAATTTAGGTCTGTGTAGGGAAAATAATTATTGTGCAAAATTTATAAATCTTGCATTACTTAATTAGTCCTTTTGACCAAGAAATTCACCGTTACCTAGAGCAGGTTCAACTTCTCTATGAGGACGAGCAATAATGTGAGCTGCAACTAAACCGTCACCAACTCTTTCACAAGCGTCAGCACCAGCTCTTACAGCTGCGTTAACTGCTCCTGTTTCGCCTCTAACTAATACTGTGACATAACCGCCACCAACGAATTCACGACCAATAAGGCGAACTTCTGCTGCCTTTGTCATTGCGTCTGCTGCTTCGATTGCAGGTACAAGTCCGCGTGTCTCGATCATGCCGAGAGCGATACCCATTGTTTCTGTAGCCATTGTCTACTAAATACTAAATGTGGAATGTTCAATTCGAAGAATGCTTCATTAAGTACTTATAAGTCAAGCGTTTTCGACAAAATCTCCATTAATGTTTTTTCTATCATTCATAAGTTAAACTTATCACCCTTGGTACTATTGATATGTCAATACTTATGCAAATTAGTTAGTGCATCAAAACATACTGTTGTGTTAAGAAAAAATTTACATTATGTTATTTCCGTACGAGGCAGGCCCTGTCTACACAGGTGTGGAATGTTCAACCTTTCCTGTCTCCGTATCAAGCTTTAAAGTAAGATATTACTCACAATAAATTTATTAGTTATTTTGAACCTTCCAGTTCTAACTATTGCGAGTGGCAACAAAAATAAAGTTTCTGAAATTTCGGAAATGCTTGATGTTTTGTCTTTAAGGGTTGAGAAGCAACCAGAATATTTAAATGTTGAAGAGACTGGAAACACATATTTTGAGAATGCACTTCTAAAAGCAAAAGCAGCTGCTTTAGAGACTAAAACTTGGGCATTAGCTGATGACTCGGGTCTTGAAGTAGATGTTTTAGATGGTCGGCCAGGAATTTATTCTGCTCGATATGCCAAAAATAATGATGAGAAAATTAAAAAATTAATTAATGAACTTTCTGAAAGCCCTTATAGGAGTGCAAGATTTATAAGTTGTATGGTTTTGTGCGATCCCTTAGGAAACTTAGTTAAAGATACAACAGGAATATGCTGGGGAGAAATTCTTAAGAACCCCAAATATCCAAATGGGGAATTCGAATCTATTTTTTGGGTAAAAGAGGCTAACTGTGTTTACGGTGAGCTCTCACAATCACAATTAAATAAATTAGGTAGTAGAGGTAAAGCTGCAAAAATTATGTCACCTTATCTAAAAAAAGAAATTGGTTTAAATTAAAAAATTCTCAATAATTCGAAATTTCATCAATTGCTCTTATAGCAGCTGCTGCAGCCTCTTCTACATCCCCTTCTTTCCCGGCGAGAGTTAATCTACCAAAAGCTCCAACTGCCTTAACATCAACAACAGTTATATTAGATGCCTTTTCAGCTTCATTAGCTGCTTTTAAAACATAACCAGCTGGTTCAGTTTCTAATATAAACATACTCATCCCAGATTGAATCATTGATCCACTCCTGTTTTGTCTATTTATTAAAACAGCATGATCTGGAGTAATAGCTCGAATCACTTCTGTCCAACTTGTTGAAGGTTTGGTTCTTTTTCTAACTTCACTACCAATAGCATCTAGAACAACATCCCCGGAATGCAAAACAGTACTTTGATCTTTATGGTAAAGGGCAAGAGAACCAAATGCTCTTTCAACGATCATCTGTCCAAGTCTTACATTGCTAGCCTTTAAGGCAATATCAGTGACTCTATGCACGGCCATCCCAGGTGAAACTTCCATCCATAGGCAAGAATCTCCAGGGATTGGTAAAAAACCTCTACTAACAGTTCCCATATATGCAGCCAATTGAGGCTGAAGAGAATCTAAAAAAACATATGTTCTTAACTCAATTTGTTCTACTTGACTTGCTTGTCTGGATACCAAAGACTTTTCTGAGTCAGTTGTAATAAAACAGCTTGCACCACTAGCCTGAGATTGCACCTCAGATCCTGTGACAAGAGAACTCCCTTTCTTTCGTTCCCCTCTGTTTAAACTAGAAGTTGGTTCCATTCACGCGACTATAACGGATAATGGTTCATTTTTTCCATTAAATTTACTTGCATGCTTCCCACAAAACGATAACTTCAAGTAAAAGATATGCATTTTTATGGGAACTTCTCAAAAAAAAGAACCAAATGTTTCTGGCACTGAAAAAGAATTAACTCCTGATCAAACTCTTGGATTAGTCAGCCTAAGCTTGATGCAAAAATTATCTCAGAAAGATCCATCTTTTAGTTGGTTAGAAGAAGATAAAATCGAGAAGGTAAATCTTAAGAACCTTAGAGATAGGTTGGAGTTAACGCAATTAGCTATAAATACTGGAGCACCTTTAACTACTTCAGAAGTTACAGCTTTAATTGGAGCAAAGCCCGGAAAATCAAAGTTAGAAAGAGCAGGATTATTAGCAACGAAAATAGCTAGAAATGTATGGAAAATCTCAAAAACAAGTCAAGGAAATTCCTTCTACAGAAATTAAAATACGTCCAAAAAGTTTTTTTTCATAATTCCCATTTAAGTATTTAAACATTCATATAAGTTTTTTAAATGTGTTCATTTTGTAAGAGAACTTATTAATTACTTTCTTAAATTAAAAAGTTTATGCAAGCTTGAAATATAAGCTCTTGAAAATTTTTAATGAGTAAAGTTGAATTTAATAAGGAAACTGGACCGAGGGAAGTTTTTTGCGGTTTAACTTCAATAGTTTGGCTCCATAGAAGAATGCCTGATGCATTTTTTCTGGTAGTAGGTTCAAGGACATGTGCTCATTTAATTCAAAGCGCTGCTGGAGTTATGATTTTTGCTGAGCCAAGATTTGGGACGGCTATTCTTGAAGAAAAAGATCTAGCTGGTCTTGCTGACGCTCATGAAGAATTAGATCGAGTGGTTAATGATCTTATTGCAAGAAGACCCGAAATAAAAACTCTTTTTCTAGTTGGATCTTGTCCAAGTGAAGTAATTAAACTAGATCTTGCAACTGTCGCAGAGAAATTAAATAAAAGATTTTTAGGTCAAGTAAGATTCGTGAATTACTCTGGAAGTGGGATAGAAACAACTTTTACCCAAGGAGAGGATGGCGCCTTAAAAGCTTTAATTCCATTAATGGAGTCATCAAATGAGGAAAAATTATTATTAGTTGGGACTCTCGCAAATAATGTAGAAGATAGGTTTAAAAAGATTTTTAGAAATTTAGGAATTTCAAATATTGAGAGCTTTCCACCACGGCAATCAACAGAATTACCAAAGATTGGCAAAAATACAAAAGTATTATTAACTCAGCCTTATTTAAGTGATACGGTTCGAGACCTTAAACATCGCGGTTGTGAAATAATTTCAGCTCCATTTCCTCTAGGTATCGAAGGCAGTACAAAATGGTTTTTAGCCGCTGCCAAAGCCTTCAAAATTAGTGAACTTAAAGTTCATGAAATTATTTCGCCTTTAATCAATAGAGCAAAACTTGCTCTTGATTCACACAAAGAAATACTTAAGGGGAAAAGATTATTTCTTCTTCCTGAATCGCAACTGGAGATATCTTTGGCAAGATTTTTGCATAATGAATGCGAAATGGATCTTATAGAGGTAGGCACTCCTTACCTAAATAAAGATTTAATGAAAGAGGAGATTAATTTATTACCTGATAATACAAAAATTGTCGAAGGGCAACATGTAGAAAAACAATTAGATCGAGTGAGAGAATCTAATCCAGACTTAGTAGTTTGTGGAATGGGTTTAGCTAACCCTCTTGAGGCGGAGGGGATTAGTACTAAGTGGTCAATAGAAATGGTATTCAGTCCAATTCATGGAATTGATCAAGCCGCAGATTTGGCTGGTCTCTTCTCCAAGCCTTTAAAAAGAAATCAAATACTAACTTCAAAAACTTTAGTAACTCATTAAAAACTATGGAATTAACTCTTTGGACGTACGAAGGACCACCTCATGTTGGTGCTATGAGAATTGCCTCGTCAATGAAAGACATTCATTATGTGCTTCATGCCCCCCAAGGAGATACATATGCGGATCTTCTCTTTACAATGATCGAGAGAAGGGGTCAAAGGCCTCCAGTAACTTATACAACTTTTCAAGCTAGAGACCTTGGAGGCGATACAGCAGAATTAGTGAAGAAAAATATTAAGGAAGCCGTTGAACGATTCAAACCCAAAACTCTTTTAGTCGGAGAAAGTTGTACAGCAGAACTTATCCAAGACCAACCTGGAGCACTTGCAAAAGGGATGGGGTTTGATATGCCGATTGTTAATCTTGAATTACCTGCTTACAGCAAGAAAGAAAATTGGGGGGCATCAGAAACTTTTTATCAATTAACAAGAACTCTTTTAAAAGAGAAAGTAAGTTCTTCAGAAAAAATAAATCCTCTAAGATGGAAGGCATTATGTCGTAGACCAAAAGTTAATATACTTGGCCCTTCATTACTAGGATTTAGATGCAGAGATGATGTAATCGAAATTCAACGCATACTTTCGGAGCAAGGAATAGATACAAACGTAGTTGCTCCATTAGGCGCTAGTCCAGACGATATTGAAAGACTAATTGATGCTGAAATAAATATTTGTCTTTATCCAGAAATTGCGGAAGCATCATGTGAATGGCTTAAACGGAACTTTGGAATGGAATATACAAACACTATTCCAATTGGAATAAAAAATACAATTGAATTTATAAATGAAGTTCATAAAAAATTAGATCTTCCTTTGACGAATAAAAAAGAATTAGAAAATAAATCAAAACTTCCTTGGTACTCAAAATCAGTTGATTCAAATTATCTAACTGGCAAAAGAGTTTTTATTTTTGGTGATGGAACACATGCAATTGCAGCAGCCAAAATTGCTAAGGAAGAATTGGGTTTTGAAGTAGTTGGTCTTGGGACATACAGCAGGGAAATGGCAAGACAAGTAAGAGCAACAGCGAAAGAACTAAATGTAAAAGCTTTAATTACTAATAACTATTTAGAAGTAGAAGATGCAATGAAAAAAGCCGCACCTGAATTAGTTTTAGGGACTCAAATGGAAAGGCACAGTGCCAAGAGACTTGGCATTCCATGTTCAGTAATAAGCACACCAATGCATGTTCAAGATGTTCCTGCAAGATATAGCCCACAAATGGGATGGGAAGGAGCAAATGTGATTTTTGATGATTGGGTACATCCCTTAATGATGGGATTAGAAGAGCATCTTATCGATATGTTTAAACATGACTTTGAGTTTGTCGACGGTCATCAAAGCCATTTAGGACATACAGCGACAAACACAAAGGAATTTTTAAATTCTGACGAAAAAAAGGAGAATAATCCTAAAGAGGGCATTATTTGGACTGAATCAGGTAGAGCTGAATTAACAAAAGTTCCGTTTTTTGTAAGAGGCAAAGTTAAAACAAATACCGAAAAATATGCAATCTTAAGAGGAATTCCAGAGATAAGCGATGAAACTCTTTACGATGCCAAAGCATATTTTAGTTAATTTTTTACTAATAAATTTTAATTTAGCCATGAGTATTTTCACTCATAACTTAATAGATTAAATTTTAAAAATGTAGTTATAAGAACATATTTCCCGCTTTTAATACAATTGAATACATATTTGTTTAGAAACATATTTCATGTGTATTTACACTGCAAGAATATAAATAATAATGTGTTTTAAAGCTTTAAATGACAAGTACTATAAACAAGCCTCTTGATGGGGAAGGGAGTGTTCAAGTAAAGCAAGATCCTAAAATAAATATCGAAGAAGGAGCTTTAGTTATTGCCGTATACGGAAAGGGCGGCATCGGGAAATCAACTACATCATCAAACCTATCTGCGGCATTCTCAAAATTAGGGAAAAAGGTTCTACAAATTGGATGTGATCCAAAGCACGATAGCACTTTCACTTTGACTCACAAGATGGTGCCTACAGTTATCGACATTCTCGAAGAGGTAGATTTTCATAGCGAAGAATTGAGGCCAAACGATTTCATGTTTGAAGGCTTTAATGGCGTAATGTGTGTTGAAAGTGGAGGTCCTCCTGCTGGGACAGGGTGTGGGGGATATGTAACCGGTCAGACAGTTAAACTATTAAAAGAACATCATTTATTAGAAGATACTGACGTTGTTATTTTTGATGTCCTTGGAGACGTCGTTTGCGGAGGATTTGCAGCCCCATTGCAACATGCAAATTATTGTCTAATTGTCACTGCTAATGATTTCGATTCAATATTCGCTATGAATAGAATTGTTTCTGCAATTAAAGCAAAAGCAAAAAATTATAAAGTCAGATTAGGTGGGGTAGTTGCAAATAGATCAAAAGACACAGATCAAATTGATAAATTCAATGAAAGAACAGGTTTAAAAACTATGGCTCACTTTAAAGATGTCGACGCCATTAGAAGATCAAGACTGAAAAAATGCACAATTTTTGAAATGGAACCAACTGAAGATGTTATTGAAGTTCAAAATGAATATTTATCTCTTGCCAAAAATATGCTTGAAAACGTCGAACCCTTAGAAGGTAATCCACTTAAAGATAGAGAAATTTTTGATTTATTAGGATTTGATTAGTCTAACTTAATTTAATCCAACCAATTGGCTTGTTAAATCATAAGTTTGTTGAGAGGTCTTCGTATCAATTATTCTTTTTGACAATTTTTGAGAAAAAGCTTTTCTGCCAGTTTTCTGACGATTTCCCCAGCTCCAATGGACTGATGGTTTAGCAAATTCTTTATAAGTTGCCACTTGAGCTACCCTCTCTCCTGCCTGTCTTTGTGAAACATATCCTTTTGTTATGAATTTTTGAAATATCGGGAAAAGGAATCTAAATAACCAAGGTGTATCTCTAAAAAGTTTTGTATCAGCAACACATCCAGGATATAGAGAATTAACAATAATCTTTTCTGCAGGATATCTTTTTGATAATTCCTGAACAGTCACCATATTGCAAAGTTTACTATCCTTATAAGCCTTACCAGGTTTAAATTTCTTTCCATTCGCCATACTTATGGGAGATAAAAAACCATTTTTGAATCCTGCTAAATCTCCCAAATCAGCTGGGGCAGGAATGGGGATCCTTCCTCCAAGTTCTGAATAATTAGCCGTAACAGTTCCTAATACTGTAATTCTTGGCTTGAATACAGTTGATTTGCCATTTAAAACAATTTCTCTTTGAGAAGATAAAATATTTTCCATAAGTAGGTTTATCATAAGAAAATGCCCAAAATGATTTACTGCCATAGAGTTTTCAAACCCCTGAGCAGACCTTTCAGGTTTCTTTAGTCTCGGTTTATAAACTGCTGCATTACAAATAAGAGAATTTATTGGCTTCTTAAATCTTTCTAATATTTCATCGCAACCTTTTCTCACATCATCCAAGTTAGAAAGATCTATTTCTATAAAGTGAACATTTTTAAATTCCTCTTTTGTCAAGGATTCATCAGCTATTTTTATAGCTCTTTTATTTGATCGATTAACTGCTATAACCTCCCATCCAAATCTTAATAGAGGTTTTAGAGTATTTAATCCAACTCCTGAAGTTGTTCCTGTTATTAGGACCAAACCCTTAATGTTCTTACTCACTAGCAAAAAAGTTAATTAAAAAATGATAAGTTGAATGATTCATGATCATCCTTATCAACGCCATATTACTCTGATAATGTCCCGAGAAATCATTTGATCCTGATCCTTCATAAATCTTTGCTCACCTTCAGAAGAGAATAAATCATCAAACTTATCTGTTAATAAATTAAATCTGTATTTTTCGTATAAAAATGATTCTTCAATTTCCCTTAATCTGTTCAACCTTACTTTAGAACTATAGCCAAGCTTAATCAGGCTTATTATTGCTAAAAGGGAAAAGCTAATTTTTATAATTAAAAAAATCAAAGATACAAAATTATCCTCTTTCTGTTGTCTTTTTACAAATACATCCCCTAAATATTTTTTGTAGAAAATACTATTTTTATAAAAAGATTTTGACAAATTAAGTACTTGATTTTTTTACTGAATAAATCAATTCAGTCTTACTTTATTTTTACCTTATAAATTTTAAATTTTCTAATAGACTTTAGTTCCTACCTAAACTAATTCCTAGTCTTAATGCTAAAACTCCTGCATGCATAACAACTATGAGACTTAATGCAATAAGATTTATTGTTTGAGTTGGCTCCATGGTAAAAAAATTATTTTCTATATTCTCCACCGAAAAGAGAAGATTTGAAACACTATTACAAAATGATGTTACGTAATTAACAAATTGAAAGAAAAAATTTATTGAAAATTATCATAAATAAACCTGCAAAGTTAATTTTGGGAATTGAAAATCAGGCTTTAATTTTTTCAACAAATAATTTACCTGGATTTGATCAAATGGCATTAGATTTAAATTCTTTAGATCAGACAATTTCGAATCCTGAAATAATTCTCACATTGAGGTTCTACTATTGGACTGGGGATTGGCTTTCAATTGGCTATCACCAAAAGGAAATTCCTCTTCATTGGAAAAATTTATTATCAAATGGGGAAATTAATATTGTTAGACGTCCCTCAGGAGGGGGAGCTGTTCTGCATTCAGGAGGCATAACATATGCATTAACATTTAAAAAAACTTACTATAAAGTCTTTAGTTATGAAATGGTTAATAATTGGTTAATTAAAAGTTTTAGAGAATTAGGCCTCAACTTACAGTATGGAAATTCACGAAAATCAAGTATTAAAACAAATTGTTTTGGGACTTCATTAATTTCCGATTTAGTTGATCAGGATGGGTTTAAGAGAATAGGTAGTGCTCAATTTCGTAAAAAAGGAGCATTCCTTCAACATGGAGAAATTCAAACAAATCCTTCAAGAGATTTGTGGTTCAAATTATTCAAAGAAGAAGCTCCACCAAAAGTAAATTTAAAACTAACAAATGATGAAATAGTTCAACATTTGAGAAATTCATTCCTGAAAAATAAATCAAATATAAATTTTAAAAATATTGCAATAGATAATAAAAAATAGAAAATTTTAATTACAAGAATTATTAAAGATCTCCTTTCTGCTTCATTGAATTAATTATTCTCGGCAATTCAATTCCTAGGGGATAATTATTTTTAAAGTTTAATTTGTCAACAATATCTGAAGGCAAATTAAAACCTAATCTATTCAACACAAAGTTTCCAATTTTTGACCTATCAATTATCCCCAAAGGGATATCTGCAGCATTGAGAACCAATAAAAAACCTTCATTTGTTTCTTCAAGTCTTTCTACAGTTCTCCATAATTTATCGTTATAAGATACACTTTCAAAACTATCGATTGGTTTCTTAAAATCTCCAACAAAGTTCCGTTCCCATTTTTTTAAGGAAACAGTCTTTAAGATATTCTCATCAACAAAACCGGTCCATCTACCATTATTCGTAACAAAAAAATATTTATCCGATGTATCCTTCTTATTTTTTATTAACTTATTAAATTCTGAGAAATTCGAATCGTATTCAATTTTCCTCAAAGGTTTTAATTTGATCTCAGAAACTTTACTAAATTTAAGTATGTTTTCAATTTTAAAAAATTGACTTTCAGATTTTGAAGAATTAATTCCAAACAAGCCCAAAAAAGAAAAAATAAAACCAAAGTAAAAGTTAAATCTAAATAAACAAATTATCCCAAAAAATAAAACAAAAAAAGATAATAATAAATTTACTTTATTGAGGAAATTTCTTCCTTTATTTTTACTCCCTGAGAAATGCCAAATAATACTTTTTAATAAATTCCCTCCATCTAAAGAACCAATTGGAATCAAATTTAAGAAGCCTAAGAATAAATTAAATATACCTACTCTTGAAATTACATTAACTGCTATTTGTTCCTGAGATGCACTGTTATTACTAATTAAAAGTAAGATAGATGCTGTAGCGAAACATAAAAGAGGTCTAACAATTGCAATTTTTATATTACCTAAAGCAGTTTGACAATACTTATCTATTTGTAAAATTGCTCCTAAAAAATAAAAAGTAATTTTTTTTATTTTTACCCCCTGATTAAGTGAAACAAGCGTATGAAAAACCTCATGAAAAATAATTGAAGATAATAAGAAAAAAGAAGTTAAAAATCCTATAATCCAAGATTCTTTAATACTATAAATATCACCTGAAGTTAAATTAACCTGATTTCTTATACTCCATGAGAATAAAAAGAGAATAGCAAACCAATAAGGATGTACTTTAAAGGGAATTCCCCATATTTTAAAAATTTGCCAACTTCTCAAAAATAATCTCCGCTATATTTAGCAATAATATTAATCTTACATACAGGCCAATTATATGCCCAAGAGTAATACTTTAATTAAAATTTGTGGCCTAACGTCAGCAGAACAAGCTTTGCAAGTCGCAAAATTAGGAGCGCATGCTATAGGTATTATTTCAGTGGAAGAGTCACCAAGATATGTATCAGCTGAAATTAAGAAAAATATTTTTACAACCTTAGAAAGGTTGTATCCAAAAATCGAGAGGGTATCTGTTGTACAAAATTGTCCAATAGACTTAATTATTAAAAATTTCTTAGGACACCCAAGTGAAACTATCATTCAATTACATGGAGATGAAGATATTGATTATTGCAAAGAAATAAGGAAAAAAATTCCAAATATTGGCCTATGGAAGGCTTTCAGAATAAAAACGAAAAAAGATATCGATAAAATTAAACCTTTTGAGGATTTTGTAGACGCGATACTACTCGACTCTTGGAACAAAGAAACTTATGGAGGTTCAGGGAAAAAAATAAACTCTATTTATCTAAAGAATCTGCAATTTAGTAAACCTTGGTGGTTAGCAGGTGGGATATCAATTGAATGGATTGATGAAATCCTTACTGAAGTCAAACCAGACGGATTAGATATTTCAAGTAGTATTGAGATATCTCCGGGTTTAAAAGATATTAATAAAACAGAGGGTCTTTTAAAATTTTTAAAAAGAAATTAGTAATTATTAGTAGCTGACTGCTGTTTTACAAGCTCAAAAAATTCTTGTTTCAAACTTAAATCGTGTCTAAAATCGCCTCTCACCACAGAATTAATCATGCTTGTATTTGGTTCTTTGACTCCCCTCCACTTCATACAATAATGTTGGGCCTTTACAATAATGCCTAAACCTTTAGGTTCGCAAAGTTTTTCAATTTCATCTGCAAGGATCATTACAGCTTCTTCCTGAATATGAGGTCTGGAAAAAACCCAATCAGCAACTCTCGCAAATTTTGAAAGTCCTATGACTTTATTTCCAGGTTTTATACCTATCCAACATTCTCCTAGAATTGGAACTAGGTGATGTGAACATGCAGATCTGACCGAAATTGGACCAACTGTATAAATTTCATCAAGATTCTTGTCATTTGGGAAACTTGTAACTTTAGGTTGTTCATGATATCTACCTTTAAAAACTTCATTTAGATACATTTTTGATACTCTTTCAGCAGTTTCTTGAGTATTATGATCATTCTCAACATCAATTACGAGGGACTTTAGTAAGTCTTTAACTCTTGAGGCTATTTCTTTTTCTAAAATTTCTAATTCACCAGGATTTATAAAATCAGAAATATTATCGTTAGCACTAAATCTTGTACCAGAACTCTTAATTCTGTCTCTTATAATTTCAGAAATTAGTTTATTAGTAATCTGGTCGTCAAAGTTTCTAATATTATCGTTGGGTAATGTAGAGGTCATAAAATTCTAAACAGAAAATTGTATGCAACTTAATTAACTGTATCTTCCAAAAGCTTAATTGCTCATATACTATATCACATTCTCTTGTTTAATCGGGCTCAAATAGCACTAAAAAAAATCACTGTTTTAAGATCAATCAGATAAACAGAATGTTTAAAAGGCTCCGCCAGAAGGCATCAAAGTCAAGTCTTCGATCAATTGTGATTCAGGTTTTTGAGCCATGTAGAGAATAGTTTCTGATACCTCTTTTGAGGAGAGCATAGAAGTTCTATCAAAATCAGAATTTATTGATTCGGAGTCCCAAAGAGGAGTATTTACTGAACCAAGCGTTATTGTGCATGCTCTTATTGAATTAGACCTCTCCTCCTCCCTAAGGCATTTAGTAAACATAGCTAGTGCAGATTTTGAAACACAATAAGCTCCCCATTGGGGAAATGCATTATAAGAGGCATGACTACTGACATTAATAACTAAACCACCATGTTTTCTCATTTCAGGAATTATTAAACTACAAATTTGAAAAACACTTGTGAGGTTTATTTGAATAGTTTGTTCCCATTGACCTAATTCCATTTCAGCTAAAAGGCCATTAAATGCGCAGCCGGCATTATTTATCAATACTGAAGGGCACCCATACTTCTCAATTGCCTCATTAACACAATGCTCTATTTCTAGAGGATTAGATAAATCACATTTTACTAGGTTAATTTTTGATTTAGTGGTCAACAGTTCGCTCTTTAGTTTCTCCATTAAATCCATATTCCTGGAGAGTAAAATTAAATCCCAGCCAGCATTGGCAAAAGTAATTGCGGTGGATCTACCAATACCTTTCGTAGCACCTGTTATAAAAGCTAGTTTCAAGTTATTCAGTTTTTGGGGGGATTTCACTATAAATCTCTTCAATATTATTTGCTTCGATAAATTTACCTAAAACCCTAAATTTTTTGTATCTTTCCTCAATCAATTCTTCTTTAGGCATTTGCAGTAAAGCGTTAAGGTGTTTCTCGATAGCCTCTTTTAGTGTGTTGCCAGCATCTAAAGGAGCCCAATTATTCCCACCAGAAGGTTCTGATAATACCTCGTCTATTATACCTAATTTAAGTAAATCTTTACCTGTGATTTTAAGTGCTGATGCTGCTTCTGGCGCCTTCGCAGCATCTCTCCACAAAATTGATGCACATGCTTCTGGACTAGCAACTGTATAAACACTGTGTTCAAACATTAGTAACCTATCGGCAACACCTATTCCAAGTGCTCCTCCAGAACCTCCTTCTCCAATGACAGTAGCCACAATTGGAACTTTAAATCCAAACATCTCTCGAAGGTTTCTTGCAATCGCTTCACCTTGACCTTGCTCTTCAGCTTTTAAACCAGCATAAGCTCCAGGAGTGTCAATAAATGTAAGAATTGGCAAAGAAAATCTATTTGCATGCTGCATTAATCTAAGAGCTTTTCTGTAACCTCCTGGTTTTGCCATACCAAAGTTTCTTACTACATTTTCTTTTGTGTCCCTTCCTTTCTGATGCCCTAACATCAATACTGGTCTATTATTTATCGAACCTATCCCCCCAATAAGTGCCATATCATCGCCACCATTTCTGTCTCCATGTAATTCTATCCAGTCATCACAAAACATTTGAACAAAATCCAAAGTACTAGGTCTTTGAGGATGTCTAGCTACCTGAATCTTTTGAGCAGGGGTGAGAGATTTAAATATTTCTTCTCTTCTCCTTGCAGCTAAGGTTTCAAGTTGCAGAAGCTGTTGACTAACATCAACTTCTGAATCTCGAGCTAATTCTTTAATTTGCTCTATCTGCTTCTCAAGTTCAACAAGAGGTTTTTCAAAATCAAGGAGGTAACGTTTAGCCATAATTTAAACAGTTAATACGTTAGGCTGCTTATCAAGTCCAATTGCAGAAAAACCATGCTTTAAAGATGCTGCTCCAATAAACTCCATCTTTTCAAGGGAAATATTATTTCTTCCCCAACTAAAGTTTGTATGACACTTTTCAAATTCTAAAATCATAGCTTCTGCAAAGCAAGCAAACATCTCTCGCTGAGGGTTTCGCATTTCTGCAAGTTCCATCATATTCCAACCAATATCATTGAAAAACTCTACTATACCTCCTTTTAAAACATGAATATTTTCACCCTGAAATTTCTCATCAAGATTTTTGGGGTATCCGCCATCAATCATTAAACATGGTTTTTTTAAGTTATCTGTATCAATTCCAATGGTTTTAGGCATACTTGCAACCCATACAACAATATCCGCCTGAGGCAATGCCTCATTTAAGCTTGTTACGGTTCCACCATCTAATTCTTTTTGTAACAGTGCTAGTGGTTCTTGTTGTCTTGCTACCATAAGAAGTTCTGAAATCCCAGTTTTATTGATAAGCCATCTACAAACAGCACTACCAATATCGCCTGTAGCTCCAATTACAGCAACAGTTGCTTTTTTAAGGTCTATCCCAATGCGAGGCGCATTTATTTCTAGTTGCTTACAAATAACCCAGGCGGTATGAGTATTGCCAGTAGTAAACCTTTCCCACTCTAATGAAGTATTTCTAATTTGTTTATGCTGTAGAAGATTAAAATTCTCAAAAATTATAGAAGTAAATCCTCCTAAAGCGGTAATGTTAATCCCTTTTTTCTGAGCTAGTTCCATAGCATTTAGTACTTTTCTTCTAGCCGTTTTAAATCTAGAAAGCATTTCAGGAACAAAGCACGAATCAATATAAGAACCTTCAATAGATATTCCAGTAGCACTCTTAACTTCTACATTTTCAACAAGCTGAGGAGGAGCAGTACACCAAACATCTAAGTCGCCATCAGCAATATGATCAAAGCCTAGCATCGAAGCTTTTCTTTTTGCATCTTCAAAACTGGTTGAGTGGCCTATTAACCCAAACATTTAAAATTTATAAATGGTTTCTATACAATGTTATGAACAATAGCACAGAGGTAACTACTTAAATAGGATTGATTAATTATTAAAAGTCTTAATTAATTAGAAATGTAATTAGACGATAGCTGCCATAGCCATTCTTGCAATTTCTCTATTATCTAGACCTATTTCCATCAATGTATCTTGATAAGCAATCATAAATTCTTCCATTAATTCTTCTCTGTCCATAGCTAAAACTGATGCGTCATCTGCTACTTCATCTAACATCTTTTTAATTAACGGAAGATTAACCTTATTAGCTTCCATTAATTCCTCTTTACAAGTAGATAGATTCTCTTTAAGCCACTCTTGACCATAATTTAAATGAAGGTATTCATCTTTAACCACTCCCTCTGTTATTTTTTTTGCAAAAGGATCAGCAACTCTTATGTAGACGTTATAAGCAGAAATAGCAAATGCTTCAATTAAGATGGCTTGTATTAAAAGACATGTTGTTAAATTTCCTTTTTCAAGAGCAACTTGAAAATTACCATGTAATTTAGAAAAGAATTTTTTAGCAAATTCCATATCAGCTACTACACCTAAATTTCTTCCACATGCAGTAAAGCCTTTTTTATGCTTCATTTCCATTCTCGCCAATTTAGTTAACTCCTCTAACTCATTTGGAATTAAAGTTGCTATTGAAATGTAATTATCATGAGCCTCTTGCTCTCCCTCTATAACAATTGCATTTATTCTGCTGTATGCATCCTTATAAGAATCTGTAGTGAAGTCGGGTAAATCTAAAGAAATCGGGTTAGTCGATTCTTCAACAGTTTTTTTATTTGATTCTAGAGTTTGCATGTCAGTAATCTTTAGCTCATTATGCATGAATATTACATTATTATAGAGGGTTTATTTAAATATCATGAAAATAGTTTCAATTGTAAAGTCACATTTTTTACTTAAACTTATTTAAGAATTGTTTGGCCAATCTGATTGCATCAGATTCATAATCAATTTGAACCAATGATTAATCAATAATTCCTTTAAATTTTTTCCTAAAGACTCATTTGCTCCTCTACTATCGCCAATAACACCTGATTTACTGAAGTCGTCAGTAAGCCAAGCAGTAGGCGCATTGCCCTCTAGACTCCAACCTTCAGGGATCTCTAATTTATAACCCTCATTTGGGCGTTCATCACCTACTAATTCTGGTTTCAAAGCCAGCATCAAACTTGTTTCAGCTAAAGAGGCATGAAGCCCATCCTCGATCTCAGTTTTTGTTAACAATTCACTTAATCCATTAACACCACTCCATAAGAAACAAGGAAAAACTGCCATCCCAGGAGCGAAACTCCTCAGTTCTCTTGCCGCTGTATTTAGTAGTGAGATTTGACCTCCATGTCCATTAATCAATATCAATCTTTTAAAACCCATTTCAGATAATTGACCTCCCACTTCCTTAATCATTGAGGTTATTAAATCTGAGGAAAGTGAAATTGTCCCAGCAAAACCCCTATGTTCTGGTGAAAACCCAATGTATTGAGTTGGAAGTTTTTTTAATGGAACTTTAGGAGATAATAATTTAAAAACTTCGCTAATGATTTCATCAACAAAAATACTATCTGTAGCAAGGGGCAAGTGCGGCCCATGTTGCTCAACAGCGCCGAATGGCCAAATCACTGTTGATCTTTTATCTTTTGCAACACTTTCAATCTCTTGCCAATTTAAATATTCAAATTTATTAGGTATTGGTTTAAAGTTCATTAATTTTAATTTTGAGTACTAACATTTAGAGTATGTTAATAATTAGTTATTCTTATTTTACCTACAATGGGAGTCAGTAATAAAAATGCCCAAAATAATATCCAACCAAAGGGCAATAAAAAAGATTTTAAAAAACCTCTTCAGGTACTTCACATAAGCAAGAAAGATATTCAAAAAAAATCTCAAGATATACAAAATGAGCATCCCAACTCTCAAGAAGAGATTAGAAAAGAAAATATTGCAATCAAACCTCAAATAACTAAAGATGACTCAGTAAAAGAAAATGAGGACAATAATGAAAACACTAAAACATTTGATATTTCTCAACAAGACTTAAATAGACCGCTTAATTTTTCTGAGCAAATCACAGATTTTCAATTAGAAAGAACAGTTGATGAATTTGATTTTGATGAAAGTGCTTTTTTGGAGGCTTTAAATGCAAATGAGCCAATTGGGGCTACAGGAGAGACAATTACAGGAAAGGTTATAGCAATCGAAAGTGATGGATTATATATTGACATTGGTGGGAAAGCACCTGGTTATATGCCCAAAAAAGAATGTGGGCTAGGCGTCATAACTAACTTTAAAGAGAAGTTTTCTATAGGCCTTGAAATGGAAGTTTTGGTTATCAAAGAACAAAATGCTGATGGGATGGTAACGGTGAGCGCTCGGGCACTAATTCTCAGGCAAAGTTGGGAGAAAGTATCAAGTTTCGCAAAAAATGGAGAATTAATTAACGTTTTAATTAATGGATTTAATAGAGGTGGGCTTACTTGCGATGTAGATGGATTAAGAGGATTTATCCCAAGATCCCAACTTGAAGATGGTCAAGATTATCAATCTATTGTTGGCAAAACTCTAAAAGTAGCTTTTCTTGAGGTGAATCCAGAATCCAGAAAATTAGTTCTCTCTGAAAAGAAAGCATCATTAGTCTCTAAACTTACAAGTCTAAAATTAGGACAATTAATTGAAGGAGAAGTTTTAGCTGTAAAACCATATGGCTTCTTTATAGAATTAGGTGGAGCTAGTGGGCTTCTTCATCAATCCTCACTAACAAATGGATCGATTCGTTCTTTAAGAGAAGTTTTTAGAGAAGGGGAAATCATTAAAGCATTAATATCTGAAATTGACCTCGAAAAAGGGCGCATTGGTCTCAATACAGCACTCCTTGAAAACTCTGCGGGAGAATTAATTATTGATAAGCAAAAAGTTATGCAAGAAGCCACAGAGAGAGCACTAAAAACTAAAGCACTCTTCGATAAAAAAGAACAAGATAAATGAACATCAATAAAAAAATGGAGTCAAGTCTTAAGTTAAAGATTTCAGATTGGGAATTAGACTTTTACTCAAGACCAATTATTGAATTAAATGGAAAAAAAAGGTGGGAGTTAATTATTTGTTCTACAAGAAGTTATAAGACAGAAGATATTTTTCTTTGGAATAAAAAATGCCCTGCCAATGAAGTCAATTCAGTATGGCTTACAAAGTCACTAAATGAAGCAATAAGTGAAGCAAAAAAACTAGGGTGGGAGAAACCTTCGATAGTTCGGTTCTGGAGGTCGTCAATGAAATCGATCATTAAGAAATCTTTGGAGGCCGTAAGTATTGAGGCTCTCGTAAGTAGGAGAACTTATGATTTATTAGATAGAATCGAATTTCTTGAAAAAGAGATTTATCCCAAGGAAAAAGGTTATGTAAAAGGTGTATTAGCTCCAACTTTTACTTCTAAAATTGAAAGCTCTCCTACACCTCTACCAGAAGCAGTAAGGGGTGATGCTTTAACTATCTCTGAAATATCAATTGGCGAATTAAAATCAGCAGAAAATTGGCCTATGGAATTTGGAAATATTTTCCCAATTCAGAAAGATTTAGATGATAATTACTTAGTTCCAGGATTAAGACTTTTTAGCAAAGATAGATCTTTAGCACTTTCTGCATGGTTCAGTTGTTTAGAACCTGTTAAATTAGTCATTAGTAAGAACCAACTCATACTTGAAGCTTCAGAAGACGATAAGTGGCTGGTAACTGATTTGCCAGAGAAAGATGCAAAAATTTTGAGTACAAAGTTTTTAGAGAATAAAAAAAATTCTTTTGGTTATCAATTTATTGCCATACAGTCAACGCCATACATCGAAAAATTTGCAGGATTCTGGATCTTGAGAGATATTGAATTAATTTCATAAATTAAGTTTAGGAGCAAGAACTATTCCTTACAAAGAAATAGCTTTCTCAAAAGCTGAAATTTTTATTCAAAACAAAAAATTTGAGTATTACTCATCACCTATCCTTAGTCAAAATAATTTCAAACATGCATTTTTTACGAAGTCAAGCTCTGAGAAATTTCTTCAATTATTAGGGAATTACTTTAATAAAAATTATATAAATTGTGTTCCCAAGCAAATTCACAGTAACGTGATTATTTTTGGATCTCATTCTGAAGAAGGGATTAAGAGTGATGCAGATGGTCTTGTTGGTAATAAATGCAATCAAAACTTATGGGTTTACACAGCTGATTGTATGCCAATATTTTTTGCAGATAAAGGGACAAAAAATGTAGCGACCTTGCATTGTGGAAGAAAAGGTTTAGAAAAAAAAATAATAAAAAATATGGTTAAAATTTTCGATAACTTTGGGACATCTAGAGATGATTTACTTGTTGCAATAGGTCCAGCGATTTCTAAGGAACATTATCTAGTTGATAAAATGACACTAAGAGAATTTTATAGAAAAGTCGAAAACAAAGACATAACTGTCAATTTGACTAAAACTGAAAATATTCTTTGTTTTAGTGATTCAAATCCTTTTAAAGAGCAAAACTTAAATCAACTTGATCTCAAAAAATCTGCCTATAGACAACTTTTAAATGAGAATATTCCTAATACAAATATAGACATCTCAAATTTATGCACATACAAATTCAAAAATGAATTTAATTCCTGGAGAAGGAACAAAACAATCTCAAGACAATGGAATTTTATTTGTTCAAAGAGATAGTTAACTTGTACAAACTTCACTAGTTAGGTCTTTAGCGACTAATAATTCAGTCATCTCCTTACTTCCCTTAATATTAAAAACTTTGGCTAACAAAACATTCTCTTTGAAACCAAAAGGTTTTATTTTCACTTTGGTTCCCCTTGGGAATTCACTTTTAAGTAAATTAGTTGCTTCAAGCTCATCACTTTCATTTACATCTATACAAAATAATCCAATAGTTAGATTCCTATTTTGATCCCCCACCAAAATAGTATTTGAACTCTTAATTTGAAGAATTTCAGCCGAGTTAACTATTACAGGATTAAGAACAATCAAGCAGACTATAAAAATTTTGATAATTTTTTTCAATTCAAAAATATCTAAGTTTTTAAATTATCTTAGAGTTAATTTTTTAAAATGATGAATTATAAAAAATTAGTCTTCACAATTAACATATCCAACCATTTGAGCATTACTCTTACCAGGAGGAACCATTGGATAACAATTTTCACCTCTTCTAACAAGGATATTAATCAAGGCAGGGCCGTCATGATCAAGCCCATTTTTTAATTCATTCTGTAATTGTTTTCTATCAGAAATTTGGTATCCTTTAACTCCAAAAGACTCAGCAAGTTTTACAAAATCAGGTTCGCCACAACTCATATCAGAGGAGGAATATCTTTCATCGTAGAAACTCTCCTGCCATTGCCTTACCATCCCTTGCCAGCGATTATTAATGATGATCAACTTTACATTTAATCCATATTGAGACAAAGTTCCTAATTCTTGAATATTCATTAAAACGCTTGCATCTCCTGCAATGCAAATTACATCTGAATTAGGTAAAGCTGCTTTCACTCCAATTGCTGCTGGCAATCCAAAACCCATAGTTCCTAAGCCTGCACTACTAATCCATTTTCTTGGAGAATTTCTTAAATATTGTGCAGCCCACATCTGATGTTGACCTACATCTGTAGTTACATAAGCTTCTGGTGAAAGTTCCCTAACTTTCAAAAGAACTTCCTGAGGATAAATTTCTCCTTCTTTAGGCGGGTCATATAAAGGGTGTTTATTTTTCCAAAAAGCAATTTTTTCTAACCAGTTCTTCGTCCGACAACTAAATTTGTTATTCAGAAATTTTTGATTAATTTTGCGAACGGCTTTCGAAACGTCAGAGACAATTGCAACATCTACGCGTCTATTTTTATTAACTTCTGCTGGATCAATATCTATATGAATTACCTTTGCATTAGGTGCAAAAGTATCTAATTTCCCCGTTACCCGATCATCGAATCTAGCTCCAATAGCAATTAAAAGATCGCATTCTGTAACAGCAAAGTTTGCGTAAGCAGTTCCATGCATTCCTAACATTCCTACTGATAAATTGTCTTTTTCATCAAAAGCTCCTTTACCCATTAAGGTTGTAGTAACTGGTATTTGATAATTCTTTGCCAAAGTTCTTATTTCATCATGAGCTCCAGAAGATATTGCCCCACCTCCTACGTATAGAAGGGGTCTTTCAGAATCTTCTATTAATTTAATTGCTTTATTGATATCGCAATCGTTAATTTCTCCATTCCTTTTAAATCCTTTAGGAATAATCTCACCAGGCAAAACTCTTTGGTAATTAAAGAACTCCTGACCTACATCTTTGGGTATATCAATTAAAACAGGGCCAGGCCTTCCAGATGAGGCAATAAAAAAAGCTTCAGAAACTACTTTCGCGATATCTGAAGGATCTCTTATTACCCATGAATGTTTCACTATTGGAAGAGTTATGCCAAAAATATCAGTTTCTTGAAAAGCGTCTGTCCCTATAGCAGGTCTTGGGACTTGACCTGTAACTACAACTAGGGGGACTGAATCCATTTGCGCAGTGGCAATTCCAGTTACCAAATTTGTTGCACCTGGGCCTGAGGTCCCAAAACATACTCCTACTTCACCAGTAGATCTTGCATATCCATCAGCCGCATGTGAACCACCTTGTTCATGCCTAACCATATAATGCTTCAACCAACCTTCATTTTCTGCCTTATGAACAGCGTCATATATTGGTAGTATGGCCCCCCCTGGATATCCAAATATGACTTTTACTCCATGAATTTTTAAAGAATCCATTAATGCATCTGCACCAGTTATCCAAACTGGATTTTCATGTTTTGAACTACCCTTTGAAAAGGATCTCGAAGTAAGAGTCACTAAAGAAATTCAATACTTACTATAAATATTAAACTTAATTAAA
The DNA here is from genome assembly GCF_017696275.1 of Prochlorococcus marinus XMU1405. Classification (NCBI taxonomy): domain Bacteria; kingdom Bacillati; phylum Cyanobacteriota; class Cyanophyceae; order Synechococcales; family Prochlorococcaceae; genus Prochlorococcus; species Prochlorococcus marinus. The sequence continues at coordinate 474,415 of NZ_JAAORF010000001.1, read as the reverse complement.
TACTTTTGCCTCATTTAGAAATGTAATGTCAGAAATGCATTCAAAAAAATCTTTTAATAAATTAAAAATAAACAAATAAATTTCAATTGTTCTTTATAAAATACCTAATTTATGTAGAGGTCCAGAACCTGAAATAAGTTCAATAAAAAGCACAAGAAATATAATCATTGCAACCCTTCCGTTCCACACTTCTGAACTATTATTCCAACCCCATTGCCACTTCTCTTGGGGATATAGTTTAACTTTTTCAGGCAACTGTGAAGCCTCTTCTATATTAACAAGAGGTCCTTCCAAGCAGGAAATCACTAGATCACTAAGTCCTTCAATAAAAGTAGGATGAGTATTTAAAGCCCTTACTCTCCGAAAGTTTTTAATACCAGCTTTTTCAGCAATTTCTTTATATTCAATATCAATTTCTTGCAATGTTTCGATATGCTCTCCAACGAAACTTATAGGGACCACAATCAGATCATTAACATTTGACCTTCCAAGATCCGCCAACACTTCTTCTGTATAAGGCTTCAACCATTCAACAGGACCAACTCTACTTTGATAAGAAAGTGTATGAGGGTTACCATGCCCTAAACATTTTTCCAGCTCATTAATAATTAATAAAGAACAATCTTCAATTTGTTGTTTGTAAGGGTCTCCAGCTTCCTCTACGTAACTCTTAGGAACTCCATGAGCAGTGAAAAATATATGGGCTTTTGAAGGTGATTCACAAAGTGAAATTTGTTCAGAAATTAATTCAACCATAGACTTTAAGTAACCTGATTGACTAAACCAACTCCTTACACATCTCATTGGAACCTTCTTAAATTCCTCATCAGAATCTCGCAATTTTTTTAATTCCCTAAAGCTCGAACCACTAGTACTTATCGAAAAATGTGGATACAAGGGTATTACAACAACTTGATCTATGCCATCTGCCTTCATATCAGCAATTGCTGATTCGGTAAAAGGATGCCAATACCTCATAGCGATGTAAGTAGTAGCATTAAATCCCTTGTTCCTTAAGTTAGATTGTAATTCTCTTGCTTGTTGTTCAGTTATCCTTCTGATAGGTGAACCTCCACCTATAGAAAGGTAAGCCTGTTGTGAAGTAGTACTCCTCAGCGTACTAATTAACCAAGCTAGGGGCTTTTGAAAAACAGGAAAAGGTGTCCTGATAATTTCTGGATCAGAAAAAAGATTGTATAAGAATGGGCCTACATCAGTAATGCGTTCAGGCCCTCCTAAATTCATTAGTAAGACGCCTATTTTATCCATTTAAAATTTATGAAGATTGAAAATCAACATTAAAAACGTCATCATATGGTCAATTATATAAGTAAATGAACGTAATTCAGGAAATTAATAATGTCAATGATAAATTTGCTACTCAAGGCAGCAAGCTTAAAATTGAGAAAAGAGGAGAGAAATTAAATATTCGTGGTTCACTTCCCTCCAAAGAAGATAACAACAACTTTAAAATCCAAAGAATATCTCTTGGTTTAAAGGCTGATATTTCTGGATTAGAGGAGGCCAAAAAAAAATTACAATTAATCAATTTGCAATTGGAATTGAATCAATTTGATTGGATTAATTGGATAAGCAAGCCCTATAAAAAGGAAATAAAACATGGGTTTGAATTTCCAAAAAGATTAAATCAATTTGAGGAATTTTTTTTTAAAGAAAATAAAAGTGATTTTCGAACCAGCACTAGAAAAACTACTTGGAGAAGTTCTTACAAACCATATATGAAAAGAATCCTAAACATTTACAATGAATATGAGAATGAAGCTTTAGAAAAAATATTTCAAAAAACACTTGAAAGTTATAAGGAAGGTACCAGAAGTAGGAAACAATGCGCTACGTCTTTAAGTGTTTTGGCTAAGTTTTTAGAAATTAAACTACCAGAAGATTGGAAATTAAATTCTAAAGGATATGGTCTGAACAAAGCAGGATTTAGGGATCTACCTAAAGACGAATTAATAGAAAAACTGTGGGAAAAGATACCAAACAAGTCTTGGAAATTTGTTTTTGGTCTGATGGCCACATATGGATTAAGGAATCATGAAGTATTTTTTTGTGATTTAAGTTCTCTGACTAATTTTGGGGACAAAATTATTAGAGTTTTACCTACTACTAAAACTGGGGAACATCAAGTTTGGCCATTTCATCCTGAATGGGTGGAAAAGTTCGACTTATTAAAACTTGGTGAAAATCCAGAACTTCTACCAAATATTAATAGAGACCTTAAAATTACAACCTTACAGAATATTGGGAAAAAAATTACAGATCAGTTTAAGCGTTACTCTTTACCAATAAAACCCTATGATCTAAGGCATGCTTGGGCAGTTAGAACAATTTTTTATGATTTACCTGATACTGTTGCTGCTAGAATGATGGGACATTCGGTTAGTTTACATACTCAAACTTATCACCACTGGATTACTAAAAGAGATCAACAACAGGCAGTAAATAATGCACTTTTAAAAGTTAAAAGAGTTAAAAATATTTAAAGATTTATAATAATTAAATAAAAAAAAAGTCATATGCAAAAAAAACCTTCATCTTCCAAGAAAATATTTAACCTCGATAATCAAGCAAATAAAATTGGAATGGGAGGTAAATTATCACCGGATATCGATGAGAACTCATATAAAAAAAGAATGCAGCAAAGAAAAGATATCCAAGCCGAAAGACTACAAATTAGAAAAATAAAAAAAGGATTATTGATTGTTTTTACAGGAAATGGCAAGGGCAAGACAACTGCATCTTTAGGTATGGCTTTAAGGACGATAGGTCATGGCTATAAAGTAGCAATAATTCAATTTATCAAAGGAGGCTGGACCACTGGAGAAGAAAAAGCACTTAAAAACTTTTCTTCAAAGATATCTTGGCATTCATTAGGAGAGGGATTTACTTGGGAAACACAAGACAGAATAAGAGATGAAAAATTAGTTCAAGAGGCTTGGCAACTAGCCAAAAAATACATACAAAACGAATCTTATAAACTTATCATTCTTGATGAAATTAATATTGCGACAAAACTTGGATATCTTGCACCCAAAGAAATAATCACTTTTTTAAAAAGCTTAAATAATAGAAAAAATCATATTGTTTTAACTGGAAGGGGAGCATCTGATTCAATTATCAATTACGCTGATCTAGTTACAGAAATGAAACTAATAAGACATCCATTTAAAGAACAAGGAATAAAAGCACAAAAGTGTGTTGAATTTTAGTTGAAGTAAATTATTATTTAGATTTTTATTTAGGCAGGTTTAGAAATGTTTAAAGACGCAAGCAATATCTGAACAAAAAATAAATTTGGTGCATTTACTTGCTAATGTCTTAAAAGTACAATTATTGAATGAATTACAAAAGAGTTCTCTTAAAACTTAGTGGTGAAGCACTAATGGGTGAAAAACCTTATGGTATTGATCCTGCTATAGTTCAGTCAATTGCAGAGGATGTTTCAAAAGTAGTCGAAAATAATGTACAACTTGCAATAGTTGTTGGTGGTGGAAACATTTTTAGAGGGCTTAAAGGATCTGCAGACGGAATGGATCGCGCTACGGCTGATTATGTAGGGATGCTAGCAACAGTAATGAACGCAATTTCACTTCAAGATGGTCTTGAGAGAGTTGGAGTTGCAACCAGAGTGCAAACAGCAATCGAAATGCAGGAAATTGCCGAACCCTACATCAGAAGAAGAGCAATGAGGCACCTAGAAAAAGGTAGAGTTGTAGTCTTCGGAGGTGGATGCGGAAATCCATTTTTTACAACTGATACTACGGCAGCCTTGAGGGCAGCAGAGATAAACGCTGAAGTTGTTATGAAGGCTACTAAAGTTGATGGGGTATACGATCGTGATCCAAATCAATTTAAAGATGCAAGAAAGTATTCCTCTCTCAGTTATCAACAAGTTCTTAGTGATGAAATTGCAGTAATGGACAGTACTGCGATTGCACTTTGCAAAGATAATAATATCCCAATTATGGTTTTTGATATATTCAAAAAAGGGAACATTTCTAAAGCTGTTGCTGGTGAGCCAATAGGCTCTTTAATTAGTTAAAAGTCATTTAATTTTTTTAATTATGAAAGAAAAAGAAATTCAAGAAAATATGAATAAAAGTATTGAAGCCACACAAAGAAACTTTAATACAATTAGGACAGGAAGAGCCAATGCTTCCTTGTTAGACAGAGTAAGTGTTGAGTACTACGGAGCAGAAACACCAATCAAATCGCTTGCCACTATAAGCACTGTTGATTCGCAAACAATTTCAATACAACCTTTCGATATTTCATGTTTACAAGCGATAGAGAAATCTATTTCTATGAGTGATTTAGGTATAACTCCAAATAATGATGGAAAAGTAATAAGAATAAATGTTCCTCCTTTAACAGAAGAAAGAAGAAAAGAATTTTGTAAATTAGCCTCTAAATATGCAGAGGAAGGAAAAGTAGCTTTGAGAAATATCAGAAGAGATGCTGTTGATAAAGAAAAAAAAGACGAAAAAGAAGGCCTTATTTCTATTGACGAATCGAGAGATAATCAATCTGAAATTCAAAAAATTACTGATAAATATATTTCTTTAATAGAAACTAAATTGTCTGAGAAAGAGAAGGAAATTCTAAAAGTTTGATAGAATTTGACGTTGTAATAATTGGTGGAGGTTTATCAGGCTCTTCCACTGCTCTTAACCTATCAAAGAAAGGATATTCAGTTTTAATTATTGAAAAAGAAAAATTCCAAGATTACAATCCATGTGCTGGTGGGATGGCATCTTCGATGCAAAGATTTCTTCCTTTAAATATAGAAGATTGCATAGAATCAAAAATTAAGAATGTTGAATTCAGATGGAAGTCTGCAGATAATGTGACTGCTGATCTGACTGGTGAATCCCCATTTTGGATTGTTAAAAGGGAAAAACTAGATCAATTATTACTCGATGAATCATTGAGTAATGGTGCTCAGATAATGAGACCATTATTGATAGAAAAAATCATAAAAAAAAATGATAAATGGGAAATTACTTGCAGTAACAAAATAAAATACATAGCAGAATTCCTTGTAATTGCAGATGGATCCCAATCGAAATGGGCGAGTTATTTCAATTTAGGTCCAAGAAAACCGAAATTTGCTAATACAATCTCATTAAGATTGAAAGGTTTAGGTGAAATACCTAGAGATGCAGTTAGATTTGAGTTTGGATTTATAAAATATGGTTTTGCATGGGCATTCCCCCTAAAAGAAAGCTTAAATATTGGTTTAGGTACTTTTATAAATAATGGTCTCTTAGAAAATCAGGTTATAAATAACCAAGTGATCAAAAGCTTCGGTTTTTATGATTTTCCTCATAAAACAACTAGTAAGAAACTGAGAATATGGAATGGCTTCCACTCAATTAATGGTGACAAAGTTTTAGCAGTTGGAGATGCCGCATCTTTATGTGATCCATTTTTAGCTGAAGGAATTAGACCATCTTTAATTAGCAGTTTCTATGCTGCAGAATACATTGATCAGTGTTTATCAGGAACAGTAGATGATTTAAGTCTTTATACAAAAAAAATTAACAGCATTTGGGGGAAATCAATGGCTTGGGGGAGGAGAATAGCACAAGTATTTTATAGATTTCCAAGAACTGGATATCAATTAGGTGTCAAAAGAAAAACCGCACCTAAACGTATTGCTCAAATATTATCAGGCGAAATGAGCTATGAAGATATTGCAAAAAGAGTTATCAGAAGGCTTTTAACAAAAAGTGGTACTTGATTCTTTTAAATTCAAACTTAAATTTAGTTAGCAGAAATCAATTTATGATTTTTAATCTCTGAATATCTCTTTAGTAGCAGCTCTTCCAATTCTTCTATAGCCTTACTGAATCCAGTAATACCTTCACTAAGCTTTTCACTTGCCATTTGATCTTCTAACATACTTAATCTGAAATCTTTTTCTTCAAATTCGTAGTCAATAGAATTATTTATTTGGGTACTTACATCTAATTTCCTAACTAACTCTCCTTTTTCTTTTTTCAGTTCCTCAAGAAATTTTGGTGCGATTGTTAAAAGATCGCAACCTGCTAATTCTTTTATTTCATCAAGATTTCTAAAACTCGCTCCCATGACTTCTGTTTCGAATCCCTTTTCTTTAAAGTACTTGTATATTTGAGTAACTGAAATAACACCAGGGTCTTCAGCACCAGCAAAACTAGTTTTACCAGTTTTTGCTTTATGCCAATCTAATATACGGCCAACGAAAGGAGAAATTAGAGTTATCTTTGCATTGGCACAAGTTACCGCTTGGCAGAAGTTAAAAAGTAAAGTTAGGTTGCACCTAATACCCTCTTTTTCCAAAATTTCAGCTGCCTTAATTCCCTCCCAAGTTGCGGCAATCTTAATCAAGATTCTTTCCTTTTCAATTCCAAAATTTTTGTAAAGTTTGATCAATTTTCTAGCTTTTTCAACGGTAGCTTCAGTGTCAAAGCTAAGTCTTGCATCAACTTCTGTAGATACGCGCCCTGAAATAATTTTCAAAATTTCTTTTCCAAAAAATACTGAAACTTGATCAACAGTTTCTTTAATTAACTCAATTTCGGAGAATCCTTGGGGCAAGGCATTTTCTGAACTTTCTAAAGCTTTATCAATTAATTTCACATAATCAGGGTTCTTAGCAGCAGCAAGTATTAGTGATGGATTGGTGGTGGCGTCCCTTGGTTGAAATTTTTTTATCGAATCTAAATCTCCAGTATCAGCAACAACAACGGTCATTGAGGACAATTGTTCTAAAATTGATTTCATATCTAGATAATCATATATATACATAAACTAGCTTTTATTCCTGATGAAATCATCAGATAATGAACTAAATATTTATAAAATTGTGAAATTTTAGGGTTTTTTAACAATCATTCCATGATTTTTAATCTTGGGAGGTATTTTTTCAATTACTATTAAACTCTCGATAATTTCTTTAGCAACTGGTACAGCAACAGTTGAACCATATGCATAAGATTTAGATGGCTCATCAACGACTACAAGGACAGCATATTTCGGATCATTAACTGGTAAGGTCGCCACAAAACTGCAAACTTTTTTACTTGTATAGGAACCATTTAAGGCTTTTTGGGAAGTACCCGTTTTCCCTGCTATCCTATAACCCTCGATTTTTACTCCAGATCCACTGCCTTTATCAACTACGCTCTCCATCCATTCAAGAACAGTTTTAGAGACTTCGTGTGAAAAAAATTGCTTTTTTGGATTTTTATTTACTCTCTCTTTGAAAGTTGAGGTAACATGTGGAGTCACTTCATAACCACCATTTGCGAGAGCCGCATGAAGTTGAAGCAATTTAAGTGGCGAGATTGAGAAACCTTTGCCAAAAGAAGTTACTGCAGGCTCAATTGATTGATTTACAAATAAGTCTTTTTTCTTTAGTTGGCCAGCAGTTGATTCAAATAAGTCAGTTTCTAAATTTTTATTTATACCTAAATTTTTTAGCCAATCCCAATAAATTGTAGGGTCTAAATTTTGCATTATTTTTACCATCCCAACATTGCTTGAAACCTGCAAAACTTTTGGATAGTCAATATATCCATTACCTTTTTTATCCCAATTAGAAATCGTCCATCCTCCAACATTAATTTTCCCAATATCTTCGACTACTCCATCTTTCTGGATTACTTTTTCTTCTAAAGCTAAGGCAAGATTAATAGGTTTAAAAGTTGAACCAGGCTCAAATAAATCTTGAGAATACCAACCCCTAAAAAGTCGAGAATCATACTGCCAAAATTTATTTGGATCGTAAGAAGGGACTGTAACCAAGGAAAGAATCCGACCATTATTAACATCCATAACTATGGCAAATCCTTTCTTTGCTTTCCATTTGCTTACTTGCTTTGATAATGCATTGAATGAAGCTTTCTGTAATTTTGAATCTATAGTTAGGCCTAAACTTTTGTAATCAGAAACAAAATCACCTGGGGCTGAATAATCCGGTAAAGGAGTTCCATCTCCTCCTCTTTTTATTAAATTACTTTTATTAAAAACTTTAATTTGATTATCTAAATAAAGCTCTAAACCTGCTGAAGCTATATTCTCATCATTAACAAAACCGACAAGATTAGAGTAAAGCTTCCCTTGTGGATAATATCTCTGCGAATATTTAAATAAATCAATACCACTTATTTGAAGGTTCTTAATCTTTTCAGCCTTTTCTTCAGAAATTTTATCCAAAAGCTTGATACCACTCTTTTTATTATTAAATTTACTCAAAAGTATTTCACCATTTATATCCAAGATAGGTGACAATTTTTCTGTAACTTCTTCAATACTGCGAACTCTGTTAATTGAATCACCAGGAAAATTAAAATATTTTGGATGAGCCCATAATTTATAGAGCGGTTTATCGTAAGCAACTAGTCTATTATTTCTATCAACAATTGCTCTCCTTTTTTTTAAGGCATTAGTTTTAGAAGACTGTATTAATCTGGCTTTCCTTTGCAAATCAGAGGCGTTATAGACTTGCAATTTAACTAACCTACCAAACAAACAAAATATTAATAGTAAGCTAAAAATATACAGAAATTTAAATCTTCTTTGATCAAGGGGTATTAGACAAACAATTTTTTTGTATTTTTTCATCAATATCCCCTTTGATATTTGCTATCACTAAAACCTTCAACGAAGGTACTTAAATTTTTCTTGAACAAACTCTCTTTTTTTTCTGGAAGTTTATCAAGATAGATTAAATCTTCAGGTTTAGTTTTTCTATAGATATTGAGAGACTCAAGTTTACTTATATAAAATTCCTCAATTTTAGAAATATAATCAATTAGATTATTATTGACAGCTCTTGTCTTAGATAAATTTTTATATGTATTTGACCATTTTCTTTGACTATTAAAAGATAAGAAAAATAAGGTTAAAATTAATACCAAAAGAGAGATATTTATGGTGTCGATAATTTGATGTATTAATTTGATATCAATTATGGATGTTTTTTCAGAATTTTTTTTACTTTCATATGAAACTTTTTTTTTTAAATTAAGTTGATTCCCATAAGGTTTCATCTATGATTTATGTTTTGAATAAAAGAAGTGTTATTAATTAAATAAACATCTTTTTGTTTGATTCGCAAGTAAGAAATTAAATTCTTTATGTCCTCAATAAGAACAAATTTAAGAAAGTCAATCCATTCCATAGAGAATGCATGATAACTGAAGAAAACAAACTTCCTGAAGCAATTCTTGTAATTGCTAATCCAATCCCTAGAACAAATAATGGCGGCATTTCTCCCAAACTTAAATGGGCTAATGCAAAGATAAAAGATGAAACTATGATGCCCGAAATTACTCCAAAATCTCTTGAAAGAGTTGGCAGTAAAATACCCCGAAATATAATTTCCTCAAATAGAGGAGCTAATAAAGTTGTTGTTACAAATAATAAAAAAAATGATAAGTAATTATTATTATTTAGAACAATTTCTAGTAAAGGGTTACTACCATTCTGATTATCGATCAAACTATTCATAATTAGAGAAATCAATAAAACAAAAGGGACAATTGCTAACCAACCCTTAATTCCCTGAGTAATTGCATACTTTATTGGAAAGAAATTGAACTGTAAATAATCCTTTTTAAAAGTGAATTCTCTATTCAAAGATTTAAGTTGATAATAAACTATCCCTAATGGCGGAATAGCCATAAAAAGATATCCAAAGAATATTTTTAAAGATTGCGACAATTCATCAGAAATACTTTTAGAAAAAAGTTCAACCAAACTTATAGAGAACAAAGGTGATACTACTTCTCCTAAAACAACAAATCCACCTGCTATTAGTAAAACCATATCTATTAATTCTAAATCTAAGGATTTAATTTCTTGCCAACCAAACTTTTTCAAAGATATGGTGCTCCATAATATTTTTAGAGCCAGTATGGAGCCAATAAGTATTGACAAAAGTGGTATTAGTCTAATGGCTAATATTTTTAAAAACATTTTGCTTGAAAATGATTTTGTTATTAATGAACTATCGTCAAAATCAAATTTCCGGCTTAAAAGATGATATAAAAATCTATCATCTTTAAATAAATCAAATTTATTAGAATTTGGTTTATATAAATTATTATTAGATTTTTTTTCTATCTCATCAATCAGAAATTTATAGTTTTTATTTTCAAAGTCATTGGATATATTTTTATAGATTATAGGATCATTTGATTTTGAAGAAACTATTCTAATTAATTTATTTCTTTCTGTTAGCTCTTCAAATGAGAACTCAGAGAGTGATTTATTTATTTGATCAACAGGATCATTTATGATAAAAAACTTTTTTAGATCTACAGGTATTGATTGGACCGATAATTCAGCAATTTCTTGTTCTTTTTGACTTATATCAAATGAAACAGACGGTCTATTTAAACTATCTCTTAAGCCTTGCTGCCATACAAAAAAAGTTATGACTATAGAAATAAAAGCTAAAGTGAGTTTTGGCTTAGAAACATTTTTAAAGATCATAACTCATTATATTTTGAAAACCATACTTAGTTATCATTGAAGTTCGTGATGTTTATGTATCTATTTTAATCACGCCATGAGATGATTAAATAATCTTAATTTTCAAACTTATATAATGGCTATACGATTAGTGTTAGTTAGGCATGGACTAAGCAGTTTCAATGCAAAAGGATTAATTCAAGGAAGAACAGATGATTCAATACTAACTGATGAAGGATACGAACAAGCTCAAAAAGCAGGCAAAGCATTATCAAAAATAAACTTCGATAAAATCTATTCCTCCCCACTTGTAAGAGCGGCAGAGACTGCAAAAACAATTAAAAAGATCTTTGATGAAGAGCAAGATATTGTATTCGATAATAATTTGCTAGAGGTAGATCTTAGTGAATGGTCTGGTCTAAAAATTGATGAAATAAAAAAGAAATTTCCGGAAATTTACCCTATATGGAAAAATGATCCAGAAAATCTTATCTTAAAAAGAAATGACAATAAAACTTATAAACCAATTCAAGAGTTATTTTTTCAAGCAACAAATTTTGTAGAAGATATTTTAAAAATTTATCAACACAAAGATGATATAAATATTTTAGTTGTTGGACATAATGCAATTCTCAGATGTTTAATACTTTTGTTATTAGGAAAGCCTAAGCAAGGTTTTAGAAAAATAAGATTAGAAAATGCTTCTTTCTCGATACTCAATATTTCAAAGAAAGATAATTCTTTTAAGACTCAAATTGAATGCTTAAATCAAACTTCCCATCTTAATAAAAATATTCCAAATAAAATTGGAGATTCCAGAATATTTCTAATAAGGCATGGTGAAACTAACTGGAACAAAGAAGGTAGATTTCAAGGCCAAATTGATATCCCTTTAAATGAAAACGGAAAAGATCAAGCTAGAAAGACTTTTGAATATTTGAGAAATATTTCTTTCAATAAGGCATTTTCAAGTTCAATGCATAGGCCTTATGAAACTGCACAAATAATCCTTCAAAATAACAAAGATTTAAAAATTGAGAAAATAGATTTACTGGTAGAAATCAGTCACGGATTATGGGAGGGTAAATTGGAAGCAGAAATTAGAGAAGAGTGGCCTGCTTTACTAAAAAATTGGCATGATAAACCTGAAGAAGTAATAATGCCCGAAGGTGAATGTATAAAAGATGTATCAGAAAGGTCAGTAGAAGCTTTTGAAAAAATTTGTTTATCTCAAAAGGATAATGATCAAACCCTCTTGGTTGCTCATGATGCAGTCAATAAAACTCTAATTTGTAATATCCTTGGGATTAATTATTCAAATATTTGGATGATAAAACAGGGTAATGGCGGCATAACAATAATTGATCTTTTTAATGATCCTAATAAGCCCCCTGTGATTAGCGCTCTTAACATAACAACACATCTAGGGGGAATACTTGATTCAACTGCTTCCGGAGCACTTTAAATTAAGCCTTGTTAAAAATTTATTTTGATAAAGTCAGAGGTAGGGGAAAGGCTTCATTTACTGAAAAAGCCAACTTGACTAAGAGGCCAAAATCTGAAATATGCTTTACCAATTATCTCTTTTTTATGAAGAAATTTACTTCCAGGCCAATATCTTCCATCCCAGCTATTTGCCCTATTATCACCTAAAACTAAAAAATGATCTTCTGGCACTTTTATGTTTTCAAATTTACCACAATTATTAAATAGGGATAATGAGCACTTATAAGAGACATAGGGTTCAGGAATTAATTTATTATTTATTATTAATTCACCATTAGACTTTACACTTACAATTTCTCCTGGGAGGGCCACCACTCTTTTAATATAAGCATCGCAAGCTTGATCCCTCAAACCAGGAATAAACGACATTGGAGGAAAACTCATAAAAAAACAATATCTTTTATTTGGTAAAGGCTTAGATCTTGAGGAAATTAACTTTTTATCAAACGAGTAAGGTGAGTTAAAAACGACAATATCTCCTCTTTTTGGTAAAGAGTTTCTTATCGAAAATTTTTCAATAATTAACCTATCATTTATTTGTAATTCTGGGAGCATTGAACCAGAAGGGATATAACGTGGTTCTGCAAAAAATGATCTACAAGAAGAAACAAAAAAAGTTAATAGAATTAGTAGACCCCATTCTTTAAAAAAACTTTTTATGGAACTAGGCATAGGATTAATCAAGTCCTGATTTTCTAGACTTATTTAAATTGTTTTGCATATTCAATTTCGTTAAAACCTAATATTACTTTTTTCAATTCGTAAATCAAAAATGGTCTTTTTATTAATTTGCCATCACTTAAAAGAAGTTGAATAATTTCTTCCTTTGACAAACGATCAATATCAAGATCAAGAGTTTTAAAGGCTTTACCTCTTGTATTGAAAATACTTTTCTTATCATCAGAGTATTGTTCCAAAGCTAGATTTAAATAATTAACTAGTGGAGGTTCTTTTACAATATCAATTAACTGAAATTCAAAATCTTTGCTTTCAAGCCACTTTGCAGCTTTTCGGCATGTAGAGCATTTTAAATAACTATAAAAAATTATTTTATTCAATTTAATTTACTAATATTTGATTTCTTAAGTACTTTAAAGTTTTTCTTTTTTAGAGGCATACAACTTTTCAATAAATTTTCCACTACATCAAAATCCCTCCAACCATCAATTTGAACTGTTCTTCCATCGAGTCCTTTACTTGTTCTAAAAAATTCTGCAACATCCTCGAGCTGATTAGGAGCAATTTGATTAATACTCACTATGTTAGCCTGCCTAGGATTAGCAATAGGCACACATAAAAGTTTTCCATCATATGCACCACAATCATGCATATCCAAAACTCCAATAGGTCTAGCTTTTATTAGACAACCGGCAAAAGTAGGTTCGTCCATTATCACCATTGCATCAAGGGGAGCTCCATCTTCAGCCAGGGTATTTGGGATAAAACCATAATCAAAAGGGTACCTTACTGAAGAATGTAATACTCTGTCTAGGGCCATTATTCCTGCGTCAGAGCAATATTCATATTTATTCCTACTCCCTGCAGGTATTTCAACAACAATATTCACTATTCCCTTCATTGGAGATGGAGGTATTGAACTAAGGTCCATCTTTTGTAAAATCCTGATTATGAATTATCTCGTTTCCTTGAGATAAAGGTCTGCCAATTAAAATGCTTATTAAAGGTAAAAAAATTGTCAAAAAGGCAAAAATAATACCTAAAGATGATATTGATAAACTCCTTATACTTAAGGGGTCATCATCATCTCTTTCAAAATCACTTCGAGCAGAACCATGAGAAGATTCTTCGCTTGATTTACTTTGAATAAACTGCTTTGATTTCGTGTAACTCAAGAACTCTTAATTGGTAAAGATTAAGGAGATAATTAAACATCATTATCCTACATTTAAAATGTCAATAAATCAAAACATTGATTGGTGACTTTTTAATTACTCTTTTTCTAGCAAAGACCTAATAGATTTTAGTTCGTCTAATATTTGCACCAGTATATTTTGAGCAGCGGACGAAGGTGTATTAAAGACCTCTACAGTAACTTCCTTTATTCTTAAAATATCTTTTGCAAATCTTGCTACTTCATTAGGATGGAATTTTAAAGGATCTTTTTGATCAGTCCGAAATTCGGGATTTAATTTTCTTGGATTAAAACTAGGGTTTAGATTTCTTAAATCTGTATTTGTATACCTATAGACAGAAGCTCTTGATCTATTTAGGAATTTTTGAACTTCATCAATACCTACTAATTCCTCTTCACTAGAAATATTGGAATCTATATTTTCCATAAACTTAAGAAAATGATTAAGTAGTAATGAACTTTTTAAAGAGTCTTAACTTCATTACTGAAGAAGTTAGCAGAAAGAGCATTCTTAGACTAGCCGCGTTGAGGGACTCAAGACACTTTGAATTATTTTTTCATCTTAATTGATAAAATCAAATAATATCTAGGGATTTTTTTGTATGCGCGTGACCACCTCATTTCCTCTGGGGACACTTCGTGACACACCTTCTGAAGCTGAGATTATTTCACATCAATTACTCTTAAAAGCTGGGTATATTCGCAGAGTTAACAGCGGTATTTATGCATACATGCCACTAATGCTTAGAGTTATTGAAAAAATATCCGAAATAATAGAGAAAGAACTTAATAGTATTGGTTGTACAAAATTACTATTACCCCAACTTCATCCTGCAGATTTATGGAAAAAAAGTGAAAGGTGGGAAGGATATACCGCAGGTGAAGGAATAATGTTTAATCTCAAAGATAGACAAGGTAAAGAATTTGGTTTAGCGCCAACTCACGAAGAGGTGATCACGAGTATTGCATCAGAGACCATCAACTCCTATAAGCAATTACCTCAATGTTTTTACCAAATTCAGACAAAATTTAGAGATGAAATAAGGCCAAGGTTTGGATTGATGAGAAGTAGAGAATTCATAATGAAAGATGGTTATTCTTTTCATTCTTCAGAAAACGATCTAGCTTCTTTCTATGAAAAAGTGGGCAATGCTTATGAAAATATTTTTAAATCTTGTGGACTGCAGATAGTAGGGGTTGAAGCTGATAGTGGAGCAATTGGGGGTGCTTCATCTAAAGAATTTATGGTCACTGCTGATGCTGGGGAAGATTCCATTTTGTTCACTCAAAGCGGATCTTATGCTGCCAATATCGAAAAAGCTGTTTCTCTACCCTCTAAACCTATTCCACTAAAAGACAATATTGCAGAGTGGTTGGAAACGCCTCATCAAAAAACAATTCTAGAAGTTTGCAATAATAACAATTTAGTCCCAAGTCAGATTATTAAAGTAGTAATATTCCTTGCACAGTTCGAAGGTAAATTTGAGGTCCCAATTCTTGCATGCATAAGAGGCGATCAACACATTAATGAAGTAAAGCTTTTTAACTTAATCAATAAACTTAATCACTTCAATCTCCTTAATCTTAAAAAGATTGAAGACAAAAATACTATCGAAAAAAATCTAGTTGATTTACCCTTAGGTTTTATAGGGCCAGATTTAGATAATAAAACTATTAAAGCTACTTCTAATTGGGAAAAAAAATGGACAAGAATAATTGATCATTCTGCAAGTGAACTTTCAAAGTTTATAAGTGGTGGGAATAAAGTTAATTTCCATAAAGTTTTTCAAGAATTTTCTTTTGATTCGAAAGACTATCTAATTGGGGATATCAGGAATGCCAAAAAAGGAGATAAAGTAAGTATTTATAATGATGAAGAACTTAAAGAAAAAAAAGGTATCGAGATTGGACATATTTTCCAACTAGGTCAGAAATATAGTGAAAAATTAAATGCAAAGTTCTCCGATAAGGACGGTCAGTTAAAAAATTTATGGATGGGTTGTTACGGAATAGGAGTGACAAGAATAGCTCAAGCCGCTATCGAACAGAATCATGATCAAAAAGGAATTTGTTGGCCTATCCAGATTTCTCCTTTTGAAGTTATTATTATCCCAACAAACCTAAAAGATCCTATTCAAAGTGATCTTACTGAGCAAATCTATAACAACTTTTTAATTAATAAAATTGATGTCCTTCTTGATGATAGAAACGACAGAGCTGGAGTAAAATTTAAAGATGCGGAATTAATTGGTATTCCTTTTCAGATAATTATTGGCAGAGATTCTATTAATAAAGAAGTAGAACTTTTATGCAGAACAAATAATACTAAGCTTAAAATTAGTACTGATAAATTGTTAGAAACATTTATTTCCGAATCTGAAATAATGTACAATAATAAGTCTTGAGGCTTATTTTTTTTGGGAGCTAAGTTATGTTACTGAAATGGACATCAAAATTATTTTTTAAGAATCTTATCAAAGCTATATCTTTTGCAATATCCTTAATTGTTGCTTTTACACTATTTAGTTCCCCTTCCATAGCTGCAAAAACCGCTATGACAGGTGACTACACAAAGGATACAATTTCAGTTGTTAAAACATTACAAACAGCTGTTGATACTCCAAAAGATTCTCCAAATAAAGATGAAGTAAGAAGTGAGGCTCTTACACTCATAACTGACTATATTTCAAGATATAGAAATAGAGGGATGGTGAATAAAACACAATCATTTACCACAATGCAAACAGCATTAAATGCTATGGCAGGTCATTACAAAAACTTTGCAAGTAGACCTTTACCAGATAAACTTAAGGAGCGTTTAACCAAAGAATTTTCTCTTGCTGAAAAAATGGTTCTAAGAGAAAGTTGATACAATTCATTTACTTTTTAAAAGTAAACCAAGATTTTTGAATATATTAAATATTCGCACAAAAATAATGCTCTTCTAAAATTGGCCAATGTTGTTGTAATCGGAGCCCAATGGGGTGACGAAGGAAAAGGTAAAATAACGGATTTACTTAGTCGTTCGGCAGATGTTGTCGTTCGCTATCAAGGGGGAGTAAATGCAGGTCATACTATAGTCGTAGATGATAAAGTCTTAAAATTACATTTAATTCCCTCAGGGATACTTTATAAAAATACTTCTTGTCTAATTGGTTCGGGAACTGTTGTAGATCCAAAAATCTTGCTTAAAGAAATTGACATGTTAATTGATAATGGAATTGATATCTCAGGATTAAAAATTTCATCAACATCACATGTAACAATGCCCTACCACCGAATATTAGATGAAGCGATGGAGGCTGATAGAGGTTCAAACAAAATAGGTACAACAGGTCGTGGGATTGGCCCAACTTATGCGGATAAATCACAAAGAAATGGCATCAGAATAAGAGATTTGCTCAATAAGGAAAGGCTAAGTGATGTGATAAAAATTCCATTAAGAGAAAAAAACGGTCTACTAGAAAAAATCTATGAAATTAAACCACTTAAATTAGAAGACATTGTTGAAGAATATCTTGACTATGGAGAAAGATTATCAAAGCATGTAGTTGACTGTACAAGGACTATACATGCAGCCTCAAAAAACAAAAAGAATATCCTATTCGAAGGTGCTCAAGGGACTCTACTTGACTTGGATCATGGAACTTATCCTTTTGTTACCTCATCAAACCCTATATCAGGAGGGGCATGTATTGGTGCTGGAGTTGGTCCCACTCTAATTGATAGAGTAATAGGTGTTGCAAAAGCTTACACCACAAGGGTAGGAGAGGGACCATTCCCAACGGAATTACAAGGGAGTATTAATGACCAACTCTGTGATAGAGGTAGTGAATTTGGAACCACTACTGGGAGGAGGAGGAGATGTGGGTGGTTTGATGGAGTTATTGGTAAATATGCTGTATCTGTAAATGGTCTTGATTGTTTAGCAGTTACAAAACTTGATGTGTTAGATGAATTAGATGAGATTCAAGTTTGCATTGCATATGATCTCGATGGAGAGGAAATAGACTACTTTCCGACTAATTCAGATGACTTAAAAAAATGTAAGCCAATCTTCAAAAAATTAAAAGGTTGGCAATGTTCAACTGCAGATTGCAGAAAACTATCTGATCTCCCAGAGAATGCTATGAATTATCTAAGATTTTTAGCTGAATTAATGGAGGTTCCAATTGCCATTGTCTCTTTGGGGGCGAATAGAGATCAAACTATAGTAATTGAAGACCCAATACATGGTCCTAAAAGAGCACTGTTAAGGTAATTTAGTTTCAAATTAATGATGGAATCCTTTAGACATTTTGAACATAAAAAAGTCGATCTCATTGGTATCGGGAACGCAATAGTAGATATTATTGTAAATATTGAAGATGAATTTCTTGAGATAAATAATCTGGATAAAGGATCAATGAATCTAATTAATTCTGATGAATCTCAGAGATTGTTAGAAAATTGCAAAGTTATCAAACAAATTTCAGGTGGGTCCTCAGCAAATACCGTTGTTTCTTTAGCAGAATTAGGTAATCATGTGCAGTTTATAGGAAGAGTCAAAAATGATCAATTTGGTAATTTCTTTTCTGACGATATAAAAAAAAGTAAAACGATATTTAATACTCCACCAACTATTGCAGGTGCTCCAACAGCTCATTCAATCATTTTGGTTACACCTGATGCACAAAGAACTATGTGCACTTACCTAGGCGCATCTGTAGAATTTGAGCCAAAAGACATTGACTTTACTGTAATTAAGGAAAGTAAATATTTATATTTAGAAGGATATTTATGGGACAGCGAATTAGCTAAAAAAGCTTTTATTAACGCCGCCCAAATTGCAAAACAATCTAATACAAAAATAATCCTTTCTTTGTCTGATTCATTTTGTGTAGATAGGCATCGTGAGAGTTTCTTAGAATTAATTTATGAATATGTAGATATCGTTTTTTGTAATGAATCCGAGGTGTTAAGTCTATTTAAAAATGATAAATTAGCAAGCTGCCAAGAAGACCTATCATCCTTATGTGAATTAGTCATAGTAACTCTTGGAAGAAATGGTTCTCTCATAGTTAATAAAAAAAATGTTGAAATAATTGAGTCAATAACGAAAGGCAAGATTATTGATACTACAGGAGCAGGAGATATCTATGCGGGAGGATTTATCCATGGATTAATAAACAATTGTTCCCTCAAAAAATGCGGAGAGATAGCTTCAATTTGTGCGGGGCAAATAATTACGGAATTAGGATCTAGATCAGATATTGATCTTAAAGAGTTAATAAAATAGATTTAATCAAATAGTCTTATTAAACCAATCATAATATTTCATCTCAGCATGGTATTTTTTGTAAATAATTTGAGGAACATTATATGTGGAATTTTTATTTACGAAATCAATTAAACAATCTCTAAATTCTAGTTTACTTTTTATTGTGATTTCAAACTCTTTAGTTTCTTCAATATCATCATTCCACTTATAAATTGAAAAAATTTGCTTTATCGAAACACAAGCTGCAAGCTTATTTTGTATTAGTAATTTAGCCATTCGCAAAGCATTTGCGTTACTTGATTCAGTTGTGATCATAACTAATACTTCCATAATGAATTAAAAATCAATATTTTTTAATTATGTGATTTATCAAATTATGATATTGATCAAAAGAGTAAGAATAATCATTTTTAACTTTCGGCCTTTTAACCAAAAATAACTTCATTTTACTTCCAGAAACTATACTCTCCCAGTTTTTCTGAGAATAACTTCCAGATTCTCTGCATAAAACATAATCTATCTCCCAAAAATCACAAAGTTTTTTTTCTAAAATGCTTTTATTATTTTTACTCGGTTCAAGTATCGCTATGTTTGAATTTTGAATACATGAGCCAAAAGCTTTAGTTATACTCTCATAAGTTGGAAGTATCCTTGTAAATACATTTGCTTTACAATTCATATAATGATTAGCTGTATCGTTAAGGAATCTTGATCCTATTGCAAGAAGAATATTCTTATTCTCAATATCAACGTTATTTATATCCTTTAAATCATCAATATAAAAAAAATTATTAGTCTTATTTATGAGAGATTTCCTCTCAAAAAGTAAAAGAGGTGTATTAATCTCTTTACATGCATTATTAAGATTTTTAGAAATTATTACCGCAAACGGATGAGTAGCATCAACAACGCATGTGATTTTATTTTTATTTATGAAATTAATTATTTGTTCTTTATTATTTAATTTCCCCGTAATGATATGTAACTTTGGATTCTCAATATAAGCTTGCCCTGCTTTATAAGTTAAAACACTTGCAAAGACTGAATAATTTAGTTCAAGAAGCTTATTAGCTATTACAGGTCCATCCGAAGTTCCTGATAGGATCCAAACATTTTTATAGCAATTTCCTTGATTCTGCATCAGTATGTCTTTAATTAAATAGTAAGTAATGAATCATTGTTTAATTCAGGCGGTCATTAATAGCGCTCCCCAAATGAGGTATACCAAAGAAAACCAAACTCCAATTGCAGAAATGATTGTTAATTTTAAAGGATTACGTAGTGAAGATCCAACCAGAGATCTCAAGATCATAGGATGGGGAAATATTGCCCAAGAAATGGTAGATGAACTAAAGGAGGGGCAAAATATTGTTATTGAGGGACGTTTAAAGATGAATTCTGTCACTAGAAAAGACGGAACGAAAGAAAAGCAACCAGAACTAACAGCTTCAAAAATTCATCAAATATCGCCAGTTAATTTTATTAAGTCTGATCAAAAAGAAAATAATGAGTCATTTGAAAAAAAAGAAAGCACCAAAAATTCAAGTTGGGATAGTTCACCTTTAGTACCTGAAGTTGACGAAATACCTTTTTAAATCAAATATCAACATTATTTTCTTGAACACTTATAATTAGTTTGCTTATTTTTCTTTCAAGTGCGGCAAGTTCGCTTCTAATTTCTGGCCATTTACCCTTATCAAGATTTTCTAATAACCATGCTCTATCTTGATCAAGTTTAAAAATTAAATCTCCTTGATTTGCAGTATTAGGATCTTGCATAATACTTTTTAGACAATTTAAAATACATTCTACTAAATCAAAATGAAGAAATACCTATCGCCTGGAAACTTAATCGTAACCGCTGGGGGGATATTAGCTTTTGTAGGAATGACTGCTTATTTTACAGACTCAGTAAATTTAAGTGTACCTACTTTTTTTTATGGAGTACCTATTTTTTTAATTGGATTAGGTTTAAAGACTTCCGAAATACCTCCTGTAGAGTTGTTTGACAAGACAAATTTTGCGACAAATAAATTTAACAGACCAAAAGAATTAACAGCACTAGTTAAAGATGTTACAAGATGGAGATATGGGATAAAAGCTCATCTTGAATCGTCATTAGAATCTCTAAATTTGTGGGACGAGGATAATCCCCCTCAACTAAAAGAAATCGAAGAAATTACAAAGGAAGAAAAAAATGGTCTAAGAATGCGTTTCGAATTAAACGCTGTCCCTCTAGAAAAATGGATTGAAAAGCAAGAAAGATTAAACAGGTTTTTCGTAAAAGGTCTTGAATCAGAATTTATTATCGACGATAATAAAAAAGAATTTGATTTTATTCTCTTTTATTGAATATAGGGATATATTTGTAAAAACCTAATTTCTCAATTCAATCAAGTTTTAATGAATTTTAATAATGAATGATTCTCAAAGAGTATCAATATTAAGCGAAGCACTCCCATATATACAAAGTTTCTCTGGTAGAAAAATTGTTATCAAGTATGGTGGTTCTGTTATGGAGAATGATAATTTAAAAAATGCTTTTTTTAGAGACATAGCACTTTTATCAACCGTTGGAGTTTGTCCAGTAGTAATTCATGGAGGTGGACCCGAAATTAATAATTGGTTAAAGAAATTAGAAATATCTCCTAAATTCGAAAATGGATTAAGAGTTACTGATCAAAAAACAATGGAAATTGTCGAGATGGTTCTAATGGGCAGAGTTAACAAACAAATTGTAAAAGGCATTAATAAAACTGGATCTTTAGCTGTTGGAATATCAGGTCTTGATGGCAACTTAATTCAATCTAGAGAACTGGGAGATGGGAGCCATGGGTTGGTGGGAGAGGTTACAAAAATCAATTCTGAGATATTAGATCCTCTTATCTCTAAAGGATATATCCCTATTATTTCTAGTATTGGATCAACCATAGAAGGTATTTCCCATAATATTAATGCAGATTTTGTTGCTGGAGAAATTGCTGCTTCAATAAATGCAGAAAAACTTATTCTTCTTACTGATACTCAAGGTATTTTAAGAGAAAAAGATAACAAAAATAGCCTTATTGAAAAAACGAATCTCAAAGAGGCAAGAGATTTTATTGATAAAAAAATTGTAACTGAAGGTATGATTCCAAAGACAGAATGCTGCATAAGAGCTTTAGCACAAGGAGTCAAAGCAGCTCACATAATCGATGGAAGAATAGAACATTCATTACTTCTTGAGATTTTTACAAATTCTGGAATAGGTACAATGATAGTCGCCTAACTTATGAAAACTTATGAGCAAGTTTTAGAAATAGTAGAACTTGCTTTAGCTAAAGGTGAGTATAATTATTGTATAAAATTTCTTTTGCCCAAAATCGAATCGTTTCCTTTATCAAGCAAAGAAGGAGTAAATTTAAGAACAATTTTAATTACTGCTCTTTGTGGAGTTAATAAAAAGGAAGAGGCTAAAATATTTTGTAAAGAACTTCTAAAATCTTACGATAATAAGACGAGAGAAAATGCAAAATATTTGATGGAAGTTATAGATTCCCCTGACATTAAAAAGCCAGAAAATTGGAACGTACAGTTTGAAAGCGACCCATCATTAAATAAAAAATCTTTTAACTCACTGCGCAAAAAAAAAGAAGTTTTGCAGAAAAAGAAATTTATTAATGTTACTGAGACTCCGACTGGTGAAACAAAACCGTTTCAGAAAGGCTTTTCACTTATCATTTTTTTAATATTATTATTATTAATTCCACTCTTAAGTGGCTGCGTTAAAGTTGAGGATACACTTGATCTTGGTGAACTTGATTCAATAACCAATAATTTAGTTATAGAAAGCAAATACATAAAGAAATTTCCTTGGCAATTAAAATTTGAAGAGAAGATGAAAGATATTTTTCCTGATGCAAAAATTGAACAAGACGAATCAACCTTTTCTTTGAAACATAAAAATCTAAATCTTGAAGATACAAAGCAAGTTCTTAAAATCACCCAAAATACCGCAGGAGAGTTAGCGGGAGGATCAACAAATATAGAAATTAATACTACTCAAAAAAACTTCATTTTTTTTAAAAAATACTTTTACAGGTTAGATTTGGATCTAAGTTCAATTCAAGGTATTGATAATTTAGAACTCATTTTCAAAATTATTCATCCTAATAAAGCTACTCTCACAGATAAAAGTAATTCAAATTTAGAAATCACAAAAAATCAAATCATTTGGAATTTAAATCAAGGACAGATAAATAGTCTTGAATTTTCTTTCTGGAGTCTCAACAAACTTTTGATTGGGATATTTTTTATTTTAATCATTATAGTATTAGCTTATTTATTAAGATTCTATAGATTTAAATTAGGTACAGATTTACCTCAACTTCCATCAAAATAATTACAACTCTGCAGGATTAACATCAATTGTTAAAAATACATTTTTTGGAATAAGTTTCCATAATATTGACCTGTCAGGTAAGGGGATATTTGTTCCTTCAGGACCATGTATTAATATCTGCCATCTAAATTTTTTACCGACTTTAGCAATTAGACTAGGAGCAGGACCAATTAATTTCCAGTTCTTTTTTTCGCAAAAATTGAGTAAATATTTTGCTAATTTCATTGCAATTGATTCAGTTAATTCATAATTTTCACCTGATAATTTAAGAATGCAAATCCTGCAAAATGGGAATAAATCAGCATCTTTTCTCAATCTCGAGTTTTCAATTAAAAATCTTTCATAATCTCTCTTCTGAAGATACGAAATTACCGGATGGTTAGGTTTATATGTTTGAAAAATCACTTTTCCTTTTTTTTGAGCCCTGCCTGCCCTTCCAGCTAATTGCAAAAACAATTGTAATGATTTTTCTTCTGCCGAAATATCTGGGCGATGAAGCAACCCATCTGCTGCAATAACTACTGAAAGAGTAATATTGGGGATATCAATCCCTTTTGCTAACATTTGAGTTCCCACAAGAATATCAGCATCACCTTTAGAAAACTTTGAAAGAATATCTCTATGACCATCCTTTCCAGAGGTTGTATCTCTATCAAAGCGAAGTACTCTTAATTCTGGAAATTCTTCATTTAAAAACTCTATTACCCTTTGTGTCCCAATTCCAAAAGGTTTAAAAGCAGTCGAATGACAATCTGGGCAACGATTGATCAATCTCGATTTATGATCACACCAATGACAGCTTAACCATTTTTTTCCTTGTGAACCGAGATGCACTGATAAGGGAACGTCACAGTTGGGGCAATTTATTAAATATCCACAACTTCTACAACTTAAAAACCCACTATGTCCCCTTCTAGGGATCAAAATTATTGCCTGCTCTTTTTTTAGGCGGAGTTGAGGAAGTAATTGTAATAATTCATTAGAAAAAATTTTCATATTCCCCTTTTTGAACTCATCCCGCATATCAATAATTCTTATTTCAGGAATCTCATTACTGGATATCCTTTGAATCATTCTTACCAATTTAAAATTCTTTTCAAAAACGCACTTTTTCCAAGTCTTCATTGATGGGGTTGCACTCCCTAAAATTAACTTTGCAGAATTCCTTTTAACTATTTCAATAGCTATCTCTCGTGCGTCATAACAAGGCATAGGACTATCTTGTTTATATGAAACATCATGTTCTTCATCCATTATTATTAATCCCAGATTTTTAATTGGAAGAAAAACTGCAGACCTTGTTCCTATTACTATAAGAGGTTCATCAGCATTAATAATTTTCTTCCAAACTAAAGTTCTATGACTGGAAGAACAGTTACTATGATATTCGTAAACAACATTTTTAAATCGCTGACTAAACCTATCAATAAGTTGAGGAATTAGTCCAATTTCTGGGGTTAGTATCAAACAACTTTTTTTCTTAAGAATTTGATCTTCAGCAATTCTCATGTAAACTTCTGTTTTACCTGAACCCGTTTCGCCCCATAGAAGTAAAACATCTCCCGGTTTCAATTTTTGAAATTCTTGAAATGCAATTTTTTGTTCATTTGTAAGATTTGGTTTTTTCGTTGAAATATTCTCATTTAAAAAAGAATTAAATTTAGTATTTATATTTTTTTTTCTTTTAGATTTGACAAGGTAATTTTTACTGACCATTGAGTTAATCAGAGTGTAATTAAAACCAGACTTTATTATTTCACTTTGCCAATTACCTTTTCCCCACAAAGTATTCATTAAAAAAAATTCTTTTTTGGTTAATCCATTTTTCTTAATATCAGATTCTTTTTTAGTTTCAATCCATATTTGATCTTTTAAACCTTGAGAAATATTCTTATATTTACCAATCCAGCCAGGAGGAAATGCCGTTTTAAACATTTTTAAATTACTAACCATATAAAAAGAGGCTAGGGACTCTATCCATTCTCTCCAAGAGTCATCAATTATTTTTTTCTGCAAAATACTCTCAACGAACAAATATCTTATATTTTTTCTTGCAATAATATTTGATTCATCATTATTAATCTTCGAAAAGTTTTTTTTGGAGATTACCAACCCATTCAATAATCTTCCTCTTAGTTTCACACTTACAATATCCCCAACTTCTACCCCAAGATTATTTCCATCTAAATAGTAAAAGCTTTCATTACTTCTACCTATATCAAGCAAAATTTCCAATTTGTGGGAGATATTTAATAACTGATTACTTGCCGGCTTCAAAACTTTTTCTTAGTATTGGATTGTTGAACATTCCACAAAGTGTTTTTTGCACATTGTAAGTATCCTGATCTTAAGGGAGACATGAAGCTTTGATCATTGACTGACAATTCAAAAATGATCTGCCTGTCTGAGAAATCCCAAGACTTTTTACTTTAGGTAATCTATAGCACTATTTAAATTTTTCAACAGTTAAAAAAACTTTTTTATTCAAATTTCTGAAAAAGTTCTTTTACAAATTAATGGGGAAGTTTACTACTAAATGTACAAATTAGCCCTAAATAAAATTTTATCTAGTTAAATTCACCGTAGAAAGGAGTAAATCATGTGTCCAGTAGCAGCAGAATCAAAAAATTCCAAGCCTAGCTCAAAAAAAAAGATTAATAAAAAAATTAATACTAATTTAGAAACAGTAGTTGAAGAAAAAAATAATATAGAGAGCCAAAATTTTCAGGCATCCTCTGATTTAAGGGAAAGCGGAATAGAAACCAATAATGAATTTAGTGATTCTGAAGATGAAGAAAAAGGCATTGGTAACATAAAGCTTGGGCCAAAAGGTATTTACACTGAAGATTCAATAAGAGTTTATCTACAGGAAATTGGAAGAATTAGACTTTTAAGACCAGATGAAGAAATTGAGCTTGCAAGAAAAATTGCTGATTTACTCCAACTAGAAGAGCTGGCAACTCAATATGAGTCAGAAAAAGGACATTTCCCATCTGTTAGAGAATGGGCCGAGTTAATAGATATGCCTCTTCCCAAATTTAGAAGAAGACTCCTCTTAGGTAGGAGAGCTAAAGAAAAAATGGTTCAATCAAATTTAAGATTAGTTGTTTCCATTGCTAAAAAATATATGAATAGAGGTTTATCATTTCAAGATTTAATACAAGAAGGAAGTTTGGGTCTAATTAGGGCAGCTGAAAAATTTGACCATGAAAAAGGTTATAAGTTCTCTACGTATGCAACTTGGTGGATTCGCCAAGCCATTACAAGAGCAATAGCGGATCAAAGTAGAACTATTAGATTGCCAGTTCACTTATACGAGACAATATCCAGAATTAAAAAAACTACAAAAGTTCTTAGCCAAGAATTTGGCAGGAAACCTAGTGAAGAAGAAATTGCTGAGAGTATGGAAATGACAATTGAAAAATTAAGATTTATAGCTAAAAGTGCACAACTTCCTATTTCTTTAGAAACTCCAATAGGGAAAGAAGAAGACTCAAGACTCGGAGACTTTATAGAGGCTGATATAGAAAATCCAGAGCAAGATGTTTCTAAAACTTTATTGAGAGAAGATTTGGAAGGAGTTTTAGCCACTCTTAGTCCGAGAGAAAGAGATGTCCTTAGATTAAGATATGGAATTGATGATGGAAGGATGAAAACTCTTGAAGAAATTGGCCAAATTTTTGATGTAACGAGAGAGAGAATTAGACAAATAGAGGCAAAAGCCCTCAGAAAACTTAGACATCCCAATCGAAATGGGGTTTTAAAAGAATATATAAAATAAAAAAAGTTAAGTATAGTATTCAGCTTTAAAAACTTGCAAAAGAATAGCTTAAAATAAATTCGACTTTATTTTTAATTCAAACTCAAAATAATATTTAATGACTAATTTTAAGCTGAAAATAGCTAGTAGAAGAAGTAAACTAGCAATGGTTCAAACTTTATGGGTTAAAGATCAACTAGAAAGGAATATTCCCAATTTAGAGGTATCTATAGAAGCTATGGCAACCCAAGGTGACAAAATCCTGGATGTAGCCTTAGCAAAAATAGGCGACAAAGGCTTATTTACAAAAGAACTTGAAGCACAAATGCTTGTAGGCCATGCTGATATAGCAGTACATTCTCTGAAAGATTTACCAACCAATTTGCCAAGTGGCCTTAAATTAGGATGCATTACAAAAAGGGAAGATCCTGCAGATGCTTTAGTAGTAAGCAAAAAAAATGACTGTTATAAATTAGAAACCTTACCTGAAGGTTCGATAGTTGGAACAAGCTCTCTAAGAAGACTTGCACAATTAAGAAATAAGTACCCACATCTTGTTTTCAAAGATATCAGGGGAAATGTTATTACAAGAATTGAAAAGTTAGATGCTGGAGAATTTGATTGTATAATTCTTGCGGCCGCTGGTTTAAAGAGATTAGGCTTTGAATCAAGAATTCACCAGATTATACCAAGTGAAATTTCCCTTCATGCTGTTGGCCAAGGAGCGTTAGGCATTGAATGTAAATCTGATGACAAAAAAGTTTTAGAAATTATAAATGTCTTAGAAGATAAACCCACTAGTCAAAGATGTCTGGCAGAAAGGGCTTTTTTAAGAGAGCTTGAAGGTGGATGCCAAGTCCCAATAGGTGTTAATAGTAAAATTGATAATGGACAACTTTACCTTACTGGTATGGTAGCCTCTCTTGATGGAGAAAGGCTTATAAAAGATCAAGTTATTGGAAATATTAATGACCCTGAACTGGTAGGCATAGAACTAGCAAAGAGACTAAAACTTCAAGGTGCCGACAAAATACTCAGCAAAATATTTGAAGAATTTAGAGAAAAATAAAATTAGTTAATTTACTAATTTAGGATCAATTTCTTTTTTGTATCTCTCTTCACAATCTTTAATCACTTTTACAGCTTCTTCTATCCCAAAAAAACCATTGACAGTACATGTTCCTGGTTTTTTTAGATCTTTGTAGTGCTCCCAATAATACTTTGTTTCTTTTAACCAATGATCTCCAAGGTCTTCATAACTTGAGATATGATCCATTCTTTTATCATCCGCGAGAACCGCTATTACCTTATCATCGACCTCTCCACCATCATCAAATTTCATCACCCCTATAATCCTTGCTTCCACAATAGATCCGGGTATCAATGGCTCAGTTACGCCAACAATTTCTACATCAAGTGGATCTCCATCTTCATCCCATGTCCTTGGAATACATCCATAAGCAAAAGGATACGCAAGTGATGAATAACCTACCCTATCAAGTTTAAGATGGCCCGTTTCTGTAATTAATTCATATTTATTTATGGTATTAGAATTCAATTCAACAATAGTATTTATTATTGTATTTGTGCTATCAGTGAAAGCATTTAGTATGTGCAATAAATTTGGGGTAACCCTGCTTGGGGGCTGATTTAGATTTGCCATCAAGAAATTATTTTTGTTTATCTTACATCCTCACACCTAACCAAATTCTTCAAAAGTAATGTTTCAGCAAAAATCATTTATTTTAGACCTTAAATGATTAATAAAATAGTTTGGCGATAGTTCTTCATTAGTTACAGCTCTTACCAACTCCATACAATTAACTGATCTGCCATATTTATGTATATTATTTTTTAACCAAAAGATGATCTTTTGATATTCACCATTTTCAATTAAGTTGTCAATCAAACCTATGTCTCTTTCCATTTGAGAAGATATTTGCGCACTTATAACATGTCCTAACAAATATGAGGGGAAATATCCAAACGCTCCTTCACTCCAATGAACATCTTGAAGACAGCCTTCTGAATCATTAGATGGTTTAATTCCTAGTAGTTCATCATATCTTTTATTCCATTCTATTGGAATATCTTCAGCAGGTAACCCTCTTTCAATTAAATCTATTTCAAGTTCGGTTCTTATTAATATGTGTAAGCCATAAGTCAATTCATCCGCTTCAACCCTATTTAATCCTGCTTCCAAATGATTAATAGATTTCCATAGTTCTAAATAATTATTAAGAGAACATCCAGCTGAAACAAATTTTTTAAAAAATCTTTTTGAAAAAGATTTGGATTTAACTATTCTATTTTCCCAAAATAAAGATTGACTTTCGTGAATACCCATAGAGGTTGCTTGACCTAAAGGCCAAGCAAACCATTGATGACTTTGAGATGGCAAACCCTGCTCATAAATAGAATGCCCCCACTCATGCGCAGTTGCTAAAAAACTTGATAATGGTTCACCTTCAACAATTCTTGTCGTAATCCTATAATCATTAGGCCCTAATGTAATCGAAAAAGGATGGGGAGATTTACCAACAACAACTAGATCTTTATCTCTCCCAAACTCATCAAGTAATTTTGAACATAACTCATGTTGAGATTCTGGACTTAAATCCCAATGATTTTTTTGGGACTTGTTAGTTGCTCTAATCAAGCCTGGGATGGTTTCTTTCAAAGGTTGAAAAATTTTATTCAACCATTTCAAATTTAATTCAGGCTCAAAGGGTTGGGCTAATGTCTCCCAAGGTGAACATTGAATAGATATTTGTTTTGCCTCTTCAATTCGCAATTTAACTAATTCTTCAAAGAAAGGAAGAAAAATTTTAAAATCTGATTTTTCCTTAGCTTCTTGCCAGCTTTCATACCCTTTAGATTTTGCCTTTGC
This sequence comes from Prochlorococcus marinus XMU1405, assembly GCF_017696275.1. Taxonomy (NCBI): domain Bacteria; kingdom Bacillati; phylum Cyanobacteriota; class Cyanophyceae; order Synechococcales; family Prochlorococcaceae; genus Prochlorococcus; species Prochlorococcus marinus. The sequence continues at coordinate 444,260 of NZ_JAAORF010000001.1, read as the reverse complement.
TAGAGACTCAACTAATTTAGGATCTAAATTTCTTTCTCTATTAAACTCCTTCAATAAAAGACTAATATTTCTTTCTTTATCTTTTATTAAAAGTTGATTATCGGAATTTAGTTCAATATCTGCTAGTTCATTTTTAGCAGATTGTATTAAATTAGAAAATTCCTCGGAAGAATTTCTTTCATGTAATACTTTTGCAATATAAGTAAGTTGTTCAGACCTCCAAGAAGCACCTTTCTTTGGCATTCCAGTATTCTGATCCCAATAAAGTGTATTTTGGATTGAACCTAATATTTGTGTTTCTTTAAGGTAAGCACCCAGCTTATTCCAATGAGTTTCAGCCAAAGATTTAAATGGAAATTAAATTTATCTTAAGATAAAAATTTTAATGTCTGCAGTAAAAAATGCATCTTTATCCATAATAGGATATTGATTAATTAAGTTTTCACTTATATGGAACAAATATTTTCAAAATTAAAATTCATAACCCATGGCGAGGGTTTTATTGATATCACATATGATTTAAATTTATATGTTGAAAAAAATAATTTTCATTCTGGAATTTTAAATTTAACTTCACTTCATACAAGTTGCAGTTTAACTATTAATGAGAACGCAGATCCAAATGTACTTAGGGACCTAAAAAAGTATATGCAATCGATAGTTCCCTATGATTCCTACTTAACCTTATCAAAAAATAGAGAAGAAATATCCTATAAACATTATCAAGAAGGGGCTGACGATATGCCAGCACATATCAAAACATCCCTAACAAACACTTGTTTATCTTTGAGTTTTCAAGACGGAAAAATTATGCTCGGCACATGGCAAGCAGTTTATTTATGGGAACATCGATTTGATCAAAAGGAAAGAATCATAAATGTACACATAATTGGTGAGAAAAAGTGAGCTACTTATAATGTAATAAGTCAGATTTCTTATTTAATGGAACCCTACATTTTGCAAGATGAAGAATTGAATGAATTAGTTGTCAAAATACCTGGCTGGGAAATTAAATCAAAACAAATCCGAAGAGAATTTAACTTCGCTAATTTTATTGAAGCCTTTGCTTTTATGACTAAGGTTGCTTTAATCTGTGAAAAATATAATCATCATCCTAACTGGGAGAATGTTTATGCAAAAGTAATAATTAAATTAAATACACATGATCTAGGAGGTATTACAAATCTGGATCAAACATTAGCTTCGGAAATCAACAAAATTTTCGATCAATAAAAATATAAACTTGTTTTCAACTATTCAAAATGTCTAAAAATTTATTGCCAGTTACTATTATTAGTGGATTTTTAGGTTCTGGCAAAACTACACTTCTGAATCATATTTTAAAAAATCAAGTTGGTATTAAAACAGCTGTTTTAGTTAACGAATTTGGAGAGATCGGAATAGATAATGACTTAATAATAGAAGGCTCAGAAGATATGATCGAATTAAATAATGGATGTATATGTTGCTCTATCAATGGCGAATTATTAAATACCGTATCCAAAGTTTTAGAAAGAGCTGAAAAATTAGACTATTTAATTGTTGAAACAACTGGATTAGCAGATCCATTACCAGTAGCCATGACTTTTGCAGCTGGTGATCTTAGAGAAAAGGTAAGATTAGACTCGATAATCACTGTCATTGATGGAGAAAATTTTGATTTTGAAATTAATAATACAAGCATCGCCTATTCTCAAATTTTATACGGAGATATCCTTCTTCTAAATAAATCTGATTTAGTAGATGAAAAACAATTAAAGAAAATAGAGGAGTTTATAAATAAAATAAAAAAAGAACCAAGGATTTTGAGATCAACTAATAGTGAAGTTGCATTACATACAATAATGAGCGTGGGTCTATTTGAGACGGATACTTTTGAATTCGAGAAAAATAAAAAAAATATAGAACAAAATTCCCACGATCACTCTTCTCATTCCCACGATCACTCTTCTCATTCTCACGATCACTCTTCTCATTCCCACGATCACTCTTCTCATTCCCACGATCACTCTTCTCATTCCCATGATCACTCTTCTCATTCCCACGATTTGATTAATAATATCGAGGGTTTTACCTCAGTTTCATATGAGACATTTGAACCATTTTCTTTAAGGAAGTTTCAATATTTCTTAGATAATCAAATCTCACAAAATGTATTTAGAGCAAAAGGAATATTATGGTTTATGGAAAGTGAAAGAAAACATATTTTTCACCTATCTGGAAAGCGGTTTTCTCTAGATGATGAGGAATGGACAAAAGAAAAATCTAACAAGATAGTATTAATTGGGAAAAACTTAGATCACCAAACTATTAAAAATCAACTGTCATCATGTAGATTTAATTCAGATTAGAGTTCATATTAGGATTTAATTAATTTTTGAAAATACGCATTAAAGGGTTTAAAAAAACATTAACAGAATTAAATTTTCTTTATTTCATTTCGTTTATTGTTTCACTTTTAGTAATCATTCCAATTTCCAATTTTCTTCTAGAGGGAATTGATTACATTGTTAGTGGAAATTTTTCATTAGGTATTGCTGGAGGAGAAGAGGTATTAGGCACTTTAAAAGTTCTAATACTGACAAGTTTTTTTGGTGGCGGGTTAGGAACTTTGAATGGATGGTTACTTTCAAATTGTGATTTTAAGTTCAGAAAAGTTCTCCGTATTTGTCAGCTAGTTCCACTAGCTGCCCCAGCATATTTAATAACAGCTATTTTGCAGGATTTAGGAAGTATTTTTGGGTATCAAGTAACTGGTTTATGGTGGGGGGTATTAATACTTTCAATTTCTACTTATCCATATGTATTCATTCTTGCTAACGAAAGTTTTAATAAATTTGGAGTTAATCAAATCAATGCTAGTAGAGGATTAGGAGTAGGGCCTTGGAGCAGCTTCTTTAAAATCGCTTTCCCAATGGCGTTACCAGCACTAATAACAGGAATAAGTTTAATGTGTATGGAAGTAATGAATGAGTTAGGTACATTTGCATTATTAAACATACCAAGTATTTCTACTGGTATAGCTGAAAATTGGATAATTGAAGGTAATCCAAAAAGTGCTATTGGACTATCTTTGGTTGCCTTATTAATAATTTTCACTTTAATTATTTTCGAAAAGTTATCAAGAAAGAAATCAAAGAGGTGGAGTGAAAATCCTGCATCAAAAGATTCTCAAGGATGGGAATTAAACAAAACTAAAGCTTTTTTAGCAATAATCATATCTTTATTTCCTCCAATTTTCTCTTTTGGGATTCCATGTTTTTGGGTTCTACTCAATATAGATCTAATTCAAAAAGGGTTATCTATAGAATTACTTAGCCTATCATTAAGGACCATAAGTCTAGGACTTTTAACTGCATTAATAGCGATGCTATTCTCCTTAATAATTTCTTTAGTCAGACGCCCAAATAAAAGCTTTTTACTAGGACTAATAACAAATCTTGCGGGAATAGGTTACGCAATCCCAGGTACTGTATTAGCTTTATCTTTAATAAGCATTTCTTCTTCAAAATTTAATTTTATTGCTATTTGCTTACTGATTTGGGGTTATCTAGTCCGATTTCTAACTATCTCTAAGGGTTCTATTGATTCAAGTCTTGAGAGAATTTCTCCTAGTCTTGATGAAGCAGCACTTGGACTAGGAGAGAATTGGCTTGGGATTATCAAAAGAATTCATCTACCTCTTCTCCAAGGGCCAATATTCGTAGGATCACTTTTAGTTTTTGTTGACACGATAAAAGAATTACCCATAACCTTTATTTTAAGACCATTCGATTTCGATACATTATCTGTGAGAATATATCAATATGCTGGAGATGAAAGAATGGTAGAAGCAATATTCCCGGCCATTCTTATCATGACTTTAGGCCTTATTGCATCAATGACATTGATACCAAGTTTAGAGAAAAAACACTAAATTTTTTTAGACACTTTTCTTATTAAGAAAGGTAAGCTTAACAACAAATCTGCCGAGGTAGATATAACCCTAAAATAAACTAAACTTATAAGAATTATATGTTCTGGAATACTTTTGCCAACAAATAAAAGGAGGCAAGCCTCAAAAACGCCAACTCCTCCTGGAGCTGCTGGGACTACCAAGCCTATGGACCATGACAAAGAAAAAATTACTAATAAAAATATGATATTCAGGGTATTACTTGTATAAAAACTATTTAAGCAAATATAAAACCCAATAAATTTAGATAAAACAAAACCAATTTCAAGAAATAAAGCTCTAGAAGGGAAAAAAGAAACTACATTTATTCTCTCTTCAAATTGGCCCTTTGAATTTGGAAGTCTCAAAACCTTAAATACTTTCCCTTTAAGAGCCCCTATTCTTTCTAAGACAAGATAAATTAATTTCCTGTTTAAAAATACTAGAGGAAAAATTAAAAAAAAATAAATTGGTGAAAAAATTAATCCCAGCGATGCCAATAGAAAAGATCCACTCAACATAAAATAAGGTTCAATAAGAGTGGAATACAAAGCGATCTGAGTATTACTTATTTTTTTTATAAAATTAAATCTTTCTACAAAATGCCAAATTCCTCCTGGAACGTATTTAAGAATATTAGTTAAAACATAAAAAGAAACTAGATTATTACTTTTAAACTCTTTCCCGAACCATTTAACAATATATTTCCATGCATAAGCGTTCAGGTAAATACTTAAAACACAAAATAAAAATGATAAAGATAGATTAATTCCATTTCTTTTAAAATCTATATCAAAAGAAATTTGCTCAATATTATAAAAAAAATAGATGCAAAAATATAATAGGCTTGAAATAAAAAAAATACTCTTTAAACAACCTAAATTAATTTTTTTAAGGAATTTGAAATATGGTTGATTTCTTGTATTAAATCTCATTTCCAGTTTTCAAATGCTTTAAATTTTTTACTTGACTCTTTTATAACTTTTCTTATTTCATAAGTTGATATTTTATGCTTTAATTTTAATCTCAAAACCTCATCATTTTCTGGTTTCATATTTATTGATCCATCGGGGTTCAAAGTTTGTTTAACTTTTATATTTCCAAATTTCGTTAAACATTCTCCTCTACGTCTAAGTAATATCCACCTAGATTGGGTCCTTTCACGAACCCCAATAGTGCTGGAATAATCAAACCATAATCGCCTAAAAAATTCTTTTTTCTCAATGGGCAAGATTACTTGAATAGAAAATCCAATCCTATTTTTTTTCATATTGATAGCTTGATAGGAAACGTCGTAAGCCCCCTCAATTCTCAGTGTCTCCACAAAATTAGATATGTCTTCAGGTGTTTGATCATCAATCCATGCTTCTTGAATAGATATCTCTTCACACTTTGGACTAATTTGTTCATTATCGTTAATAGAATAACTTTTAAATGAAGTAATTTTATAAACTCTTACCAAATTAGGGAATGGGAATTTTAGGTTACCTATTCCTACTCCATAAGAGTTAACAGAAAATTTTAAAGGAGGTTCTAGATCGTCGACTAAATTAGCAATTAAAGCAATACCAGTTGGTGTTGAGAGTTCGCCCTCTGTTAGGTCACGATTTGATAAAACCTTAATATTTTTTTGTCTTATTAGCTCTATTACCGCTGGAGGTGGTATGGATAATTTTCCATGTTCAGTTTGAACAAAACCTTTCCCCAACATTGGTTCATTACAATATACCCTCTTTGGATTTAAGTAATTCAATGCAGCACATACCCCAATGATATCCACCAATGAATCTATAGCTCCAATTTCGTGAAAATGAACATCATCACATTTAATGCCATGAACTTTTCCTTCTGCAATTGCTAAAGATTCAAATACTTCATAAATTATTTTTTTTAATTTATCTTCTAAGTGGCCATTTAAAATAAGTTCCTTAATACTTCTCCAAGTTCTTTTACTGGGACTACAATCAATATTCTCAACCTTTGCCTTAATGCCTCGGATTGAACAACTTTTTGATTCCATAAAATCTAGTTGATATAAATCCTTTAATCCAAGATCAATAAGTGGCTGTTCAATAACTTTTTTAGGAACCCCTAAATCATAAAAAGCTCCTAACAACATATCTCCAGAGATACCAGGAGAACATTCAATTAAAACATCATCCATAAATCAAAGATTTCTTAACTAGTAAAATTGCGGTGGAAATCAACTTTTCATTCTAGTTATTTTGAGAAAGGTTTTTTTCAATCACTTCGTACTTTATTAGTTTCAAAGAATTTCCATCTCTGTTGATATCTAAACTTACAAAGCTATGGAGAAGTTCGAGAGAAAGCTCTCCTTTTATGACTAATTTAAAATTTTTATTTTTTAAATTTTTTGACTTAATAGCAGGACAAATTTTAATAACAATTTCTTTATTTTGAGTGTTGACATAAACTAATTCTCCTCTAACAGAAAAATAATTATCTTTTAAATCTAATTCTTCTAATAATTTTGAGAAGTTAGTTTTTGAAGAATCTTTAGGGAAATCATTCAGTTTGTAGGGATCCCAGATACCTGCAACCTGTAAATGCAAGTTTTGAGTATTTTTATTCTTTGGATAAACAATCCAATAGTAACTTTTCTTTAAATCAATATGTTTTTTTAAAAGTGATAAGGCTTTACCTAGTACTACTGTTTCAATTTTTTCGTCTTTATTGTCGATTAAAAAGCCTCTATTTAATTGCTCACTACTAAGGGGAGTAAATTTGCCATTAATAATACCGATTGCTCTATGCTGTAATTGGTTAGTAACTTTTGGGATAGGGTTTTTTAACATACTTAAAAATTTGGAAATAACAATTTATCGCATTAAATTTCTTAATTTCCCTCCAAACTATTAAAGGACTTTAACGCATCGTCAATTGCATCAGAAGGATCAGTCGCATCATTCATACTATTTTGTCTCCGAATCATTTCCACAAGTTCAAAAGGATTAGTTGGAAGAACTGAACCATCTTCTTCTGTTTTAGTTGAGGAATCAATTTCTAATTCTTCAAATAAATATTCAGCATTTAGATAACCACCTTTAAAAGAAATTAATAAAGTAAAAAGAATTACAATATTTATTGGTATAGGCAGGCTTTTGCAAAAATAATCTTTCATTTTATTTAATTTCAAAATTCTTTAATACAAAAAAATTTTTGCTAGTTTAATTTTACATAATTTGGTAGAAATTTGTTAATAGCAACTTGGAATGTTAACTCTATAAGAACCAGACTTTCACAAATTATAGATTGGATTAATAAAACCAATCCAGATATTCTATGTTTGCAGGAAACAAAAGTGATGGATGATAGCTTCCCTATTGAACCTTTTGAAAAATTAGGATACTCAGTAGAGGTCTACGGACAAAAATCATACAATGGTGTAGCTATTATTTCTAAATTAAAGCCAGAAAATGTAAAAAAAGGATTTTACGGTTGTACCAACTTTGATCAAAATATCGGAATTTTCCTAGATCAAAAAAGATTGATTTCTGCTGATATTAATGGTATTAAAATCATAAATGTTTACGTGCCAAACGGTTCTTCTCTAGAATCTAGTAAGTTCGAGTACAAAATTAATTGGTTAAATTGTTTATCTTCATTTTTGGATGACCAAGAAAAAAAAGGAACATTAATGTGTCTTATGGGCGATTTTAATATTGCTCCGTCTAACTTGGATATTAATGATCCAAAGAAATATGAAGGTGGAATAATGGCATCTGAGATAGAGAGAAATGCACTAAATAATGTTCTGAAAAAAAGATTAATAGATTCGTTCAGGATTTTTGAACAAAATACTGGCCATTGGAGTTGGTGGGATTACCGTAACAACGCATTTGAATTAAATAAGGGTTGGAGAATAGACCATATATATATCAGCAAAGAACTTTCATCAAAACTAAAAAGTTGTGTCATAGACAGCTCACCTAGGGGTAATTTGCGTCCAAGTGATCATGCCCCAGTAATGATAGATCTTAACTTAAACGACATAAATGTAGATTTTTTTGAGGATGAGGATAATTTCTTCGAAATATAAATAAAATAAATTAAATTTCATTTATGCCTGAAAAAGCTTATTAATAAAGAGTTATCTAAAGGAAAATTGTTTTTTATCATGATTTCTTTAAAATTAATAATTTACAATCCAAACTATCGCAATAAAAATATCATAATGTAGAATTTCAATCTGATTGACAAAGTTTTTACTTATTTCTAATTTAGAACATGACAAGATTTTTCTTAAAACATCATTTAGCTAAATTGTGACTGACATATTAAATTACACAAACTCTGAAGAAATTTTCTCTGCAGCCCAACAACTAATGCCAGGAGGAGTTAGCTCCCCAGTAAGAGCTTTTAAGTCTGTAGGTGGCCAGCCAATTGTTTTTGATAGAGTCAAAGGCCCTTTCGCTTGGGATATTGATGGAAATAGATATATTGACTATATAGGGAGTTGGGGGCCGGCTATATGTGGACATGCCCACCCTGAAGTTACAACGGCATTACAGGAAGCAATAGAGAAAGGCACGAGCTTTGGCGCTCCATGCGTTCTAGAGAACAAACTTGCTGAAATGGTAATAGATGCAGTCCCATCTGTAGAAATGGTTAGATTTGTTAATAGTGGAACTGAAGCATGCATGGCTGTTTTGAGACTCATGCGAGCATTTACTGGGAGAGATAAAGTTATTAAATTTGACGGTTGCTATCACGGTCATGCAGATATGTTTTTAGTGAAAGCAGGGTCTGGTGTAGCCACTCTGGGTTTACCAGATTCTCCAGGTGTTCCACGGACAACAACTGCCAACACACTTACTGCACCCTACAATGACCTTGAAGCAGTAAAAAAATTATTTTCAGAAAATCCTGATGCCATTTCGGGGGTTATACTCGAGCCTATTGTTGGTAATGCTGGATTTATTACTCCAGAACCTGGATTCTTAGAAGGATTAAGAGAATTAACCACTGAGAATGGATCCTTATTAGTTTTTGACGAAGTAATGACTGGATTCAGAATAAGTTATGGAGGCGCTCAAGAAAAGTTTGGGGTTACTCCTGATTTAACTACACTTGGGAAAGTAATTGGTGGAGGCCTGCCTGTTGGAGCCTACGGAGGCAAGAAAGAAATAATGTCAATGGTAGCGCCTTCAGGACCGGTATACCAAGCAGGTACTTTAAGCGGCAATCCTCTCGCAATGACTGCTGGAATAAAAACTCTTGAACTGCTCAAACAAGATGGTACGTACGATAAACTTGATTCAACAACTTCTAGATTAATTGATGGGATAATTCAGTCTGCAGAAAATAACGGTATCGCTATCAATGGTGGAAGTGTAAGTGCTATGTTTGGATTTTTCTTATGCGAAGGGCCCGTGAGGAACTTTGATGAAGCTAAAACAAATGATGCCGAACTTTTTGGTAAGTTACATAGAGAAATGCTTCGAAGAGGAATTTACCTAGCGCCGAGTCCTTTTGAAGCTGGTTTCACATCACTAGCTCACAGCGAAGAAGAAATTGATAAAACTATTGAGGCTTTTGACGAATCTTTCAATGCAATAAAAAGATAATAAATTACTTGTAATCATTAAAGAAAAAAAGTAGATGATTAAAACTTTAAGAAGGATTTTTTCAAAATAATTATCTTCTACCACCAACTATTACTGGTGGACTACCTCCTTCTGAGCCTGGCAAGCCAGGGACTACTTGTGTACTTCCATCCCATTTGTCGAGGAATAATTTGAAAAGTACCTGATCGTCGAGGCTTCTATTTAATGTCTCATATCTAAGTGCTTCTTGTTCAGCAATTTCAACCTCTGTCTTTGCTCTTAGTAATTGCTGACCAGCTATTTGCTTTTGTTCAATCGCAGCTCTATATTCTTCAGCAATCTCTAATCCAGTTAAATCTAGACTTTTAACATCTACATAATCGAATGAATTTAGTTCTTGTGCCACAGTATCGCCTACCTTCTCAGAGATTACTGCGAATTCAGTAGCAATTGTTTCTAGCTCGTATTGAGAAAAGACTGATTTTAGAGCTTTTAACAAAGATGGCTGAACAATTTTCTGATAAACATCGCTATTTCTACTTGCAATTGTTGCGAAAATTCTTCCTGCTTCATTGGGTTTTACTGAATACTTAACAGTAGCTGTAGCCCTAATAACTTGAAGATCTTTAGTTAAAGTTTCAAATTTTTCGGGTTGAACTTGAGTTTTTATATCAAATGGATATACAGACTGAACAAATGGGAGTTTAAAGTTTAAACCAGCTCTCCTTGACGGGCCACTTACTTTGCCTAGTGTTGTGACGACCGCGACTTGTCCAGAAGGTACAACAAATAGAGATTGTGTTAGCAAAAGAAAGCCAGTAAAAGACAATACAATCAATAATGTTGCTGTCCCACCAGGACCTGTTGGTGTTACATTTTTAAAGGATGTTGACATTAAATTTTATCTTTATAATTAATCATATTTAAATAGATTAATTAGTGCATTAATAAGACATTTAATTAAAATATTTTTTTAATAATTGTCAAATTTAATATAGATATTTTTCAGCAGATATTTTATTTAAATTCTCGCAAAAGTTTTAAATAAAGGTCCTCATCTATTTCCCTGATGTCATATTCAGAGGGTAAAACACCATGCTTATGCTCATGAACCGCCATCCAACAAAATTTCTCTATTTCTTCTTTTGAAAAACGAGGATATTCTTTTACTTTCTTAATCAGTGATTTAATGAGAGATTCTGAATGATCTGCCATATTTGAAAATAATCTTACTAAAGATTTTATCTAAAGTTATTAGCTTTTAGAGGAATGTTCAAAGACTCTTCCAACTCACTAACAAGCTTAATTGCTAATTGAAGATCATTTTTGCTCTTACTAGCTACTCTGAGTGTTTCTCCATTGATGCTGACATTAATTTTTTTTATTTGATCTCTGATATTTTTACTTATTTTTTTTGCGATTTCTTGTTTAATTCCTTGTTTTAATAAAATTGTCTGTTTAATTCTATTACCACTAACCATTTCAATTTCACCGTAGTCAAATATTTTTAGAGATAAGTTTCTTTTTATTGCCTTTTGTCTAATTATGTCATTTACAGCATTTAAGGTTAGTTCGCTATTGGTGATTATAAAAATATTTTCTTTATCTAATTCAACTGAGGTATCTGTGCCCTTCAGATCATAACGCTGAGAAATTTCTCTTTTTACTTGATCCAAAGTGTTGACTAATTCCTGTCTATCAAAATCAGAAACTACATCAAATGAAAAACTTTCTGCCATAGTTAATTATTAAACGCTAAATATTATTAGCATAAATTATCTTTTAGTAAGGGCAAATGAATTAATTTAATCGAAAAATAACAAACTAACCACTTTTCCCATTTCTTCCGCGCATCTACAACTATTGAGCAAAGTTTCACTATCGTGAAAGGCAAAGCATATTAATTGATCGCACCTAGTAATAATTTCTTGATTACAAAGACTACTTGCAAGTGGTAAAGGTAATTCATCATTTTCACTTTTTTCAACCAAATGTATAACTCTCTCTAGTTGATCCTTTATTTCGGGTATTTGTCTATCAAGACTTTGTGGTAATAAAACAGTTAATAATGATGGATTAATATCTAATACCGCTCGAATGACAGCTGCATTTACACCTTGAGATCCAGAAGTAAGGATATTATGTCCTTCCTCTGCTAAAGACCTTGCTATCAACTCAATTAAATGGATATCGACAACCGGTACGTGTCTACTCCCCAAAAAAGCAATTCTCCTTTTCCCATTATCTTGGAGTTTTGCAAGTTCTTGAGCTAAGGCATCAACGCCTTCAGTGGCGGGTAGATCTAAAGAGCGACTCAAAATAATAAAGTTCCTATATTTGAAATTAGCATTTATCTAAAAAATTGCAGGGAAAATCTATCTTTTCCAGAATTCTTTCTAGATTTACATGCTCTTGAACTAATTGAATAGCATAAGAAGCTTTAATTGATTCATGTATTCTGACATGTCCAAAAGCTTGTTCAATAATTTCTACGGTAGAAAGAGTATCTAATTCCACCTTTAAAATTGGCACCTCCAATTCCTCCGCTCTATGAATCAATTGTGACAAAGGGTCCCCTAAACCAGTTAAAATTAGGCATTGAGTCGAAGCCTCCAAAGCAGCGAGTTGGATATCAGTTCTATCAGCTCCAGTAACTACAGCCATATTCCTTCTTCTTCTGAAAAATTCCATAGCAGAATTCACCCCCATTGCACCAATACTTAATGTTTCAACAAGTAATTGATCTTTTTCAGGACAACAAATTACTTGGGCATCTAGTCTTCTTACAAGCTCACCGACGGTGACACTTCTAAGAAGTGGTGATTTCGGCATCACCCCAAATACTTCAATATTCAGATCTTCAAGTGAAGGTATTATTTCATTTTTAACTTTTTCGACTTCTTGCGGCACAACTCCGTTCAATACAACTCCAGCCAATTTCTCACCTAATTGTTTTTTCGCATCAAGTAATGCATCCACACTTTTACAATCTTCCCACAAATTCACAATTAAAACTTTCGCATCTAAATCCTTAGCTAGTTGTGGGAGACTTAAGCCATAAATCATACCTTCATGAAGACTTCCAGCAGCCTCTAAAATATTAAGACCTTCAAAATCATCACTAACCAATGCTTCAATTTGATCAAAACCTTTTCCTGGGAGCAAGTCTTTATTGAAGATTCTTTTTTCAGCTGATATATTATCCAATAATCCTACTGAAGAAATTAAATTCTCCTCTTCGATATTTAATGTAGATCCAATAAACTTAACATCGTCATCTATTAATCCTTCATAAGACATTGAAGGTAGATTAGTAAGTTCAATACATGTTGCTAGGGGTTTTCCTATGCGTACTTTTTTTTTCTTCTGTAAAAGTTTTTTTGCTATCCCAAGAACCATTGCAGACTTACCACTAAATGGCTCACAAGAACCAATTAATAATATATCGCTCATAATTAGTAAAATTATTTATCAATAGGTTTAAGATAATATTTTTTCTAGAACTAAACAAACATTTATTTATGAGTTTTAATCAAATAAAAAAAAGAAATAATCTTTTTTTGGTAAATTTATTTTAATTCTTTGGTATCTCATAAAAATCAAGCAAAATGGTAAATTCAACCAAAAACGAAAAAACGATAGGGATTACTGGAGCCTCAGGTGCGCTAGGGAAAGAACTTACAAAGTTATTTCGTAAAAAAGGATATAAAGTGATTGGATTTACTCATAGTAAAACTAATTATGAAACAAATCTTGAATCTCCAAATGAATGGATTAAATGGGAATGTGGGGAGGAGTCGTCATTAAAAAAACAATTAGAAAAGATAGATATTTTAATTTTGAATCATGGCATTTATGATTTGAGTAGAGAAAATTCCAATTATGAAAACTCGATAGAAATAAATGCATTAAGCAAATTCAAATTTTTGAATTTATTTGAAGATGTTGCTCTAAAAAATGATTCTCTAGTAAAAAAAGAGGTATGGATAAACACATCTGAAGCAGAAATATTACCAGCATTAAATCCGTCATATGAGATTAGCAAATCCCTTATTGGGAAATTAGTTTCTTTCAAAAAAAATCTTTTAGACAACAATACAAAGAAAAAATTAATAATTAAAAAAATCATCTTAGGGCCTTTTAAATCAGAACTAAATCCTATTGGAATAATGAGTCCAAAATTTGTTTCTGAAAGAATGTATGATTTAGCTAATTCAAAAAATTATTTAATAATCATTAGTCCAAACCCATTAACTTACCTGCTTTTCCCATTGAAAGAATTTTTTAATTTTTTGTATTGCCAAATAATCTATAAATACAAATCTTAGTGTCTAGAAATCTCTATCTGTCAATATTTCAATACCATCTTTTAAAACAACTATTGTATGCTCCCATTGGGCCGATAATTTTCCATCTTTTGTTATTACGGTCCATCTATCATTTAATGTTTTGCAAAATTTAGTCCCTTCATTAACAATAGGTTCCACAGCTAATGTCATTCCTTCACGAAGGACGACATTGGGCAACTCCTTAGTCCTGAAATTAAATACCGATGGTTCTTCATGAAGATTTCTTCCAACTCCATGACCTGTATAGTCTTCCACAACACTAAAGCCATTTTTTAAAACAGTATCTTCAATTTCCCCAGCCACATCTAGAAGTGTATTACCTGCTTTGATTTTCGAAAGACCTGCATACAATGCTTTATAAGCTACATCGCTAAGTTTTTGAGCCTTTGCACTAACTTCTCCTACACAAATTGATATACAACTATCTCCATGGAAGCCATCTAAATATGCCCCTGTATCAATTTTAACCAAGTCACCATTTTTAATTATTTTATTTTTATTTGGTATTCCATGAACAACCTCATTATTGATACTAGAACAAATACTAGAAGGGAATCCATGATAGCCCTTAAAACTTGGAACAGCTCCAAAACTTTTTATTCTCTTTTCTGCGAAATCATCTAAATCTTTTGTACTCATTCCAGGTTTAATTAAGTCATTAATTTCCCTCAAAACAGTTGCTACAATCCTGCTAGATTTTTTCATCAAATTTATTTCACGTGAAGACTTTATTTCAATTCCTCTTCTCCTCTGAATAAAAGGAACTTGATCATTAGCCTTGGAATTATTTTTATTTAACAAAAGATCTGCAAAATGTCTCATTGGAATAAATAATAGTATTAGGAAAATATATTCAAAATAGCCTTTATGGTCTTGGCTACTTTAAATCTATCAATAACAATGGGGAAGAAACAAAAATGAAAAGTTTTTTTAATTCTAGGCAATTTCATAAGGCTTTGGCGCCTTGGGTTTTTCTTCCATTATTTATATCTTCAATTACAGGTCTTCTATATAGGGTTTCAAAAGATTTACTAGGTTACTCTAGAGAACAAGTTCATTGGTTAATGTCTCTCCATGAGGGCGAATGGCTTGGAGATAATGGAGAACTTATATACGTAATATTGAATTCCCTTGGAGTTTTATGGATGGTCGTAACAGGATTCCAAATGTTTTCAAAAACAATTTCATTTACCAAAAAGGTTACTAAAGGCGAGTCAAAAGGTTAAGATATAAAACTTGTAGGACAATAAAGACCAAAATGGCTAAAGAGAAACAAGAGAAGAAATTAGAAACCGGTATTAAAGCTGATGCATCAGTTGATGTAGCAGTTGAACAAAAAGAAAAAAACACGGTTTCTGAGACTACACAAACCTTGAGCGCATCAAACCTTATTAAGGAATTTGAGAATGAACAATTAAAAAAAGAATTACCTGAAATATATGTTGGGGACACTGTTAAAGTTGGAGTAAAAATTACAGAAGGTAATAAAGAAAGAGTCCAACCTTATGAAGGTGTTGTCATAGCAAAAAGGCATGGAGGTATTAACCAGACTATTACAGTTAGAAGAATTTTTCAGGGTATAGGCGTTGAAAGAGTATTTATGCTACATAGTCCACAGGTTGCCTCTCTAAAAGTTGAGCGTAGAGGTAAAGTAAGGAGAGCTAAGTTATTCTATCTAAGAGATAGAGTAGGAAAAGCTACTCGCGTAAAACAACGCTTTGATCGATAAAGTTGTAAATTAATCAACTTATTGGTCACAAAGACGCTTATAATTACCTAAATGCGTCGTTAGTTCAGTTGGTAGAACGCAGGTCTCCAAAACCTGATGTCGGGGGTTCAAGTCCTCCACGACGCGTTTGATCAACATTTTGTAAATCATTTTTTCATAAGATGGAGTTAGATCTTCAACCTGGGGACGTAGTAAAAGTCCTCGAATCAGCAGCTTTAGGATGGGTTCGTGCAAGAGTCATCAGAGTTAAGTCTGGTGGAAGAGTAGTCGTACAAAGTGACCAAGGCAGAGAATTTACCGCTAGAGGCAATCAAGTTAGGTTGATAGAACCTGCAGGTTTTAGACCTCAAAAATAAATAGTTGCTTAAATTAAGCCAGTTGAAAAACTAATTATTTCTGTAAATCCTCAAATTAATAAATTTTTTTTATTACAACCCCATAAATTAAGTATTATGATCTGATAATTTTATGAATGAAGTTCTAAATAAACTTAGAACAAAACTCTGGGACCGTAGTTCAACTGGTTAGAGCACCGCCCTGTCACGGCGGAAGTTGCGGGTTCGAATCCCGTCGGTCCCGTTTTTTCTAAAAGAAATTTGGAAAAACGTTTAAGACTAGCCCCGAGTCCAACGGGTTTATTCCATATTGGGACAGCGCGAACAGCATTATTCAACTGGTTGTATGCACAAAAAATAGGTGGAAAATTTCTTATCAGAATAGAAGATACAGATTTTCTTCGATCTAAATCTGAATATACAAAAAATATATTAGATGGCTTGAAATGGCTTGGACTTAAATGGGATGAAGAACCTATAAATCAAAGTAACCGAATTTCGATTCACAAAAGTTATATCAAAAAGCTATTGGAATGTGGAGCTGCATATAGGTGCTTTACAACAGAAGAAGAGATATCTGAATTAAGAGAAGAACAAAAAAAGAAAGGATTACCTCCAAAGCATGATAATAGACACAGAAATCTTTCAAAAGAAGAGATCGAAACATTCATATCCCAAGGAAGGACTTCAGTAATAAGGTTTAAGATTGATGAAAAGATTGAAATTAAATGGGTTGATCAGATAAGAGGCGAAATAAAATGGCAAGGTAAGGACTTGGGTGGTGATTTAGTTTTGTCAAGAAGGGCTAAGGGATATGAAATTGGAGATCCTTTGTATAATCTTGCAGTTGTAATTGATGATAATTTCATGAATATTACTCATGTTGTAAGGGGTGAAGACCATATCTCGAATACTGCAAAACAAATATTGATTTATAAAGCATTAAATTTTAATTTGCCAACTTTTTCGCATACACCCTTAATACTAAATAGCGAAGGGAAAAAATTATCTAAGAGAGATTGCGTTACTTCAATAGACGAATTTCGAGAAATGGGATATTTACCTGAGGCCTTATCGAACTATATGGCATTTTTAGGTTGGTCTCCAAAATCTGCCGACAGAGAAATTCTTTCACTTGAAGAGATATCTGAAATTTTTGAATTATCAGATATAAATAAAGCTGGAGCTAAATTCAGTTGGGAAAAACTCAACTGGATTAATTCTCAATATATAAAAAATATGGAATCAATAGAGTTAAGTAAGACAATGAGGAAATACTGGGATGATGCTGGTTGGGTGCCTCCATCTCAAGAATGGGCTTATAAATTAGCAATTTTGCTTAAAGACTCTATGACTCTTTTAAAAGATACAATTGATCAATCAAAACCATTTTTCTTAATTCCTCCAATTCAAAAAGAAGGTAAAGATTTTCTGAAAAGCAAGGATACCAAACTATCTCTTGAACTAATCTTAAATTTTTTAATTGAGGGAAATACCATAAAACTAAATAAAGAGAGAGCCAAAGAAATACTAAACGAAATCTCAAAAATGCATAATATTAAAAAAGGGATATTAATGAAATCATTAAGAGTAGCCTTTTTTGGATCTCTCAGTGGGCCAGATTTGATTCAAAGTTGGGAGCTTTTCGCAGAGAGTAAAACTGATAGAACCCGAATTGAAAGATGCCTTTAATCAATCTAAATTATTTTTTTGGCCTAGTTCAAGCCTATTAGCTAATGGTTTAGCTGAAAGACCTTGTATTCCTACTGTCAGCAATATAGTAAGGAAAACTAGACCTTGAAGACGGCCAGCTCCAAGAATACC
This sequence comes from Prochlorococcus marinus XMU1405, assembly GCF_017696275.1. Lineage (NCBI taxonomy): Bacteria > Bacillati > Cyanobacteriota > Cyanophyceae > Synechococcales > Prochlorococcaceae > Prochlorococcus > Prochlorococcus marinus. The sequence goes on along the minus strand of NZ_JAAORF010000001.1, from coordinate 426,522 downwards.
AGCCTGCTCTAATCTGATAGAAAAAAGTGAAGCTACAGCTGCTGTAACAATACCTCTTGGGGCTAACCAGGCTAAAAATATTTTTTCTTTTAAGTTCAATTCTCTTCCCATTGTTGCTATCCAGATAGAGATGGGGCGAACAATTACCATCAACATAAAAACGCAAACAACCCCTCCCCATCCAAGCGGACTTAATTCACCCCAAGAAACATCAGCGGCCAAAAGAGGGAAAAGAACAGTTATTGCTAATTGGGCTAATTCACCTATTAGATTATCCAATCTCTCCTTATCTATAACTTCTCTTTTACCTACAATAAAACCTGCTGCGACTGAGGCCGGCAAGCCTGATTCTGGTAAAAAATATTCGCAAATTCCATACACAAGGAAAATAAATCCAAGGGTAACTTGAAGCTCTATGCCAAATGAGGCTTCATTTTTTATTTTTTTTAAAATTTCTGATAGTAACCATCCTGCACTTAATCCGATTAAGACTCCACCCCCTAATCTTTGCATTAATGCTATAAATACATCGTTAATCCCACGAAGGTCCCCTAAAGTCAGTTCTAAAAGTAGTAATGCTAGTACTGCACCAATCGGTTCAAGTAACAACCCCTCAGCTTTTAAAACTTCCGAGAGTGGGGAAGCTAATTTTATTTGTTCCACTAATGGAGAGACAACTGTTGGTCCAGTAGCTAGAACTATGGCACTATATATTCCTGCGACTTGCCATGAGAGGCCAGCCAGCCAATGAGCAATAAAAATTCCAGCTGATAAAGAAATAAAAAGTCGTACCAATGAAATTTTCAAAACTGTATTTCTTATATTCCCCTCAGGCAGTTTTAAATTTAATCCTCCTTCAAAAAGAACCAAACAGACCAAAAGCCCCACAATAGTTTCAAGTCCCTGCCCGAGATCTAAAGGTTCAACAAGTCCTAATCCTGATCTTCCGATGAATAATCCAGAAAGTAATAAAATTACAACACTTGGGAATCCTGTAAAAGAGGAAAATAATCGAGCGCAAGCACCTGCAAATACAGTTATCCCCCAAAGTAATCCAAGCCTTTCAGGCGTCATATAAAATTATAAATAATAAAAATATTAATTATTTTGATTAAATCAATAATCTTATCTCAAGTCCAATAAATACAATACTTTTTAATTTAATTAATCAGTTGAAGAAGGGGAATTTCTATTAAATCTTTCAAAACTACTTTTTAAAAATGAATCTTATTTCTATTAAGAAAGCTGGCTTATTAAAGCAATAATTATAAATATAATTCCAATACCAACAGTTGCCATCCTTCCATTCCATATTTCAGCTTGAGGGGTAAATCCTCTTTTCCACAAATTCAGTTCCTTTTTATCAACAAAGTTTTTTGTTTCTTTAATCTCGATTTTAGGTTGTTTGTTCATTGAAATTAGAAAGGAGGGTTTTCTTCATAAAGGGTGTTTGCTTGTTCAATTGATAGTCTTGCTGCGACACCTAGTTTAAGGGAACTTAAATGATCCTTAAATTTGATTCTGAACAAAGCCGCCGCTCCAATCATTGCCGCATTATCTGTACAAAGATCAAGCGGAGCTAAATGAACTTTAATAGATTTTTTACTAGCTTCATTAATCATCATTTTTCTTAATGTATTGTTAGCAGCCACTCCTCCAACCACAACAACATTATCCAAGCTATGATCCTCTGCGCATTTTATTGTTCTCTCTACCAACACCTCTGCCACTACTCTCTCAAAACTTGCAGCGATATCTGGAATTGGAACTGTCTTCCCATCCAAATTTATTCTCTCAACTAATCTCAATACGGCAGTTTTTAGACCACTAAAAGAGAAATCATATTTGAGAAATCCACCTTTTTTATCAGATATCTTGCATTTTGGTAAATTAAATTTCATTGGGTCCCCATTTTTAGCAATCTTTTCTATTGCCGGTCCTCCTGGATAACTAAGACCTAATAGTCTGCCAACTTTATCAAATGCTTCTCCAGCAGCATCATCAAAACTTTTACCTAATCTTTGCATCCCCCTTCTATCATCAACCTTAATCAATTCAGTATGCCCACCGCTAACAAGTAATGTAAGAAAAGATTTCTTTGGATAGTTTTCTGAAAATAGAATTGAAGATAAATGCCCCTCCAAATGATGAATCCCCAAAAATGGTTTTGAATGTAACATGCAAAGTGATCTTGCAGTAATTGAGCCAACTCGTAAACAACCAACTAATCCAGGAGCTACAGTTGACGCAATGTAATCGACTTCCTCAATTTTAATCTTTGATTCTTCCAAAGCCTTATCTAAAACAAAAGGTAATAACTCTAAATGCTTTCTAGCTGCAAGTTCAGGCACAACTCCTCCCCATTTTGAATGATCTTCAATTTGAGAGGCAACTATATTTGAATGTATTCTAAAAGTATCGCCAATATTGGAAACTATTGAGACAGATGTCTCATCACAACTTGTTTCAATAGCTAAAACTTTATGCATTTTTGATTCAACTTGTCTTATTTTAATATTAATTTCTTACTTAACACACTATAAGGAATTAAAGATTGCAACTTATGAAATTCTTTTTTTCAATCATAACCTCAGTTTTTCTGTTCCTCGGAATTACTCCAATTGCTCTAGCTGCAAATGGGCCTGCCTTAAACGCAGATAGAGCTAGCACAGAATATACTGCTTCAGCCCTCACAAAATGCTCTGATAATCCTAAATTCATTGAGAGAGCAAATACTGCAACTACTCAAAAAGACATCGCAAGATTTGAAAGATATGGGAAAGCATCATGCGGAGATGATGGTCTTCCACATTTAATAATTGGACCTCCTCTTGAGCCATGGGGAGCCCTTTTAAATAGAGGTCATGAAGGAGATTTACTTATACCAGGAGTATTGTTTATTTACATTGCTGGAATTATTGGTTGGTCAGGAAGAGAGTATCTCATTGAATCAAAAAAGACTAAGAATCCAGCAGATCTTGAGATCATTATTGACCTAGACTTAGCCAGAAAATGTCTTGTCAAAGGAGCGCAATGGCCTCTTCTTGCTAATAAACAAGGTAGAAATGGAGATTTAAGAGAGAAAGACAACAATATTACACTTAATGGTCCTCGCTAAACATCCTTAAAAAACTTTCATAAAACAAATGTTCAAAATTCTAAACACAAAATTTGTCAGATCTGCTCCAGTGGTAGCAGCAATTTGGCTAAGCCTTACAGCTGGAATAATTATTGAATTTAATAGGTTTTTCCCAGATTTATTATTCCATCCTATGAGTTGATAAAGAGAAAATAATCAAGTTTTTATTAACTTGATTATTTTTTTTGCTGTTTCATCAACATTGTGATTTGTTAATGCAAAATCAAATTGATTTGATACTGAAATCTCATAATTAGCCCTTGAGAGTCTTTTCTTAATTGCTTCTTCTTTTTCTGTACCCCTATTTCTTATTCTTCTCTCTAACTCTTCTTTATCCGGAGGAAGTAAAAATATTGACAGTGAATTAGGAAACTTATTTTTTATTTGCCTTGCACCCTCTACTTCAATTTCAAGTAGAACGGTAAATCCCTTTTTTATTTTCTCATTAACAGAAGACAAAGGGGTTCCATAGTAGTTTCCAGCGAATTGAGCCCATTCAAGGAAAAGGTTTTGTTCAATCATTACTTTAAACTTTTCTTGATTTAAGAAATAGTAATTTTCTCCGTCTTTCTCTCCCTCTCTAGGTTCTCTAGTAGTTGCAGATATTGAAAGCCAAAAATTTTTTTCTTTACCTAATATTTCTTTAACAACTGTTCCTTTACCTACCCCGCTGGGTCCAGTAAGGATAATAAGTTTTTTTTGATTTTTCATATTAAAATTTTTACAGTAAGATAAACATCTTGTGAATTAAAAAGGAATGGAATAATGCAAAAAGGTGTTCCACAGATAATGGATATTACATCTATTAGATCTGTCTTGCATTATTTGACGAAGAACATCTTACCTACAAAGTTTGATACTGCCCAACAACCAGAGCCTAATACAATTCAATTATGTTTCAGAGGAGTTAATTCTCAAACATGGTTAGAAGTTTCATGGAATGGAGACTCTCCTAGAATACTAAAGATAAATAAGCCAGAAAAGATTGGGAGAGAAAGCACACTTTCTAAACAAATAAGATATGGATTAAAGTATATGGCTTTAATTTCGATTGATCAAGATGATTTCGAGAGAGTTATAAAATTTAGTTTTGCAAAAAAACCTGGAGATGAAATTAATAAATATTTAATTTTTGAATTAATGGGAAAACATAGCAATATTTTTTATTTGGATAATAAACAAAAAATAATTGCCGTTGGTAAACAAATTAAATCAAGTCAATCTAGTTTTAGAACAATTTCAACAGGATCAATTTATTCTGGCCCTCCAATTAATCTCAAAAAACAACCTAGAGAAGATGAGTCTTTTCAATCATGGAAAAACTCAATTTCAATAGTACCTGAGTCTTTGAAATACTGTTTAATAAATACCTATCAAGGAGTAAGCCCTATCCTCACAAAACAATTAGAGGTTATTAGTAAAACTGGTAATCCGCAAATAATGGAAAAAAATATCGATTTCATTAGCGATTCAGACTTAAAGGAGATATTTAAAAATTGGAAGATTTGGATAAATAGGTTTAAAAACAATAACTTTAAGTTTTCTACATTTAACGATGATTTTTATTGCGTTTGGTTTTTTGATAAAGAAATTAATTGCGAAAATAAAATAGATTTATGCAATAGTTTAGAGAATTATTATGATTATTATCTGAAACAAAAAAAACTTGAATTATTGGAAAAGAAAATTGAAGGGATAATTTTTAAACAGACCAATACTGAGAAAAAGAATTTAAATATTCAATTTGATCTTCTGAAAAAATCAGAAAACTACGAGATATATAAAGAAAAAGCTGATATTATATTTGCCTCACATGAAATTAAAAAACAAGATATTATAAAGGGACAAAAACTATATAAAAAATCAAAAAAACTAAAGAGATCTAGAGAATTAATAAAAGAAAGATTAAGTATTTACAAAACAAATATAGAGAGATTAGACGAATTCACTATGCTTCTAGAAAATTTAAATTCTTTAAATCATGAAAAACTTTTTATGAGAATCAAGCTACTAGAAGAAATTATGGAAGAAATTTGTAACGAGTTCAATATCAAGAAGCAAAGAGAAGATCAGAAAAGTATATATGAGATAGAGTCTTCACCAATTCAAGTTGACACTCCCACAGGATTGAAGCTTCAGGTAGGGCGAAATATGAGGCAAAATGATTTAATAAGCTTTAAATTCTCAAAAAAAGGCGATTTATGGTTTCATGCACAGGAATCACCAGGCAGTCATGTAGTTTTGAAGTCTTCATCTCAAGTAGCATCTGAACAAGATCTTCAAATAGCTGCAGATTTAGCTGCTTTATTTAGTAAGGCAAAAAGAAACATTAAAGTTCCAATTAATTTAGTAAAGATTAAAGATTTGCAAAAAATCAAAAACGGAGGGCCAGGTTGCGTTTCCTTTAAAAATGGAGAAATTATTTGGGGAAATCCTACAAGAGGAGAAGATTACATTAAAAAAAATCTTAAAACAGTAATTTAGTTTATAATAAAAAAAATTTTTAAATCTAAATGTTTGATTTTCTTTTAGGCACTCATGAATTTTTAGGAAATCATAGCTTTCCAGAATTTATTGTTGGATATCTATTTGGTGCTGCTTTAATAATTGGAGCTCCTACTGTTTTCTTACTACTTGCCTTCGTAAGCGCTTTAATGAAAACAAATGGGAAAATGGGTGGATATAGAGAATATGAAACTTATGGTGAATCATCTCTAAATGATGCCCCTCCTTTCTTATTACCAGATCCAACAAATCCTAAATTAAGCAAATAATTAAGTTTATCGAAAAATAAATTGGACTTTGACAATAGAAGTTTTAAACCTTTTTCTTACACAATTTTTATGAAATAATAATGAGAGGTACAGGTCAAAGTGAAAATAAATTATCAGATTCGATGACTTTTAGTGATCATTTAGAGGAGCTTCGTCAAAGGATACTAAACTCAATTTACTCAATACTTATTTCAATATTCTTTAGTTTTCTCATCATAAAGCCATTAATATCTTTTTTAGAAATTCCAGCTGGTGATATTCATTTACTACAACTTGCTCCAGGAGAGTTTTTATTTGTCGCTATTAAAGTTGCAGGTTACAGCGGATTGATAGTTTCTATGCCTTATATTTTTTATCAAATAATATTATTCATTTCTCCTGGTTTAACAAAACAAGAAAAAAGCCTCATCTTACCTGCAGTTTTTGGTTCAGGTCTTCTGTTTTTTTTAGGATTAATTTTTTCATGGTGGATATTAGTCCCTGCAGCAATAAATTTCTTCATTAGTTTCGGTGCTGATATTGTTGAACCAACTTGGTCTATAGAAAGATATTTTGATTTTGTTCTCTTATTAATGTCTAGCACCGCAATAGCTTTTCAATTGCCAGTATTACAATTTATTCTTGGTTCTCTTGGAATAATCACAACAGAAAAAATGATTTCGAATTGGAAGATAGTTGTAATTTCCTCTGCAATATTATCTGCAGTGATTACCCCTTCAACTGACCCATTGACTATGTCATTGCTATCTATATCGATTGTGTTTTTATTTTTTGTGGGTACTGGATTAACTTACTTATCAGAAAATCTTAAGTCAAAAACTCTTTCATCTTCTCATTAAGATCTAATTGCAAGCTGACAGCTCTTCCTAACCTTGGCTTAGCGTTGACTTTCATTAGCCATTCCCTTACTTCTTCTGAATATCCACATCTATTTAAAATCTCGATTTTATCAGCTATCGATTTTTTATATTCATCTTCACTTAAAGGGAATGATTCCTGTCCAAGAAATCCCCACATCATTTGAAAATACACGAATTTTCCTCTTCTAAAGAGTCTAAAATCATATTTTTTCCCCCAGCGATGAATCAAATAATGTATAACTTCATCTACTAGCAAAGGGTTCATTTAAATTAATTAATTAAGACTTCCTAAACTTTTACTTTAAATTATTAAAAGTCCTATCTATTTGCAACAGAAATTGAACAATTTGCTCCATAATAACTAATAAATAACAGAACCAAGTAGCGAATGACTCAATTAAGTTCCAATGATGTCCCTTCAATGGGTCGAAGGCAATTTATGAATCTTCTTACATTTGGTACTGCAACTGGTGTAGCTTTAGGAGCCCTTTACCCTGTAGCGAATTATTTCATGCCTTTAAGAGCAGGCGGTGGTGGAGGTGGAACTTCTGCCAAAGATGAATTAGGGAATCCAATAACTAAGACAGGTTGGTTAGCTACCCATCAAGCAGGAGACAGAAGTTTAGTTCAGGGTCTAAAGGGAGATCCAACTTATTTAATAGTTAATGAGGGTGGGGAAATAGGAGAATTTGGTTTAAATGCAATTTGTACTCATTTAGGTTGCGTTGTTCCATGGGATAGTGGTGCTAATAAATTCATATGTCCTTGTCACGGCAGTCAGTACGATACTAACGGGAAGGTAGTAAGAGGGCCTGCGCCTTTATCTTTAGCTCTAGCTCATGTCGATATTGAAGATGATGCTGTACTCGTCAAACAATGGTCAGAAACTGACTTTAGAACTAATGAAAATCCATGGTGGGCATAAAAAAATGAAAGGTCTTAAAAATCAAATCATGAAAAAAACAAGTTTATTAATCTGTACTCTGCTTTTCATTTCAAGCATTGTATTTTATCCAAAGATTAGTTTTGCTTATCCATTTTGGGCTCAGCAAAACTACGAATCCCCAAGAGAAGCCACAGGTAAGATAGTCTGTGCAAATTGTCATCTAGCTCAGATGCCTACAATTGCAGAAGTTCCCCAATCTGTTGGAGCAGACAGTGTTTTCAAAGCTGTAGTCAAAATACCCTACAAAAATGATTTAAAAGAGATAGGTGCTGATGGTTCGGAAGTCCCATTACAAGTTGGTGCTGTTGTAATGCTGCCTGATGGCTTTAAACTTGCTCCACAAGAAAGATGGACCGAAGAAATAAAAGAAGAGACAGAAGGTGTTTACTTCACTAATTACAGTGAAGAGAAAGATAATATCATTATTGTCGGACCTTTACCTGGCGATACCAATAAAGAAATCGTTTTCCCTGTACTTTCCCCTGACCCATCCACTAATAAAGAATATCACTATGGAAAATACTCGTTGCATATTGGAGGCAATAGAGGTAGAGGTCAGGTATATCCAACTGGAGACAAGAGCAATAATGTAGTATTCACTTCTTCCACCGCAGGAACTATAAATTCAATAGAAACAATTGAAGATGGTAGCTATCTAGTCAATATAGAAAACGATAATGGTGAAATAACTACTGAAGCAGTGCCTGTTGGTCCTCAACTTATCGTAAATGAGCAAGACAAAATTAATGTGGGTGACCCTCTTACTAATGATCCCAACGTTGGTGGCTTTGGACAATTAGATGCTGAGGTTGTGCTTCAGAGCCCTTATAGAGTTATTGGATTGATTGCATTCTTCATTGGTGTAGGCTTAACACAAATACTTTTAGTATTAAAGAAAAAACAAGTAGAAAAAGTGCAAGCAGCAGAGGGTATCTAACTTTCTCTAAATGCTTATACTTCAAGCTTTTATACAATCTCCAGGAGAATCTATTTTAAATTTAGGATTTATAACTATTAGATGGTACGGACTTCTTATTTCGGTTTCAGTTTTAATAGGCCTATTTGTCTCTAAAAAACTAGCAAAGGCAAGAAATATAAACCCAGAGTACATTAGTGAAATACTTCCATCATTAATAATCTCTTCAATAATTGGAGCTAGAGCTTATTACGTAATTTTTGAGTGGAGGCAATATAGCGGAGAGAACTTTTTTACTTCTTTTGAACTATTCAATAACATCATTCAAATACCTTCTTTTCTTGCAGTTTGGGAAGGAGGCATAGCAATTCATGGAGGTCTAATTGGAGGATTAATATCTATTATCTATTTCTGTAAGTCGAAAAAAATTAATTTAAAAACTTTTATAGATATATTAATACCCTCGATTATTCTTGGACAATCAATAGGAAGGTGGGGAAATTTTTTCAATAATGAAGCCTTTGGAGTTCCTACAAATTTGCCTTGGAAATTATTTATACCTATTCAAAATAGGCCTTTAGAATTTATTAATTATGAATTTTTTCATCCTACATTTCTCTATGAGTCATTGTGGAATCTTTTAATTTTCATCGTCCTTATTATTACCTTTAATAAACAAAATAAAACAGATTTTTTCAGGCCTGGCTTTATTAGCTGTCTTTATTTAATAAGTTATAGCTTTGGAAGATTCTGGATTGAAGGTTTAAGAACTGACCCACTATGCATTGGTGGACTTCCACCTTTCTGTGATGGCGGTATAAGAATGGCTCAATTTATAAGTATTTTTCTATTTTCATCTGGATTAATTGGAATATTTTTTTTAAGATTGAGAACATATAGTGGGAAAAATAGAAAGAATGGATAACAAAATATCCTTTATTGGTGTTGGTCCAGGCGATCCAGAATTATTAACTTTAAAAGCATTAAAAAAGATAAAAATTGCAGATGTCATTATTTGGACTGATTCTCTAATTCCTGAAAAGATTTTAGATTCTGCTAAAGAAGGTTCTGAAAAAATAAAAACGAGTTCACTTAACTTAGAGCAAATCACCTCAATTATGATAGAAAAATTTCAGGCAGGGAAAACTGTTGTAAGGTTGCATGATGGAGACCCTTGCCTTTTTGGAGCAATTAGAGAACAAATCGAAATTTTAAAAAATGAAAAAATTGAAATCGAGGTTGTTCCTGGAGTAAGTGCTTTTCAAGTTGCTGCAGCATATCATGAAGCTGAGTTAACCATCCCTGAAGTAACGCAAACAATAATTTTAACTAGAGCAGGAGGGCGAACAGGGATGCCCGAAAAAGAATCTCTGAAAGATCTTGCGAAACACAATTCCTCAATATGTCTTTATTTAAGTGCTAGGCATGTGAAAAGGTCTCAAGACACACTACTAGAGTTTTACCCTCCAGAGACTAAAGTGATTGTTGGATTCAGAGTATCTTGGGATGATGGTTGGACATCATTAATAGAATTAAAAGATATGGAAAAATTTTCTATTGCGAAAAAACTAATTAGAACAACCATTTACATAATTAGCCCAGCAATTAGTAATTCTCAAAAAAGATCTAATCTTTATAATCCATCTTATAAACATCTCTTTAGGAATAAATAATCTTAAAGTTGATAGAAAATTTTTAATTACTATAATTAGTAAAAATTTACTTACTTTGAAAGAAATAAAATCTGTTTCGGCAAACGACAATAATGGAGAAAATTCCTCTTTAAAGAGAATTGGAAATTTTATTAAAGAGGCTAGATTAAGTAGAAATCAATCTATTGAAGAATTGTCTTCTGATTTAAAAATCGGAGCTCATCAACTTGAAGCCATAGAAGAAGGTTGTGAAGAAAAGCTACCTGAAAAAGTATTTGTCAAGGCAATGATTAGACGTATTTCACAGAAGCTCAAACTTGATACAAAATTTATAATGGACGAATTTAAGACAGAGAGGAAAGAAGTGAAAATTGAAGAAATAGTTGAAGAAGTTTCAAAAAAAAATTATAAATCTAGTCAATCTAAGAATCTCAATCCAGTAGGGTTTCTATTATTTATTTTAATTTCAGGCTTTCTCGGACTAATCGCATCGTCCTTAATTTTCAATTTATTTTCAGATTCTTCTCAGAATCAAATTCCAAAACAAGAACTTATTAAAAATTAAATAACTTTTAAATCCAAATTCTTAAGTTCTTTTACTACATTACGGCATAACCCTAAGTTCCATTTTTCAAGTAAAAGATCATGGTTTTTAATTAAAGGCAAAAGTTCAAAAGTAAGAATATTTTCCTGCAATTTTATTTGAACTGAGGAGATTACCTTATCAGGTCTTTGATCAAGAGATGCTGCTAGTCTCAAAATTAATGACATTTCTAGAACTAATGTTTTATCTTCTTTGGATATTAAATTTTGCCAAGACTCATGTCTTTTCTTGGGTAGAGTCTTTCTATGGTATCTAGCGATCGAAGCAATAATATTTGTTTCTGCTTCAGAATATCCCAACAACTCACAATTTTTTATTAAGTACCAAGAGTGTTTATGATATGAACCAACATTCACATATTTCCCACAATTATAAAGATTAGAAGCTGCCCAAAGAAGTTCTTTAGCTTTAGGGTCATTATCGCTATGAAAGATATTTTTAGTCTGATCATAGATTTGAAAGGCAATATCGATAACTTTCTCAGCTCTTGTATTGTCTACTCCAAACTTTCTGGCCTGATGAACTATGGTTGTTTTTCTAATATTGCTTTGAATACTTAACTCGTTTTTTATTATCCCTTTGCGAAGCATCCAATCAACCACTAAACCCTCTCGAAGTGCCCTCTCACTTATTATTAATTCATTAAAGTTCAACATCTCCATTGCGGTGTTTAATATCAATGCGCCTGGAATAATTATTTCTGATCTTCTCTCACTTAATGAAGGTATTTTCTTGATTTCCGAAACTGGCAATTTAATTAGTTTTTCCAATACAATCTTTAAATTTTCCCTTTTAAATTTATAGCCATGCAACTTTTGTTTAGATTCTCCTAAATCTTCTGAAATCAAATTTCCTAATGAGGTTGCAGTGCCACTTGTTGCAATCATAGATAAAGTCTTATCTCCCTTAGATCTAGTCTTTATTTTTCGAACGGATGGTTCTAAAGATCCTTGAATAAAAGTTTTTAGAAAACTAGATCTTTCTGAATTCATAGACTCTTTATTAAAAAAATCATTCTTAAGCCTTACCGCACCAATTCTCGAACTGGTAAGAGCTATTGCATCTTTTTTATCTGCAAGTATTAATTCTGTAGATCCTCCTCCAATATCTATGATTACAAAAGACTGATCCTCAAAAGCCATACCAGAGAGAACACCAAGGTAAATTAATCTGGCTTCCTCAGAACCACTTATCATTTCTATTTGAATATTAGTTTCATCAAGAACTCTTCTAATAAAATCCTGACCGTTTGGAGATTCCCTAACTGCACTTGTTGCTGCTGTTACTATTTCTTTTACTCCATTACTTTTACAATATTCCTTAAATCGCTTAAGAGTAACTAATGCTCTTTGGATTGATTCTTCAGTAAGATTTCCCTCCTCATCTCTTTCTCCAAGACGAGTGGTTGATTTATCAGTGAATTTTATTGAAAATGATTTTAATTCCAGATTAATTTCTGCTACCAAGAGATGTGTAGAGTTAGTTCCAATATCTATCGAAGCTACTAAAATTTGATTCTCCTGAAAATATCTTAAATCTTTTTTATTTATCATTTTCTTATTTATCATTTTCTATGAGATGCAGATATCTTTAATCCATTAATAAATATACCCAAAATTGATTATTAAATAATAGATATCATTTAATCCTAGTAAGATTATTTAAAGTTATGAAATATACAATAGGTTATATGCGAAATAAAAATCGACAAATTAAATTAAATAATTTTATTGAATTATTGAGGTGGAATAAGCCGACTGGAAGAATGATCTTACTTATTCCTGCTGGATGGAGTTTATATTTAACCCCAGATGCTAATCCATCATTTTTAATGTTGTTAAGAATAATCCTGGGAGGGCTACTAGTAAGTGGATTAGGCTGCGTAGTAAATGATATTTGGGACAAAAAAATTGATCAAAGAGTCTTTAGGACAAAAAATAGACCTCTAGCTGCAAATAAAATCGGCCTTAAAACGGCTTATTCAATTCTTTTCTTTTTAATTTTATGTAGTTTCTTTTTAACTTTGTCACTACCTCAACCTGGCAGGATCCTTTCCATATCTCTTGCTTTTTTAGCTTTACCTATTATTTTAATTTATCCTTCTGCCAAAAGATGGTTTAAATATCCTCAATTAATCTTATCCATATGCTGGGGTTTTGCTGTCTTAATTCCATGGGCCGCAAATGAAGGCAATTTGAATAGTGTTGTTTTATTGTTTTGCTGGCTAGCTACTATTTTTTGGACTTTTGGCTTTGACACGATTTATGCTTTAGCGGATAAAAAATATGATATCGAAATTGGAATAAATAGTTCAGCTGTTAACCTACAGAATAACACAAGAATAACTATTCAAATTTGTTATTTATTAAGTTCTATTTTTCTGGCATTATGCGGATTTATTAATCAAATGGATTTTATATTTTGGCCAATTTGGCTTACAACGGCAATCTTAATGCAGCGAGATATACTAAAGGTATTTCCTGAAGAAAAGCAATCAATAAAAAATATTGGTAATCACTTCAAAAATCAATCAATATATGGAGGAGTCATTTTATTAGGAATTATTATTGCCTCATAAATTTTAAATATGGTTTTTAGATTAAAAAAAGGAGATCTAATAGATATTTTAGCTCCAGGCTCCTTTATTGATGAAGAAGAAAATTTTCAAAAAGGCATAGAAATCTTAAAAAACTGGGGCTTGGAAATTAATGAAAATAATTCTCTATCAAAAAAATTTGGTTATTTTGCAGGTGATGATCTAACTAGATTTGAAGAACTGGAAAAAGCACAGAATAGTAAGCTAATCATTTTTGCAAAAGGAGGCTGGGGTTCAGCAAGACTTTTAGAAAAAGAACCTTCTTGGCAGCATGGTTTAATGCTTGGATTCTCAGATACATGTTCTTTATTATTATCTAAATATTCTCAAGGATTTATTGGTTCTATTCATGGCCCCATGCTTACTGGCCTTTTCAAAGAGCCAGAGTGGAGTCTTGAAAGATTAAGAAATTTACTTTTTGAGGGATATGTTGAGGACATAAGAGGAATTCCCTTAAGAAGTGGGCAAGCTAAAGGAGAAATTATCGTTTCCAACTTAACTATTGCTACTTTTTTAATTGGTACTAGTCACTTTCCGGATTGCAAAGGGAAAATAATAATTTTTGAAGATATTAATGAAGATATTTATAAAATTGATCGCATGTTGACTTACCTCAGAATGACTAAAATACTTACTGAAATTGCGGGTATTGGATTCGGAAGTTTTTCTAATGATTCCTGTGACCTTGAATGGAAAGATTTACTAAAAAACTGCATTATTGAAAGACTCCAAGGGTATGATTTTCCTATTCTTTTTGACCTCCCCGTAGGCCACATATCAGGGAATGCTTGTATTCCTTATGGATATAAAGCAACCTTAGATGGTGATAACGGAATTCTTAGTATCGATAAACCTTTTTAACTAGGAGTTCTTCACAAAAAGTTTTGCTATTTTCAAATCTATAGGGGATGTGATTTTTATATTTGAATAAGTACCTTCAATAATCTTTACCTTCCAATTAAGCATTTCGAATAGAGAGGCATCATCTGTGACAATCCAGTTTTTATCAATTGCCATCTTATGAGCTTTTTTTAATCTATCTACTAAAAAGCCCTGAGGAGTTTGCGCAGCCCATAAATAATTTCTATCTGGTGTTTCTTTAATAAAACCTTCATTATCAACAATCTTTATTGTGTCAGTTACCTTAGTAGCCAAAATTACAGCTTCATTTTCATCTAATTGCTTAGCACAAAGGTCTATCAATTCAGGATTAATTAGACATCTAGCACCATCATGTATTAAAACTTTTTCAGCATCTTTTGGCAGCGCTTTTAAACCATTAAAAACTGACTGTTGTCTGGTGTCCCCACCATTTATCCAATGAACTTTATGGGCAAGATCCTTTGCTGAATTTAATAATAAATTTTTATCTTTCGGTTGCCCAATTATTCCAACCCAATTTGTTGAGCTTGCAGAAAATACAGATTTAAGTGTCCAATAAATCAAAGACTCTCCCTCTAAATCAATAAGTAATTTATTTTTTCCAGCTTTCATTCTGCTACCGCTCCCTGCAGCTGGTATTAAAAAGTGCACAATAGAAGGTTTTAATATTTTCTAGACAATTATAAATAAAAGCAATATCTTTACACAAATAGTACTACGATTGAAAATTATAAAAATTTCATAATGTCCAATAAAGATTCATTATCAGGAAAAATTGCTTTAATCACTGGAGCTAGCAGAGGAATTGGTAAAGAAATTGCTTTAGAACTAAGCCGATTGGGAGCAGAAGTTTTTATTAATTACTCTTCTTCTGATGAAAAAGCTGAAGAAGTTGTAAATTTAATAAAAAATTCAGGAGGTAAAGCTCATAAATTAAAATTTGATGTTTCAAAAGAGGATTCTGTCAGTTCAGCTTTTGAAGAAATAATCAAAATTAATGGCAATATTGATATCCTCATTAACAATGCTGGAATTACTAGAGATGGACTATTGATGAGAATGAAATCGGAACAATGGGATGATGTACTAAATACAAACTTAAAAGGAGTTTTTCTTTGTACAAAATATGCTTCAAAATTTATGATGAAAAAAAGAAGTGGTAGCATCGTAAATATTTCATCTGTTGTTGGCATAATTGGTAATCCTGGACAAGCAAATTATTCTGCAGCCAAAGCTGGAGTTATTGGATTTACCAAAACTTGCGCTAAAGAATTTGCCTCAAGAGGTATAAATGTTAATGCAATAGCTCCAGGTTTTATAGAAACAGAGATGACTGAAAAACTTAATACTGAAGAGATTCTAAAAGTTATTCCTTTAGGGAAATTAGGAAGTTGTACTCAAATTGCAAACTTAGTGTCATTCTTAGTTTCAAATGATGCAGGAAGTTACATTACAGGACAGACAATCAGTATAGACGGGGGTATGAGTATTTAGTCATGTACTTTCATAAGGCTGGCCTAATTCATCCCTCAACCTTCTAATTTTTTGCAAAAGTTTTAGTCTTCGACTTCTAGCAGTTAATGTTAAGAAAAATCTTAAAGGAAAGTATATTAATGTCATAGCAATCGCGAGGATTGCAGTAAGAGTAAAAATAAGATTATTTGTTTCTTCCATAACTTAAAGATACTCTTATTTGAGTTAATTTGTATGTCCTATTAAAAGAAATTCGGCTTTCCCCACTTAATTAAATATCCCTTAAAAATGATTCTATGGGAGATTAGAATAAGACAAAAGATTGAGTAAACATGGCTAAACAGTTAAGTTTTTCTAATGAATCAAGAGAAGCGCTAGAAAAAGGTGTGAATTTTGTAGCTAATGCAGTAAAGGTTACTATTGGGCCAAAAGCAAAAAACGTTGTAATAGAAAAGAAATTTGGTTCGCCAGATATAGTAAGAGATGGATCTACAGTTGCTAAAGAAATCGAGATTGAAAACCCTATTTCTAATTTAGGTGCGAAATTAATAGAACAAGTTGCATCCAAGACAAAAGAGAGTGCTGGTGATGGAACAACAACAGCAACCATTTTAACTCAGAAGATGGTTCAGGAGGGATTAAAAAATATTGCTTCTGGCGCCAACCCTATGGAGTTAAAAAAAGGTATGGAGGCAGGCCTTGCTTTTATCTTAGAAAAATTAAGTTCCAAAAGTATTTCATTAAGTGGTTCTGACATCCAAAAAGTTGCAACAGTTAGTGCTGGAGGTGATGAAGAAATTGGATCTATAATCTCTAAAGCAATGGATATTGTTACGTCAGATGGTGTAATAACTGTTGAAGAATCTCAATCACTAGAAACAGAATTAGATATAACTGAAGGAATGTCTTTTGATAGAGGTTATAGTTCTCCATATTTCGTAACAGACCAAGAAAGACAAGTTTGTGAACTTGAAAACCCTAAAATATTAATAACTGATCAAAAAATCTCAACTTTGGTTGATCTAGTGCCAATACTTGAAGAAATTCAGAAGTCAGGCTCACCTTTTCTTATTCTTGCTGAAGATATCGAAGGAGAGGCTTTAACCACTCTGGTTTTGAATAAGAATAGTGGGGTTTTAAATGTAGCTTCCGTGAGAGCCCCGTTATTTGGTGAGAGAAGAAAAGCTGCCCTTGAAGATATCTCAATTCTTACAGGCGCTAAGTTAATTAGCGAAGATAAATCGATGAAACTTGATAATGTATCGATTAGTGATTTAGGCAAAGCAAAAAAAATAACTATTACAAAGGATAAAACTACAATTGTGGCCTTCGAAGACACTAAAGATTTAGTTAAAGCGCGAGTAGAGAAATTAAAGAGAGAAGTCAATATAACTGAATCTGAGTATGATCAGGACAAAATCAATGAAAGGATAGCCAAACTAGCCGGAGGAGTAGCTCTTATCAAAGTAGGGGCTGCTACAGAAACAGAGATGAAGTATAAAAAGTTGAGAATCGAAGATTCCCTTAATGCTACGAAAGCTGCTATTGAAGAGGGTGTTGTTTCTGGAGGAGGACAAACTTTAATTGAAATATCAGATGACCTTTTAAATTTAAGTGAAACATCTTCAGATGATTTAAGAACAGGGATAAATATAGTCAAAGAAGCCCTTTTGGAACCCACCAAACAAATAGCAAAAAATGCTGGTTTTAATGGAGATGTAGTTGTCGCTGAAATTAAAAGACTTAACAAAGGTTTTAATGCTAATTCAGGAAAATATGAGGATTTAAAAGATTCAGGAATATTAGATCCAACCAAAGTAATAAGATTAGCTCTTCAAGATTCAGTATCTATTGCAGCTATGCTCCTAACAACAGAAGTTGCGATGGCAGATATTCCAGAGCCTGAAGCCGCAGCCCCTGGAGGTTCAGGTGGAGATCCAATGGGAGGAATGGGTGGCATGGGTATGCCAGGTATGGGTGGCATGGGTATGCCAGGAATGGGTGGCATGGGTATGCCAGGAATGGGTGGCATGGGTATGCCGGGTATGGGTGGCATGGGTATGCCGGGTATGATGTAAAGCTAAAAAGAGACTAGAAAAAATGAAGGCTCATGCTTAAATCAGGCTTTGAAGGAGAACTATTTAACTTGTACTAATATCATTAGGTTCTTTCTAGCTAACTAGCTTTTTTATCGTTGTTAATCCACTTTCTTAAATTTTTAATATAAGGTAAGGGTAATTTTGGGGTTTCAGTAAATTTATTTATTTTATTATGATTTTGATTTTTGCTAGATATTCCATTACTACTAGCAGTTTCCAGGCCATTTGATTCCCACTTTGTTTCTTCAATATTTTCAAAAGTTTTTGATGATTCAAGTTTAATTTGTTCTTGATTTTCTTCTTCACCTACTTCATCGATTAAAGTGATTTGTTCTTGATTTTCTTCTTCACCTACTTCATCGATTAAAGTGATTTGTTCTTGATTTTCTTCTTCACCTACTTCATCGA
>NZ_JAAORF010000001.1:300000-408077 GCF_017696275.1 Prochlorococcus marinus XMU1405 | reverse complement strand
CGATTAAAGTGATTTGTTCTTGATTTTCTTCTTCACCTACTTCATCGATTAAAGTGATTTGTTCTTGATTTTCTTCTTCACCTACTTCATCAATTAAAGTGATTTGTTCTTGATTTTCTTCTTCACCTACTTCATCGATTAAAGTGATTTGTTCTTGATTTTCTTCTTCACCTACTTCATCAATTAAAGTGATTTGTTCTTGATTTTCTTCTTCAAGCTGATATTCCCCTAGAGCTGGGGTATGGATTAATAAATCATTTAAAGAATCAATCCCAAATCTATGCACCCACTTGAGAACAACATTTTCTTTAAGCAAAAAATTATTTTCTAAAGAGGCTTTTTTAAAAACTTCTATTAAATGATTTTTTAAAAGCATAAAATTTCTAATTTAACTTTCTATTTAACAGAGGCCTTATAATAATCAAGGAAAAAACTGTTAAAGAAAATAAAATTGAGATACAACTCTTACAAGTTAAATCACCATATGGGGCATGTAAAGCCACTATTTCTAAATCCATAGTTTGTGTATAGGCAGTCCTAATAGGTTCAATAGCAAAAGTTAATGGATTTAATGAAGCTAGCCACCCTAGCCAATTTGGCATAAAAGAGATTGGAGCTAAAGCAGTGCTTGCAAAAAGAAGGGGTAAGTTTATTACAAATATAAGAGCGATTAATTCAATATGACCAGGCAAAACAAACGCCAAACATAAACTTATGGATGTTACGAAAAGAACTAATAAAACTAGTGTTGTAAAAACAATTCCTAAACCATATAAGTTTGGCCATCCATAACCCAAAATGTATGAAACCACCATTATTACAATACTCTGAACAAAGCTTAGGATTGTTATGTAGAAAAAAGAAGATAAAACTATGGATAATCTGCTGGTTAAAGGAGCCACAAGTAATCTATTAAGAAATCCAAATTCTCTATCAAACATTAAAGGAAGACCAGAGTTTAGAGCTCCGCTAAAAGCAGTAAAAACAATAAGTCCTGCTCCTAAAAAATTTCCATAAGAATCAACTCCTGGTAAAAAACCTTCAGGAGCTTTAGAGAATAATGCCCCAAATAAAAAAAGCCAAATTATGGGTTGTAATATTCCTGCCAAAAGAGTTGATGGTCTTCTTTTTAATTGAATAAATAATCTCTTTGTTAAAGCAAATGTTTCTTGATATAAAAAAAATAAATTATACTGTTGTAATTCCATAATTAGCAGTAATTAGTATTCATTATAGTTAGTTAACCAAAAGTTTTTTTATCGCATGGATTGCTTTGATTCTTTTTTTAGGTCTCTTTTCCCTGCCATAGAAATTTCAGCATCCAATAATGTTTTCCCAGTTGCCTGAAGATATACATCATCCAAGCTTGGTTGACTTTGGGTAAGAGAAAAAATTTCAAACTTTGAGAAGGCCAATTCCACTTTTAGCTTCGTAAGTAAATCTTTTTCCTTATCTGCTACAAAATTTATCGAGAAACCTTGAGCTTCATTTATGATAATCTGACTAATTCCATCTATTGAAGATAATATTTGACATATATTTTTTGCTTCTTCCTGATTACTAAATTCTCTTACTTTCAAAGTTACTCTATCTCCTCCTAATTTATTTTTGAGCTCTGCAGGAGTCCCTTGTGCTATAACTCTTCCATCATCAATTATCACTAATCTGTCAGCCAATTTATCTATTTCATCAAGATAGTGACTACTTAAAATAATGGTCATTCCATTATTTCTCAAATCTTTCAAAAGTTGCCATATAATGTTTCTACTTTCAATATCTAAACCAACTGTAGGTTCATCCAAAATTAATACTTGGGGCAAATGTAAAAGTCCAGCTGCCAGATCTATTCTTCTTTTCATTCCCCCTGAATAAGTTCCGCACTTACGATCAATCCAATCATTCATTTCTAATTGATCTATTAATGTATTTATCCTTTCAAATTTTTTGTTTTTGTTGATGTGATATAAATCTGATTGAAAATCCAAAAGCTCTCGTCCAGTTAATATTTTATCAAGTGCAATGTCTTGGGCAACATAACCAATTAATTCTCTTATTTTCCTTGAATTTTTTATTAGATTAATATTATTTATAAAAACTTCTCCACTATCAGGCTCTATTAAAGTAGCGAGTATTTTTATTAGTGTTGATTTGCCAGCACCATTTGGACCAAGTATTCCGAATAATGTGCCAGCTTCAATTTCCATCGATAAATTTTTTAATGCCTTGATATCTGAATATGATTTTGAGAGCTCTTTAACTTTTATATAATTCATCAAACTTACTATTTACTTAAAAAACATTTTACATCTAATTTAATTACTAAGCAGAGATACTAAAGACAAAAATATTTGCATAGATTGCTGCTCAAATTCTACGGATAGTTGGGTTCTGGAAATTAATAACAAAAGACAAATGCCAAACATGTAGAGAATAGACCACCTAAAAAGAGACTTTGCTCTTGGAAGATCATCAGGAGATTTCTTTAATTCATTTATTAATTGCAAAAGTCTTCCATTAAATGGCAATAACATAATTCCGTATAAGAGACCCCCTTCAGGTAAAGCAAAAACTCCCATAATGCTCATTAAAACTGTTGACCATCCGTAACGAGAAATCGCTTTAGCAGTAAAAACAGATCCTTTAACAGAGGGTAGCATTGGAATACCAACAGATGCGTAATCATCCTTCAACAAAATTGCAAGGGCCCAAAAATGAGCTGGAGTCCATAACATTACCAAACCAAACAACCACCAACCACTAAGACCTACATGCCCAGTGGCAGCAGATGCTCCAACTAAAGGTGGTATCGCACCAGCAACTCCTCCAAAAACAATATTTTTTGTTGTACGAGGTTTCAAAATAACTGTATATAAAATTACATAGCTAAATAAACCAAGAAGAGTTAATCCCGCAGCTAAATAATTTACACCACTTACTAGAAGCATCGAAGCTGCCAATGTACATGATACAGCAGCTAAAAATACAGTCTCAGATGATAACTTTCCTGCTGGCAAGGCTCTTTTACTAGTTCTTGTCATCCTTTTATCTAATTCCATTTCCCACAAACAATTAAGAGCTCCTGCTGCTGCTGCTGCCAAAGCTCCGCCTCCTAAAGTACAGATAAGTTTCGGTGAAGACAAAGGCCACTCATCTGTTAAAGCCATTCCTCCCAAAGTCGTGGCCAGTAAAAGTGGTATTAATCTGGGTTTTGCCACTTCAAGCCAAGGCGGCAAAGTTAATTTTTTTCTTGAAGGTACTACTTCATCCCTAATTGAAGATTTATAGTTCAAGTTTTCTAAGTTACTACTGTTCATGAATTGATACCGACCATTTGGGAATTAAGGGAGTGTTTTAGACCTTTTTTAGTAAAAGGATTTCTAAAAATTAATGTTGTTAATATCGCAATGAATAAAGAGGCGTTAAGTTGATGACCGATAATAAAAATAGGTTCATTCAAATTTGTTTTAAGACTTAAAACACCCAAAGTAATTTGGGAAAACAAGAGAAAAATAAGTGATGAGAGATATTTCCAATTTTCATAAAGCAAACTTCTTTTATAAATTGCAGTAGCAATAATAAATAGAATTGAAAAAGCAATTGGATAAGCAAATAATTTATGAGTATTTAGAATTAGACATTGTTTATTAGAAGATAAGCAAATATGTGCTGACCAGGTTGATGAGAGCCTTACTCCAACAAAAGATTGAATCAGAGTAAGTAAAAGAGGAACAAATAATAATAATCTCCACCAAGTTAATGGCTCTTCTATGTCTTCATTTTCTAAATTTTGATTTATTGAAATTGTTGTGATGAGAAGTAGAAAAGCTATTAAAAGATGGCCAGTAACAATATATGAATCAAGCAGGTTTATTACTGTTAAAGCTCCAAAAGATCCTTGGATGATAACGAGAAAAAGTAATAATGAATAAGTTTTAGGTAACCAATTTGGAATTTCATTTTTCCAAATAATTGCGAGGGCAAATTTAAAAAGAATTAATATCCCAACCAGAAAAGCATCTAGACGATGAAACCACTCTAGAAATACCCTTAGGTTCATATGATTCAAAGGAAAAAAAGATCCATAACATAATGGCCAATCTGGACAGGCAAGTCCCGCCTCCATCACTCTCGTAGCTCCTCCAATTACGATTAGTGCGATAAGTGCAAGTACACTATGACTTCCCAACCTTTTAAAAATTGTCAGATATTTTGATTTATATAATTGGTTATTAATCAAATGGATAAAACCTATTATTTTGCATAATAAATTAGATTCAAAAACCAAACATTAATTAAAAATTAATATGTTTAATTTAAAAAATAATTTACTAATTTAATCTTTTTTCCCTGACAATTAAATCTAAAAAGTTATTAATAATACGCCTTTTATTTCATAAATCTTAAGAAGTTGTGAATTTAAATGTTTTTCTTTTAACAAAGGATGCAGGATTAAAAAAATTGAATATCTTGAAAATATAAATACAAATTTTAAAGAACAATTGTTAAATAAAAACATTTATTTAATACTTATTATTTCCCTCGTTTTTGCTATATCTTTTTGGATTGGTTTTAATGTAAATTTGCTCCCAGAGGAAGCAAGTATTAATGCGCCAATTTACGATGAACTTTTTAAAATTCTTTTCATCATTGGATTAATTATTTTCATAGGAATGACAATAGCAGTTATTTATAGCTTATTTAAGTTTAGGAAAAGAAATGATCAGATAGGAGATGGTATTGCTTTAGAGGGAAATTTAAGCTTAGAAATTGTATGGACAATTATCCCTTCAATAATTGTTTTATTAATAGGTTTATATAGTTACAACATCTACGATCGAATGGGAGGGATGAAAGAACTAAATCATAACCACGAAATGATGAGTTCTAACACTGAAAAAATATGGGCTGGAATAAGTCAAACTTCTGATAATGAAATAGCAGCAAATAATTTATCAATTGAAGTTTCAGCTATGCAATTTGCATTTCTATTCAATTATCCCAAAGGCAATTTCATATCAGGAGAACTACACGTTCCTGTTGATCAAAAAGTATCAATGAAAATGGAATCCAAAGATGTCATTCATGCTTTTTGGGTACCAGAGTTCAGAATTAAACAGGATATTATTCCTGGACAACCGACTATTCTAAATTTTACTCCTACAAAAGTAGGAAAATATCCGATAATTTGCGCAGAATTATGTGGCCCATATCATGGAGGTATGAGAGCCTCCATAATTGTTGAAGAAGCATCTGATTACAAGGAATGGTTTAACAAAAATAAAAAACCAGAGGTAAATTTATGACAATATCAATTGATCCACAAAAAACTAATAATGAAAGCCTTCAACCTAAAGGCTGGCTTAGATACTTTAGTTTTAGCCTTGATCATAAAGTAATTGGGATACAATACTTAGTTTGCGGGTTTCTTTTCTATTTAATAGGAGGAACCTTAGCTAGTGCCATAAGAATTGAACTAGCTAGTCCAATGTCTGATTTTATGCCAAGAGATGTTTATAACCAAGTTTTAACTTTACACGGAACAATAATGATATTCCTCTGGATAGTGCCTGTAGTTAACGGTGCTTTTGGAAATTATTTAATTCCATTTTATGTAGGTGCAAGAGATATGGCATTCCCAAGATTAAATGCCGTAGCTTTTTGGTTAATTCCTCCTTCAGGGTTGATGCTGGTTGCAAGCTATTTTGTTGAGGGTGCTGCTCAGGCTGGATGGACTGCTTATCCTCCTTTGAGCATAACTACTCCTCAATCCGGACAAATTATTTGGATTCTTAGCGTTCTATTACTTGGAGGCAGTTCTATATTTGGTGGAATAAACTTTATAGCGACCATTATCAAACTAAGAAGGCCAGGATTAAAACTTATGCAATTACCAATGTATTGTTGGGCAATGCTTGGGACAAGTCTATTAGTTGTTTTGTCAACTCCTGTTTTAGCAGGCACTTTAATCCTACTTAGCTTCGATATCATCGCTAACACAGGATTTTTCAATCCTGTGTTAGGTGGCAATGTAGTAGTTTATCAGCATTTATTTTGGTTTTATTCTCATCCAGCTGTATACATTATGGTCCTTCCTGCCTTTGGTTTAGTTAGTGAAATACTTCCTGTACATGCTAGAAAACCACTTTTTGGATATACAACAATGGTTTTTTCAATAATGGGGATAGTAGTTTTAGGTTTAGTTGTATGGGCGCATCACATGTTTACGAGTGGGACGCCCCCTTGGATGAGATTGTTCTTTACTATCGCCACAGCATTTATTGCTGTTCCAACAGGTATAAAATTTTTCAATTGGGTTGCAACATTATGGGGAGGCAAAATCTCCATCAATAGTGCAATGTTATTCTCTTGCGGATTTATTATAAATTTTGTTTTCGGAGGTATCACAGGAGTTGCTTTGGCACAGGTACCTTTCGATATTCACGTACATGATACCTACTTCGTTGTAGCTCATTTTCACTACATAGTTTATGGGGGGACTGTTTTTATTATTTTCTCTTCAATTTATCATTGGTTCCCCAAAGTAACAGGAAAAATGCTCAACGAAAAATTGGGAATTTTACATTTTATCATTACTTTTATTGGATTTAACTTGTGCTTTGCGCCTCAACATTGGCTTGGTTTAAATGGAATGCCAAGAAGAGTTGCAGAATATGATCCTCAATTCCAGTTCGTTAATCAAATTAGTAGCCTTGGGGCTCTTTTGATGGCCATAAGTACAATTCCTTTTTTAATTAATGTATTACTAAGTGTGAGAAATGGTAAAGATGCTGGAGATAACCCTTGGAAAGCTCTTACACCTGAATGGTTAACATCATCTCCTCCTCCAGTTGAAAATTGGGAAGGAGAAGCTCCATTAGTTGAAGAGCCTTATGGTTATGGTAAAGAAATTTCCGAACAAAAATAAAAACACATGACAACTCTAGATAGCTCAAAAGAAATCCAAAAAAATAATTCTGAAGTTAATGAAACACATGAAGATTTCAGAATGTTTGGTCTTATAACTTTCCTAATTGCGGATGGAATGACTTTTGCTGGATTCTTTGCTGCTTATTTAACTTATAAAGCAGTAAATCCATTACCTGATGGTGCTATTTATGAATTGGAACTACCAATACCTACACTCAATACAATTTTGTTACTTGTTAGTAGTGCTACTTTCCATAAAGCAGGCAAAGCACTTTTAAAAGATAAAAACTCTGAATCCCAAAAATGGTTAACAATTACTGCTTTTCTTGGAATTATTTTTTTAATATGTCAATTATTTGAATATTTTCATTTACCCTTTGGATTAACCGATAATTTATTTGCAAGTACTTTTTATGCTCTTACTGGTTTTCATGGATTACATGTCACTTTAGGCACTTTAATGATTTTAATTATTGCTTGGCAATCGAGAATCAATGGAGGAAGATTAACTAGTCAAAATATGTTCCCATTGGAAGCTGTTGAATTGTACTGGCATTTTGTAGATGGAATATGGGTTATTTTATTTATTATCTTGTATCTTTTATAAAAAACTAAATTTAAAAAATTAAATATATTTTTTATTAATTTATATTGCCACAGTTCTCCTTTTTAGTAAGAATATATAATTAGAAATTTGTCAGATAATGCTAGAGGGAAAAGAACTTCTTGAAAAAGCAAAATTATTAAGTAAAAAATCTGAAGATGAGATAGCAAAAGGTTGTGGTTACGTCGGTCCTAGCGGAAGAATCTTAAGGAAAAGTTTTTATAGGGCGCTTATCGAAGCTAAGGGTTACAAATTAGGAAATGGTCGTCAGGGGAAAATTGGTAATAGAGCTTCAAGAGGCAGACAGACAGAATTCAAAACTAAAGTTCATGGCAATGGGAACCTATTAATAGGTCATGCCTACACCAAAAAATTAGGTCTAGAACCTGGTCAGGAATTTAAAATAGATCTTAAAAAAGATTCAAAAACAATTTATCTGATTCCATTAAATTAGAAAAAATATATTTTACCAACCATTTTCTTTAAGCCACTCCGAAGAAATATTATTTGAAGATAAATCTTGATTACTATTTTTATTAAATAAAAGCAATTTCTCTACATATTTAATTAGTGCATCTGCCTCAAGGTTTACGCTGTCGCCGACATTTAATTTATTCAGATTTGTGTTATGCCAAGTATGAGGAATTATCGCAATAGTAAATATTTCTCCTTCCTGCTCATATTTTGCAATTGTAAGACTTATACCATTTACGCAAATACTACCTTTATTAACTACATATTTCGAAAAATTATTATTTTTCCACTTTATAGTTAAAAGCCAGGATTTCTCTAATTTTTCTATATTCTCAACAGTTCCAAGGCCATCAACATGTCCACTGACTATATGCCCTCCTAGACGGTCAGACACCCTAAGAGCGGGCTCCAAATTAACAGTCTGATTCAGGTTCGACTTTACTCCTAAAGTTGTTTTTTTTAATGTTTCCTCACTAACATCAACAGTAAATTTATTTTGAAAAATCTCTTTAACTGTCAAACAAATTCCATCAACAGCTATGCTGTCACCAATTGCCATATCAAACAAATTATCTAGAATTTCAATTTCTAAAGTATTTTTTTCTTGTTTTAGTTTTCCAATTGATTGAATTATTCCTGTGAACATAGATTTAAGAAAAATTTTTTTGCAAAATTTTGTATTTACTTTAATTTACTTTAAATGATTTTCAACTATAAATAAATTAAAGAGTAAATAAAAAGAAATTGATCATATTTAGATGATTATTAATTCACAAAAAAGATCATTTGGTAGAGGGGCGAAAGTGAGCTTATTTACTCTAGGGACAATGCGAGCAACTGAAAGTCTCGAAAAAATGTATAGCATAATAAAAAATGCATATTATGTAGGAATTAACCACATAGAAACAGCACCTTCGTATGGTGATGCTGAATCACTTATTGGAAATTCAATAAAAAAACTAGCAATAGAAGAGAATATAAAAGAAAAAAATTGGGTTATTACTTCTAAAGTTTTACCAAAGGGTGATTTTGACTTTTTAAAAAATAATTTTAAAAAGTCTCTTAAAAATTTAAATCGCAAGAAAATTAATAATCTTGCAATTCACGGACTCAACTTAAAACAACATCTCGATTGGGTTCTAGCTGGGGAGGGTAGGAAATTCATATCATGGGTACTTGAAAAGGAACTAGTTGATCAAGTTGGTTTCAGTTCTCACGGAAGTTATTCACTAATTAAAGATGCAATTTACTGTGAAGTTTTTAGTTTTTGTAGTCTTCATTTACATTATTTAGATCAATCCAAAATTTCTTTGGCAGAGGAAGCTTTAAAAAAAGGTATGGGAGTATTAGCAATATCGCCTGCTGATAAAGGCGGTAGATTATATTCTCCAAGTGATATTTTGTTAGAGGCCTCTAAACCTTTTCATCCATTAGAATTAGCGTATCGTTTTCTACTTGCAAAAGGCATTACAACTTTATCCTTGGGGGCAACAAACAAAAAAGATTTTGAATTTGCGCATAAACTTAGAAACTCATTCGAGAAGCTTACAAAACTTGAAAAAAGGGCCCTGAATAAAATTGAGGAAGTTGCTAATGAAAGATTACACGCAACCAAATGTGAACAATGCAGATGTTGTCTTCCATGCCCAAATGAAATACCTATTCCAGAAATACTTCGTTTAAGGAATATATCTATTGGTTATGGCCAATTAGAATTTTCAAAAGAAAGATACAATTTAATAGGCAAAGCTGGCCACTGGTGGGAAGAAAAAAATTCCTCATATTGTCAAGAATGTAATGAATGTGTTCCTAAATGTCCTAGTCAATTAGATATACCAAATTTATTGAAGCAAACCCATAACTTATTAATTGACAATCCGAAAAGAAGATTATGGGGTTAAAGACTCATTCCAGAAATTTTTAAAATTAATTTTTTGTTCATTTGTTAGGACCGGGAAAGACCAACTATTTCCCCAACATTGTTCAGAAGGCCCTGAGATGGGAAACGTCTCAGCTTTATATTTACTTTGTAAATAATCATTATTGAATGGCAGATACCAACCCTGGCTTACTAATTTATCTATTATTGATTTATTTTCTAAAGATTTAATCCATTTAATTAATATTGCACTATTAAGATTTGATCTACTAAGTATAAAATGCCACATCAAAGGTACTCCTTGGCTTGGGAAAACTAAGGAAAGCCTTGGATCTATTTTTAAATATTTTGAGCAGAGACTATAAGGAACTATTGCGACACTAGCATCAGTATTAATCAACCAATTGAGCATATTTTTATCATCAAATAACATTGCTTGGCTTTTGAGTTTTTTTAAAGAATTAGATGAATTAATTTTTTGAGCAATTGACAATATTATTCTGGGACTTTGTGGAAAAATGATTTTCCCAGTTAATTTTTTAGAAAGAAGAAAATCCCAAGAAGTTCTAGCTGAATTTATAAACTCTTTATTATTTTTAATGATAATTGTATAAGGCACTACGCCAATAGGAAATAATTTATTTCTCTGATTTTGATTAAAACTTCCTAAAAAATCTATTGATCTCTTATCCAAATTTTCGATTAGTGGATAATCATTTATTTTTTCAAATTCATTAAAATCTATACTAGTAATCCATCCATCGTTTATCAAAGTAAATTCAGAATTGAAAATTTCATTTCTATTTTTTTGTAACTGGATACTTTCAAAATTAATTTTTTCCTGATTCCAATCTTTTGGAATCGTATCTTTAAAAGATTCTGGATAAAAAGAATTTTGAAGTGAAATTTTTACTTTATTAGGAGTATTACTGCAAGAGTTTAAGAGAAATAAAAGCGAAAGCTTACCACAATTTAAAAACTCTCTTCTGGTTGCAAATTTTGAAAACATTCAGCAATCCTTCTCTAAAGAAATTTGACCTAGGCCCTTCATCATTTCCAGATTTTGTTGACACAATGAAACTATTTCTTCATTTTTAAATCCATGCAAGAAAGCAAGCAATGATATTCCACCAGCACCTACACCTTCTTTTACATGTCCTAGTTCATAATCCTTCAATTCTTTGTATTTTGAAGATTTGAAATTTAAAGGACTTGCTAAGCCTAACAACTCTACATCATATTTTTCATTAATTAAATTTAATAAATCATTTAGAGAATTATCTTTCACAAGCCACCCAGTTGTAGCAATAAAAACATCTTCAATAAAGTCATGTTGATTTTTTACATCTAAGAATTCTAATACGAGCAAAATGATCGCTAACATCTGACTTCCACCAGACAACATAACAGGTTGTTTTGCTAACCTAGCACCAATTAATAGACCCATTGAGAAAGCTTGGAAAGGATCACCTACCGCCGCTATAACATCAAAAGGGTCAAAATCAGTCTTTAGTTTTGCATTTAACAATCCTTTTTGAACTACTTTTCTTCTTAGTTCTCTTGGCGCTTTAAATAAACTACTCCCTACTAAATTAGACACACGCAAACCAAAAGCTTCCATTACTGCCTGAGCAGTTGTGGTTCCCCCTGGTACAGATTCAGAAATTAAGATGGGTTGTTTTGAGGATCTTCCTGTCGCAAGACCTTTTTCATAGAGATTTAAAACTCTCTCTTTGGTCATCGATTTACCAGTAGTAAGACAATTTGATGGCCCCAAATCTCTATCTTCTACAACCAAATGGTTAAAATAAGGCTTTGCTCCTATTCCCAGAGGAACAATAACTGGATAAATATTTATAAGCTTTAAACAAACATGACTTATTAGGGCCGGAGTTACTCCTGCATTGAGAAGAGGCAATTTATATTTATGATCTTTTGAAGCACCATTGAGAAAAAATTCGGCATCTGCGAGCGCAGTTGTTCGCCTTGATTTTGCATTAATACCTGCAGCGGAAATTCCTGAAATTTGAGATGTACTAGTGCCTGCAATTACAAGAAATATTTTGAAATTATTAATATTTTTTTTCAGTATTTCTATCTTATTAAGTTGTCTTTTTTTATTGGATTCATTACCAAAAAAATTTATCCCTAATTCTGTACTATACATTTTTACTTTTTTAATTATTTAAATCAACTAAGCTATTTAGAAATTTTGGAGGATCTGGGATATTTAATTTAAATCTTGGGAACAGAGAATATGCAACTACATGTACCGTTAAAACATAAACTATTTCTTGAAAAATTATTAAAAAAATTGCACATAATTGGATACTTAAAATTGAAGGAGAAAAAGGTAAATTTAATAATCCAATGAAATTTTCTAGTAGACCATAACTTGCTCTTGTAATTAACACCCAAAGATTATCACCAACCAATGTAGATAATGCTATTACTCGTAGGAAAAAGCCAAGTGATCCAATAATAACTCCTACAGTCAAACTAAATCTCCAACTTTTTTTTCTTAACCAACACCAGCCCAACCAAAAAGCCAAGATCCCATAAGGAAATAAAAATAAAGTTCCTCTAACAGGACCCATTATTATAAATAAAAGTAGAAATTGTATTAGGAGTCCTTCCAATGCAGTTTTAGTTCCTCTTCTCAAGTGCAACATGATCATTGGGAGAGGTAAAATCAACCTTAATAAAGCTCCCCCAATTGGTAAATAATATAATGCAACCCATAACAAAGATGAAAGAGATGCTAAATAAGATGTCTCGACAATATTTAATGCTTCAGTTTTTGTTGTTATTTTCATTACTATTGAATATTTTAATTAATTTTTATTAGTACTTTTATTTTTTGAATCCAAGATACGTTCAATCTTTTCTATTTCAAAATTTACCTCAGAATTACTTAATATGGAACTTAACTCTTCAGTAGGATCTTTGGGATCTACATCTTTTAAGATGAATATTATTTTGTAAGATTGAAGATCAATATTTCTTTTTTTTGAAAGATTCTTAATTTTTTTATTTTTTTTATCATCAAATTTTTTGTTTTCTTTTTCTAAATTTATATCGTTTTTATTTTCTGAAACATTTTTTGGCTTTTCTACTTTTTTAATCTTTTTATTTTTTTTATCATCAAATTTTTTGTTTTCTTTTTCTAAATTTATATTGTTTTTATATAAAAAGTTATTTTGTAAATCTTCATTTTTGCTTTTTTTTTCTAAATCATTAAAACTACTTTCAAGAAAATTACCAATCCTACCTCCAGAGCATGATTGCAAGAAAATTAAAAAAATTAATAAAAAAAGTTCTTTTTTTTTAAGAATCATATTTTCTAACTTTTCTTTTTCCTTATAGTTTTTTTATTACTAATCTTTGTTTTTTTTAAAATTACGCCTTTTTTATCTTTTAGTTTTTCTTCTAAAAGAGATACTGCGTCATCAATAGTAAATTTTTCTATGTCAGTATCTTTGGCAATCGAAACATTAGTTTTTCCACATTTTAAATATACGCCATATCTTCCATTTAATATTTGAATTTTTTCTTTAAATTCTTTCGGTTTTCCAAAGTCTTTAAGTACCTCTTGACCACCTCTACCCATTTTTGGCATCGCAAGAATTTCTAATGCTCGTTTAATATCAATTATAAAAACATCATCCTCTTTCTTTAAGGATCTATTTTCAGATTCATTTTCATTTTTAATCCATTTAATATAAGGGCCAAATCTTCCTCTATCAGCCTCAACAACTCCTCCTTCAGGATGAGCTCCTAACAATCTAGGCAAACTTAAAAGTACAAGAGCCTCATCTAGGGTTAGATCATCAGTTTTCAACTCTTTGGGTAATGAAGCTCTTCTTGGTTTAGCTTTATCTTGATCATTATTTCCCAACTGTACGTAAGGTCCATAACGGCCAAATCTTAAAAAGACTTTTTCCCCAGTTTTCGGATCAGTTCCAAGATCTGATGGGCCACTTAAAATTTGATCAACTTGCTTTATATCTAAATCTCCAGGAGTAATATCCATTGGAAGGTTCCCTTTAGCCTGAATTTCGTTGCCAGATTCATCAATTTTTGTACCCTCAAGCCAAGGTCCGTTCGAGCCTATTCTGACTACGCAAGGAAGGTCTTCGAAATCAAC
Source organism: Prochlorococcus marinus XMU1405 (assembly GCF_017696275.1). Lineage (NCBI taxonomy): Bacteria > Bacillati > Cyanobacteriota > Cyanophyceae > Synechococcales > Prochlorococcaceae > Prochlorococcus > Prochlorococcus marinus. The sequence goes on along the minus strand of NZ_JAAORF010000001.1, from coordinate 394,046 downwards.
TTGTCTATAAGCTTTACCATCAATATCACCCTCTGTTTTCTGAACTTTTACCTCAAGACCATTTTTACCTTTATAGAAAGTCTCAAGGTATGGTAGCCACTCAAGATTACCTGAAGATATTTCATCCAATGAAGATTCCATTTTTGCAGTAAAAGTTGTATCAACCAAATCAGGAAAATGTTCTTCTAAAAGAGCAGTAACAGCAAAAGCTGTAAACGTTGGAGCTAAAGTATTGGAAGATATATTTGCATAGCCTCTATCCACAATTGTCCCAATAATGCTTGCATAGGTAGATGGTCTTCCAATCCCTTCTTTTTCAAGAACTTTAACTAATGCAGCCTCTGTATATCTTGCGGGCGGTTTAGTTTCATGAAAAGTAGATTCCTTATTAGTAACTTCAAGACATATTCCGGTAGTTAAGTTTGGGAGAATAATTTCCTGTTGTTCAAGGGATGAGCTTGGGTCATCACTTCCCTCAACATAAGCTCTGAAGAATCCTGGGAAATCAATACTTTTCCCACTCGATTTAAATAATCCGTCCCCCACACTAATTTCAGCATTAATCATTGTTAGCCTAGCTTCCGCCATTTGACTAGCTACAGTTCTTTTCCAAATCAAATCGTAAAGAGATAAGTCTCTACCAGTTAGATTTGTTTCCTTTGGTGTTTTAAAGACCTCACCTGCAGGCCTAATTGCTTCGTGTGCTTCTTGAGCATTTCTTGCAGTTGAACTAAATTGTCTTGGTGAGTTAGATAAATATTCTTTTCCATACATAGAGCTGACACATTCTCTAGCAGCTTTTGTAGCTTGTTCGGAAAGATGGACCGAATCAGTCCTCATATATGTTATGAACCCTCTCTCATATAGGCCTTGGGCACATCTCATTGTTTCTCTTGCAGACAAACGAAGCTTCCTGTTTGCTTCTTGTTGCAATGTACTAGTTGTAAATGGAGGAACTGGCTTACGAGTAGATGGTTTTTTTTCTATTTTTGAGACTAACCAATTCTCAGAGGAAAAAATCTTCAATAAGTCATTTACTTTTTCTTCTCCAATTATTAGAGATTTATTTCCTTGTTTTAATTTGCCGGTCTGTTCATCGAAATCAGAACCATTAGAAATTCTTTGACCATTTAAACTAAATAACTTAGTTTCGAAAGTAACATTATCTTTTACTAGGGAAGCTTTAATCCCCCAGTAACTAGCTTTTTTGAAGGATCTTCTTTCTCTCTCTCTCCTAACAAGAAGTCTTACAGAAACTGATTGAACACGACCAGCAGATAATCGGGGTGCTACCTTCTTCCAAAGTAAAGGGGATAATTCATATCCAAAAAGCCTATCCAAGATTCTTCTTGTTTCTTGAGCCTGAACAAGTTCCATATCAATTTCTCTTGTTTGGTCTAAAGCTTTATTAATTGCCTTTTTCGTAATTTCATGAAAAACCATTCTCTTAGTTGGTATTTTTGGCTTAAGTATTTGCAGGAGATGCCAGCTAATACTCTCTCCCTCTCTATCTTCATCAGTTGCCAGTAATAGCTGGGTCGCACCTTTCAATGCATCTTTTAACTCTTTAACAACCTTTTTCTTATCTTTTGGAACTATATAAAGTGGTTCAAAATCTTCTGTTGTATTAACTCCTATCCTTGACCATTTTTCTTTTTTAACCGCAGCAGGTATTTCAGCAGCTCCTTTTGGAAGATCTCTTACGTGTCCCATTGAAGCTAGAACTTCATAATTAGAAGGCAAAAACTTTCTTATGGTTTTTGCTTTGGTGGGACTTTCAACAATAACAAGTGTGTGATCCAAGGTTTATTTCAAAAATTGGTGTTTTTGTTCAGTTAGGGCATATTATGATTATTTGAAGCTTTTTCAAGTAATTTCTTCTTAAAATTTCAAAAATCATACCCACAAATTATAATCAAGTTAAGATTAACTCTTAGACCCTTACAATCAAACATCTAATTTAATCCAATTTAATAAAGTGCCCAACGAAATCTTTACAATTAATTTAAATGCTCAAGCCATTATTCCAGAGGCTTTTATTTTATTAGGTATTGTTGGAACACTTCTTGTAGATTTAGCTGGAGAAAAAACTGCATCAAAATGGGCACCAATAATTTGCTATTTATCAATTGGGAGTTCTCTTGTTAGTTTGGCATTGCAATGGAGTAATCCGGTAGAAAGCGCATTTCTTGGGTCCTTTAATTCAGATAATTTAGCAATCGCATTTAGAGCAATAATTTCTTTATCAACCTTAGTATCTTTACTTATAAGTTGGCGTTATACAGAACAAAGTGGCAGCCCAATTGGCGAGTTTGCCGCGATAGTTCTTTCGGCCACACTTGGTGCAATGCTTTTGTGTGGATCTACTGACCTTATTAGTGTATTTATTTCGCTGGAAACTTTATCTGTAGCAAGTTACTTACTTTCTGGTTACCTCAAGAGAGATCCGAGAAGTTCAGAAGCGGCTTTAAAATACCTCCTTGTTGGATCAGCGGCTGCTGCTGTCTATTTGTATGGATCCTCTTTTCTTTATGGATTAAGTGGTTCAACAAATTTAGCAACAATAGGTTTAGAAATTATCAATAAGCCATCCTTTATTACATCACTAGCTCTTGTATTTGTTTTATCAACAGTTGCATTTAAAATTGCTGCAGTTCCCTTTCATCAATGGACTCCTGATGTATATGAGGGTTCACCTACACCTGTAGTAGCTTTTTTATCTGTTGGTTCAAAAACAGCAGGCTTTGCATTTGCAATAAGGATATTAAGCACAACTTTCTCTTCTTTTGACGAAGAATGGAAACTTTTATTTACCATTTTGGCCATATTGAGCATGGCTCTAGGAAATGTTGTAGCTCTAGCTCAAACCTCAATGAAAAGGATGCTGGCTTACAGTTCTATTGGTCAAGCAGGATTTGTAATGATTGGAATAGTATCTGGCACACAAGATGGTTTATCAGCAGCTGTTTTATATTTGGCTGCATATTTGTTTATGAATTTGGGTGCATTTTCTTGTGTAATACTTTTCTCACTAAGAACTGGTTCTGACAGAATTCTTGATTACTCAGGACTTTACCAAAAAGATCCTCTCATTACATTAGGCTTAAGCCTTTGTCTTCTATCTCTTGGAGGTCTACCTCCAATGTTAGGATTTTTTGGAAAGATATACTTGTTCTTTGCAGGTTGGGCTAATCATCAATATCTATTAGTAATAGTTGGATTAGTAACTTCAGTTATATCTATTTATTACTACATTTCAGTGATAAAAATGATGGTAGTTAAAGAACCACAGGAAGCTTCTGAAATAGTCAAATCATATCCTGAAATTAATTGGGGAATTGTAGGTTTACCTCCCTTGAGAATTGCACTTTATACTTGTGTCGCAGTAACTGCTCTTGGAGGAATCCTATCCAATCCTCTTTTTAAATTAGCTAATACAGCAGTTTCAGAAACTCCTTTCCTAAAAGATATTATTGCTATAGCAAACAATATTTCCTAGAAGAATTCTTCAATAAATGTCTAAGAAAGTTGCGAGTTTAGAAAATATATCTAAAACATATGGGAAAGAGGATCTAACTGTTAAAGCTTTAGACAGCATAAACTTAGAAATTTATAAAGGAGATTATTTAGCTGTAATGGGAGCTAGTGGTTCAGGCAAAAGTACAGCTATGAATATTATTGGATGTTTAGATAGACCATCTGAAGGTATTTATAAATTAAATGGTATTCCTGTTGAGAATTTATCTGATGATGAGCTCGCAGAAATACGTAACCAAAAATTAGGCTTCGTTTTTCAACAATTTCATCTTCTATCAGACGCAACTGCACTTGAAAACGTAACTTTGCCGATGATTTATGCTGGTATTGATCCTGAAAAAAGATTAGAGCGAGGTAAGAATGCCTTAAAAAAAGTTGGCCTTTCAGAAAGGATGAATAATCGTCCAAACCAATTATCCGGAGGTCAACAACAACGAGTTGCTATCGCAAGGGCTATTATCAATAACCCTGCAATTTTATTAGCAGACGAACCTACTGGAGCACTAGATTCAAAAACCACTGAAGATGTATTAGATCTGTTTGACAAGCTGCATGAATCAGGAATAACTATAGTTTTAGTTACCCATGAAGATGAAGTTGCAAATCGCGCAAAAAAAATAGCTAAATTTAAAGATGGAAGAATAGTTGAATTAAAAGTTAATTAAATTCAAAAACTTCTAATTACCTTAAGTTGAGTTTCATTTTCAATTCTTAAATTCCCATTGGAATCAATATCTTTAATTTTCCATGTGTGAGGACAATATCCACTTGGCAAAAAACTTTTAGTAAGAAACTTATTTGCAGATTTAATCACATATTCTGTCTTCTTATTACATTTAATTGAATCATTAAAAGCTTTAAGAACTTTGGCTGTCCAATAATGTTGATTAATATTCTTAGTTTGAAGTACTTTTGATAATGAAATACCCTCTGATGGAGTGTAATTTAAAACATTCATACCAAGTCCTACTCTTACATAGATAATTTCTTTGCCTCTTGTTATCACCCTTGGTAAAAATCCAATCAACTTTTTTGAACCAAAAAAAATATCATTTGGCCATTTCAAACAAACATTTATATTCTTTTCTCTAAGCATTTCACATAACTTAACACCTAAAGATAAATTAAATATTTGACTTGCAAATTCTTTTGAAAATATTGGGTAAGCGGCACTTAACCAAATGCCGCCATTTGGAGAAACCCAAGTTCTTGAGTTTTGTCCAAACCCTGAGAACTGTTCTCTTGCGATTATCGCTACTGGCTTGTTTCTCTTTAGTTCAGAATATCCAAGCAGGTTTGTTAGCTCATTTTCGGTACTTTTACATTTTATTTTGTAAAGAAGTCTCCAGCTTGGATATTGACTCTGAATTTTTTTTAAATAAAAAACTGTCTTAGCTGCAGATCCAATAACTTTCACAAATTCTTTATTAAAACAACAAGCATCTTTTTGAAGATTAGTTTAACTTTAGTCTTAATAAGTAAATTTTACAAATTGGACAACAAGTATTTGCCAATATTGAATAGAAGGGATCCACTTCCGTTAAAAAGTTGTCTTGATAATTTCAAAAAATCATGGGGAGACTTAGATAAACTTTCTAAAATCAACGAAAACTGGAAGAACTTAATCGGTTTGGAACTATTTCAAGAATGCAAACCATTAAATATTGAAAAAAAAATACTTACTATTGCAGTAAATCATCCACAGTGGCGCCAAGCTTTAATTTATAACAAGCATAAATTAAAAGAGAGAATAGAGAAAATTGGAATAACTTTGAATGAAATAAAAATAATACAAAATTACGAAATTAAAAATAAAAATATTAAAGCTACTAATGCAAAGATAGTCTGGGCAAAGCATCCAAGCAGAATCCATCAAAATAATATGTGCATTTGTACTCTCTGTAATTCCCCAACTCCTGAGGGCGAAATCAAAAGATGGGGTAAGTGTTCTTTTTGTTGGAGAAAAAAAAATAACTAAATTCTTTATTTAGTTAAAATTAGTATTCCCATTTGCCCCCCCAAAATAGTCCTATATTCAGCTTTTTTAAATCCAACTTCCTTAGCAATATTTATGAGCTCATTTTTCTTTGGAAAATTACTAATACTTTTTTCAATATACGCGTACTCTGGACCTAAACTAAAAAGCCGTGAAATTGTTACTACAATTAATCTCAAATAAATTTTCTGAAAAATATTAGATAAAGAATTTCTTGTTGAGTGATTAAAATCAAGAAATCCTGCCCTTCCCTTATCCTTCAAAAGATCAAAAACTTTTTTTATTCCTTCTTCAACATTATTCAAGTTTCTTAGTCCATATGACATGCAAATCCCATCAAAACTTTTTGAATAATCATTAATTTCTAATACATCTTTAATTTCCCACTGAATAAATTTATTTTTCTTAAGCTCTGATTTTTTCTTTGCAATATTTAGGATATTCTCAGCACTGTCAATCCCAGTAATTGAACCCCTTGGACTTACTCTCTCAGAAATTAAGAATGCTAAATCTCCAGTTCCGCAGCATAAATCAGCCCAATCTTCACCATCTAGAGGTTCCAATAAATTAACTAATTTCCTTTTCCATAATCTTTGAAGCCCAAAACTAAATAGATTATTTAAAAAGTCATATTTATAAGAAATTTTATTAAATATATTTTTAACTTCGATAGTTTTTGTGAATTTCATTTTTAAGTTTTAAACTTATTTATTTTTTGGGATTAAATTAAATTTTTTATTCATATGGTCTAATTGGAAGTTTTTTTTCGAGGAGGAAAGTCTTTATTTCTCTTAAAGAAAGTTTCTTATCATGAAGTAATGATGCCAAAAGTGCCGCAGATGCCCTGCCTTCATTGAAAACATCGTAGATATCTTCTAAACAACCTGCTCCTCCAGAAGCAATCACTGGAATGTTAACAATATTGGCAACAGATTCAGTCAGATGTAAATCATATCCATTCTGCGTGCCATCACCATCCATTGAAGTAAGCAAAATTTCTCCTGCGCCTAACTCCTCAACTTTTTTTGCCCAACTTAATACATCTATTCCAGTATTTTCTCTCCCTCCTTTTACATATACCTCCCATTCATCAGTCTTATTAACTTTTCTTTTAGCATCAATTGCTATCACGATACATTGATTACCAAATTCTCTAGAACTTTTAGAAATTAAATCTGGATTTCTAACCGCAGAAGAATTCAAACTCACTTTGTCCGCTCCAGCTCTTAAAAGATCATTTATTGAAGAAACAGAATCTATTCCTCCACCTACTGTAAATGGGATTTTTACTGATTTTGCGGTCCTAGAGACTAGTTCAACTAATGTATTTCTATTTTCTACACTAGCTCTAATATCTAAGAATACTAATTCATCTGCGCCCTCATCAGAATATCTACAAGCCAATTCAACAGGATCGCCTGAGTCTCTCAAGTTAACAAAATTTACACCTTTAACCACTCTGCCATGAGCGACATCTAAACAAGGAATTAAACGAAGAGCTACCATTTTAGTAAAAATTGTCCAAATGCTGTTAATCTTGCATAATAGATTCCATTTTACCTCTTATGGCTGAAACAAAATTATTACCCAAAATCGGTAGTAAAATCAAAATTAACATTAACAAAGTAAAAGATAGACTACCAGATAAATTAATCGATCAAATATCCTCGAATCCTAAAGCAGTAATAACAGGCTATAAAATGACAGACGGCAGAAGTATTGGCATCACGGCGAAATTACAGAATGGTGAGCAAAATTGGTTTTTCCCAGAAGAAATTGAGAAAGGTTAAAGAGTAAAGTGAATGATCCAAAACAATTATTAGGAATTAAGGGTGCCTCTGAAACATCAAGTATATGGAAACTCCGTATACAGTTAATGAAACCCATAACGTGGATCCCTTTGATATGGGGAGTTATTTGTGGAGCAGCTGCAAGTGGGAATTTTGAATGGACATTTAGTAATGTTCTAGCTTCATTAGCATGTATGTTGATGAGTGGACCGCTTCTGGCTGGTTATACACAAACCATAAATGATTTTTTTGATAAAGAAATTGATGCAATTAATGAACCTAATAGACCAATTCCTTCTGGGAAAATTTCAATTAAAGATGTAAAAATACAAATCTGGGTATTACTTATAGCGGGCTTAATAGTTGCTTTTCTATTAGATTTATATGCTAAGCACAGCTTTCCTTCCGTCTTACTTTTGGCATTAGGAGGTTCCTTTGTTAGTTATATATATTCTGCTCCACCACTTAAATTAAAACAGAATGGTTGGCTTGGAAATTATGCATTAGGAGCATCTTATATAGCTTTACCTTGGTGGGCAGGACAAGCCTTGTTTGGTAAATTAACTATCGTGACGGCATTACTAACACTTGCTTATAGCCTTTCAGGACTTGGAATTGCTGTTATTAATGATTTCAAAAGTGTTGAAGGAGACTCAAAGCTAGGCTTAAATTCTCTACCCGTAGTATTTGGAATTAAAAATGCAAGTAGAATTAGTGCAGGACTGATTGACATTTTTCAATTAGCAATGGTTGTAGTATTAGTCATTATTGGTCAACATTTAGCCTCTGTAATTTTGGTTTTATTGGTTATTCCACAAATTACATTTCAAGATATGTGGTTACTAAGAGATCCTCTAAAGTTTGATGTCAAATATCAAGCAAGTGCCCAACCATTCCTTATAACTGGAATGTTAGTTACAGCTTTAGCGATAGGACATAGTTTTTTAGTTGCTTAAGGTGCAAAAGATTAAATTCAAATCTTTTGTTTTAATAATTCCAATATTAATTTTTTCTGGAATATCTTTTTATTTTTTTAGTCTAATATTTAGTACGTTAAAATTTGACGTTTATAAAAATAAAAAGTCTCGGGAAACCAAATATTCTTATGTAATAACATCTGCTGATAATAAGATACTAAGCAAATTAAGCAGCAAATTTGAAATAGATAATAGTTATCATAAAATCCCATTTTTTCTTAAACATTCTTTTATATCTTCTGAGGATAAAAGATTTTATAAACATAATGGAATAGATGTAAAAAGTATTTCACGTGCCCTTATTCAAAATATTAGAAGTGGTTATGTTAAAGAGGGAGGAAGTACGATTACACAACAAGTTGCTAGATTACTTTTTCTAAATAATGATTTAAGTTTTCAAAGAAAAATAAAAGAAATATTTATATCACTCATACTTGAATTTAGATATGACAAAAATCAAATTTTAAAATTATATTTAAATAATATTTATTTAGGATCAGGAGCATACGGGGTAAACGAAGCTGCACAAGTTTATTTTGGAAAATTTATAGAAGAGTTGACATTATCAGAGATCGCATTAATTACAGGATTAGCTCCAGCCCCATCAATTTATTCACCTTATCAAAATTTAGAACTAGCTATTAAAAATAGAAATAAAGTTCTTGAATCAATGTATGTTGATGGTTATATTTCTCTTGCAAATAAGAATAAGGCTATTAAAGAAAAAATAAAATTAAATTATCAAACAGCTGATAATTTTTTAGATGATAAATTACTAATAAACTTTATTCTTCAGGAAACAGATAAAAGAGTTGGAAGTAAAAATGATTATAAGTTTTTAAAAATTAAATCTTCTATCAACAAAGATTGGCAAATCAGAGGACAAAAAATATCAAGATATGCTGGACCTAAAGAACTTGAATTTGCTCTGTTATCTATCGAATCAAACACAGGACTAATCAGAACAATGATAACCAGCAAAAATCCATCAATTAATGAATACAATAGAGTAATATCATCTGTAAGACCTTTAGGATCTACTTTTAAAATAATCCCTTATGCTGCTGCATTAATAGAAGGAATTAAATTAAGTGATAAATTTGAAGACTTACCAATATGCTGGGAAAGTTATTGCCCAAAAAATTTTTCAGAAGACTATAGAGGTTCAATATCTTTGATTGAATCATTTAAAAGTTCATCAAATATCGTTCCAATATCAATAACAAAAAAAATTGGCTTAATAAATATTATTAATTTAGCGAATTCATTTGGACTAGGTTATAAGCAAGAGTTTGAGGAATTCCCATCATTAGCTATTGGCTCCTACGGAGACAATCTTTTAAACATCACAAATGCATATTCTGCAATAAACAATAATGGGAAGATTCAAAGCCCTAAAATCATAGAAAAAATAGAATCATTTAAAAAACAACCTATTTGGGAATACAAATCTATTTCCAAGAAAATACTAGATTTAAAAATAAACAAGAAAATAAATAAACTTCTTGAAAAATCTGTAAAAGAAGGCACTTCGAAAGCAGCCTCTATAAAAGGAAAGAAAATTTATGGGAAAACAGGAACATCTGATGGAAATAAAGATCTCTGGTTTATTGGTTCCATTGATAACCTTACAACAGGGATCTGGATAGGTTACGACGATAACAAGGAATCTGAATTATCTAGTGGCAATGCAGCTTATTTATGGAAAAAGTTCATATCTGAAATTTATAAAATTCGAATTAAAAAATAAATTATATTTTTAAGATTTATAAGAAATTATTGCAGAATAAAATCCATCACCAGGATAATCCAATCTAGGTAAAATTTGCTTTTGGCTAACCAATTTTAAAGTTTTATTTTTTTCAATAAATCGTTCAATTAATAGATTATTTTCATCGGGACAAATAGTACAAGTTGAATAAACTAAAGTGCCATCTTTTTTCAAAAGAGGAAAAACACTCTCCAAAAGTTTTTCCTGTAATAAAGTTAAAGATTTTATTTTTTCTTTACTTAAAGACCATCTAGAATCTGGATTCCTGGAAAGAGTTCCAATGCCTGAGCATGGAGCATCTAATAAAATCTTATCAAAATAAGATATAAACTTAGGATTTAATTCAATCAAACTCGTAGCATCAGCCTGAATGGTATTAACAGATTTCAAATTTAACCTTTCTAAATTTGATTGGAGTATTTTCAATCTTTTTGCTGATCTATCTACGGCAATGATATCAGCACTATCATTTGTTAATTCTGCTAAGTGGGTAGACTTACTTCCTGGAGCTGCACAAGCATCTAAAATCTTTTCACCTTCTTTTGGATTTAATAGAGGTGCTATCCACTGAGACGATCTATCCTGAATTGTCCAAAGTCCATCACTATATCCTGGTAAATTTTTTATTGATCTTGGATTAGATTTTAAAGTAATTCCATTATGTAAATCTTTAATAATTTCAGCATCAATTTTATTTTCATGAAGTACTTTCAAAAAGTTATCTAAATTAGTTTTTAATTGGTTAATTCTCAAATCAATTGATGGTTTTTTATTAAATGCCTTAATGATATTTTCACCCTCGCTATTGCCGACCCATTTATAAAGATCCTTGACAAGCCATAATGGAAATGATTCAAGATATGAAATTCTTTCTTTTCTATCAGAAGATAATTCCGGAAAAATTTTTTGTTCTAATTTTCTTGATGCATTTCTCAATATCGCATTTACGGTTCCCGCTAAACCATTTAAATCTGTTTTTTTGGCTACTTCTACAGTGGTAGAAATAGCAGCAGGAAATGGAATTTTATCCATTTTCAATAGTTGATATAAACCTATATGGAGAAGCCATCTTAACTTTGGAGGCTGCTTTTTATGAGTAATTTTTGATGTATGATCCGTCCAAAGATCAAGAAATTTTCTATACCTTATGCAACCAAAAGATAATTCCGTAATAAAAGCTATATCAAGAGGATTAAATTGATAATTTTTTAAAACCTTTTCAAGAGCATGATCAGAAAAATCACCAGAACTAACTTTTAATAAAATTTCCCAAGCTGCCTTTCTTTGTAAATATCCTATGCTCAAAATATAATTTATTATTAAAGATAACTTTAATATACAAAAAATTCAAAAAATTAAACTACTTTTTTAATTGCAGTATTCAACCAAATAAAACCTAAGATTGAAATAAGTGAAAGATTAAATCCCAAAAAAAGAAAAATATTTAAAGAATGGATTCTTTCCCGAAAAAATAATTTTTTTTCTTCTTGATACTTCATAAGTAAAATAAAAACTTAATCAGGATTTCAAACGGCAACCAATATTGATAGATCCTGCATCAAGCATTCTTCCTAATTTAATTGCTATGGATTCCTCCAACCTTGTGAAATTAGATTGATGGGTAGTTATCCAATCTAATTCAGAAAAAGTGATAATGCCCGTCGAATTACTTTTTAAAAAAAGTGTTCCAATTCCCATTAGATAAATCTAATTTTTCCTAAATTAACATCCGTACTTAATATTTCGTCCTAACATAATATTCTTTTAATTTTTCAAAGACAAGTGTAGTTTATTACTCTTAATTTATTGAATATCTCTTAAAAATTTATCGGCCGTTTTTAAGTGATTATTTAATTTTCCCTCTGACATTTTATCGAGATTTCTCGTTAACATTGCCAGACGATATTGCTTTCTAAAAAAGCTTTCATTATCTTTAATAAATTTCCAAAATAAGCCATCCCATATTTCACACCATGGACCATTTTTAAAATTAGACATTTTTTTTACATAATTAGAGCTTGATATATATGGCTTTGTTGAAAAGATACCTCCATCACTAAACTGACTCATTCCGTAAACATTTGGGACCATAACCCAATCATACGAATCAATAAACATTTCCATAAACCATTTATAAACTTGGTTGGGGTGAATTCTACATAGAAGCATAAAGTTGCCAACAATCATTAGCCGCTCAATATGATGACAATAACCAAATTTAATAATATTTTTTATAACAACGTCAACTGGTTCAATTCCTGTATTTCCTTGATAAAAAGATTTTGGGATTGGCTTATCTTCAAAATTCCAAAAATTACTATTTCGCATTTTTGTTCCATACTTTTTATAGACTAGGCAAATAAATTCTCTCCATCCAATAATTTGACGAATAAATCCCTCTAAAGAGTTAATAGGAACATTATTATTTTTTGCAAAAAGTAATGCTTTATTTACTACTACATCTGGGGTTAATAAGCCGCTATTTAAAAGAGGAGAAAGTAAACTATGCCATAAAAAAGAATTTTCTTTAGAAATAGCATCCTCATAATCTCCAAATAAGAAAAATCTATGTTTAAAAAAATCATTTAACCATTCATCTGCCTCTTCAAAATTAGTTGGATATAAAAAGTTATTACTTTCTCCAATAAACTCAATATCAAAATTGGCTAATGATCTTTCTGCATTAACTACAAATTTATTTTTTTGTAATTTAGGTGTATCAGGTATATTTATTTTTTTTGGTAATTTTTTTCTGTTCATTTCATCGAAACTCCATTTACCACCTTCAGGTGTATCATCAGGATTAACTAATATCTTTTGGCTCTTTCTTTGATTCTCATAAAATCTCCCCATAAGAGGTTTTTTTGCATTTGATGCAAATAACTCTTTTATATCTTCACTGCTCATAAACATAGGAGAAGGCAAAATATTTAAAGCTAAATTATTACTTTCAACAAAATTATTAATCCTCTTCATTATTAAAAAATCATGAGGTTCAATGAGATTTATTTCCTGATATTTATTTTTAATAAATTCCGATAAGTAATCAACTGTAGAAACATTATTCTTGTTTTCGATATATAAAACTTTAAAGCCAGATATTTCTAAATAATTTTTATAAGCGAGCATAGATGCTCTATGAAAAACTAACTTATTTTTATGGTTAATTAACTTATGAAATTTATCATTTCCAAAAAATAATGAGTCTTCCAAAAGCAAAACTTCACAATTTATTTTTAAGATTGGGCTTTTTCTAAAAAGTTGATTCGGGAAAATAATTGATACTTGTTTCATCTTTGCGACTTCCTGTTACTGCATCTTTTTGAACAGTAGATAACATCATCCCAACAGTTTTTCCATTTTTTACGCCACTCAAACGGCCTATTGCAAACAGGACAAGTTTTAGTAGAAAGATTTTTCAAAATTTATAATTTTCTTTTATGAGTAGATTTAAATCTAGTTGAATCTTTAAGGGACATATGTTTTGTATTTCTTCCCGAAACTCTCTTTCTCCAGACTTTGAAAGATTTGGGTTTAAGATTTTGACGCATAATTTTTATCGCATCTTCCTCTTTTAAACCAAATTGATACTCGATAGCTTCAAAGGGTGTTCTATCTTCCCAACACATTTCTATTATTCTGTCTATATCGATACTTTCCATATTTATTGTTCACATCGTGAGGTACAAAGTTCTTCAATATCGGATCTACCTGTAATTTGAAGTCTATATTTTGCCCAATATCTGTAAACCAATCTCAATAATGGAGATAAGAGCTTAATCTTCAAGGGATAATAAACCCAACCTAAACCAACTAATTCATAAGAATATGCAAGTACATCTAGTCCCCTAATAATTTCACCATTTTCAATAATCCCATGCAGGTTTGACATAGCTTCTGAATATGAGATGTCATTATAAAGACTTTGATCATAATCCTTACTATTAATGTCTATGAATGCAATTTGATTTAAGGTATCTCTTTTTTTAAGAAAATTTGTTTCTCTCAAACAAAGTGGACAACCACCATCGAATAAAAAGGTTAATTTATTTTTCATATTTTTATTCAAATATAGAAATTAAATAACTTTTTTGTGGAATAAAAAATTTTTTTTTGAGTACAAGCTTTATGAAGCCTTAATAATTGCCAGTTCTAATTTATAGAAAATATATTATCTTATTAATTAATAAGCCATTGATTAAGGGATACATCAATGGTTTAAAACTATTTATGATTAGTCATCTAGAAGATGAACTCCCTCTCCTATGTCAGGAGTAAATTTGCAATATTTTTCAAAAATAATTCCAACACCTCTCATTTTTTCTCCTAATTCATCGTTAAATTTATTCCATTCTTCAGATTCACGATCAGGTAAATCCCACCCTTGTTTTTCTACCATACTTGTTATTACCGTATAGTCCCATTCTATGTATGCCATTGAGTTAATTTAAACTACCAAAATATTATAAACCAAGAGATTTAATAGGTAATCAATATTTTTTGAATATAATTTAAAAGTGTGAAAAAATTATAAATGTCAATTTTGCCAAGAAGATTTGAACGAATCAAAAGTGTTTTAGATTGCAGAATGAAAAACTTGACTGTTTTAGTTGAGGATGTCAATAAACCACATAATTTATCTGCGATATTAAGGACATGTGATGCAGCAGGTGTTTTCGAAGCAAATTTTATTAGCAAAACGAATGCCGTTAAGACTTTTAATAGTACTGCTCAAGGAAGTCAAAAATGGGTAAAACTAAATAATCATGAAAACACTATTTCAGCAATATCTGATTTAAAGAATAAGGGTTTTAAATTATATGGAACGACTCTTAATAATGAATCAGTAGATTATAGAAATTTTGATTATTCTCAAAATACATGTTTTGTTTTAGGAGCCGAAAAATGGGGACTAAGTAATGAACTTATATCAATGGTTGATCAATCAATTTTTATACCTATGAGAGGTATGGTTCAATCCCTTAATGTTTCAGTTGCTGCTTCCATATTATTATTTGAAGCTATTCGCCAAAGAAAAAATAAAGGTATATTGCCCGCTAATGGAGAAGGTTTAAATATGGATGAATATCAAAAAACACTTTTTGAATGGTGTTACCCAGAATTAGCTGCGATGTACAAAAAATCAGCTAAAGAATATCCAAAGTTGAATAATCAAGGAGAACTTTATCCTATTAAAGATAACTAAATTTATTCAGAATTTTGACTATCAAAAATTTCTTCAAGATCCTCTCCTATAAAAGAAAGACCTAAAACTAAAAAAAACATTGCCAAACCTGGGAACAAAGCCGTCCACCATATACCTGTAGGTAAAGCGGCAAGAGCAAGATTTAAATCACTTCCCCACTCTGGGACATCTGCAGGAACACCAAGGCCTAAAAATCCTAAACTTCCTAATACCAAAACTGCATCCGCAGCATTTAGGGTAATCAGAATAGGCAAAGGTGTTATTACATTTGGGAGAATATATTTAAAAATAATTGTTTTAACATCAGCTCCTGTAACTTGAGCTGCCTCCACATAAGTTTCGGATTTAACCAATATTGTCTGATTTCTGATTAATCTAAAATATTGAGGAGAGTAAACAATACACAATGCCAAAGCAGCGTTAAGGATGCCCTTACCCAATACAAAAGCCACAACAACTGAAAGCAAAATTACAGGTATTGAAAAAATAGTATCCATTATTAGTGATAAGCATTTATCAAAAAAACCACCAAAATATCCACTTAATAATCCCAATGGCAAACCCAAACTTAATGAAAAAAGAATAGCTAAGAATACAACTTCTATCGCTAATGATGATCCTTGCAAAGTTCTTAAGCAAACATCTCTTCCTAATCTATCTGTGCCACAAAAATGATTAAGAGAAGGAGGGGCAAAGATATCATTGCTTAACGTTGAAAATGAATAGCCAAAAAAATTATTGGCATCTAAAAATTTCATTATTAAAACAACAAGAAGATAAAAAAGTACAATTAAAAATCCAGCTTTTCTGATATTTGCGCCGACACGATTAAATGAGTTAATTTCCAAATTTTTTTTTACAGATATAAATGAAATATACCCAATTCTTTTAATAATAAATAGCTATAAATTTTAAATTAAAAAAAATTACTGATTTAATTTCAGGACTGCCATAAAAGCTTCTTGGGGGACTTCAACCTTACCCATTGCCTTCATCCTCTTTTTACCTTTGGCCTGTTTCTTTAAAAGTTTCTTTTTCCTAGATATATCTCCTCCATAACATTTAGATAAAACATCTTTTCTCAAAGCACTTATACTTTCACTTGCAATAATCCTGCTACCGATTGATGCTTGGATAGGTATTTTAAATTGTTGTTTTGGAATAAGTTCTTTTAATTTCTCAACTAAACTTCTGCCAATTCCATAAGCTTTATCTTTATGAACAATAGAAGTTAAAGGATCTGCTCTTTCTGAATTTATTAGGACATCTAATCTAACAAGGTCATTCTTTCTATAGCCAATCAAATGATATTCCATTGATGCATAACCTTGGGTTCTACTTTTCATTTGATCAAAGAAATCTGTAACAACTTCTGCTAATGGAATTTCATAAATCAAGGTAACTCGATCTGTTGTTATGTATTTCATATCTATAAATACTCCCCTTCTTTCCTGACATAAACCCATTAATGTTCCATTAAATTCATTGGGAGCATAAATTTCCATTTTCACATAAGGCTCTTCTATTGATTCTCTAAGTTGTGGATCAGGAATTGTAGAAGGATTATCAATAAAAATATGTTCCTGCTGATTTAAATTAACTTTATAAATAACTGATGGTGCCGTTACGATTAGATCCAAGTCATATTCTCTTTCTAATCTTTCTTGAACAATCTCCATATGAAGAAGTCCTAGGAATCCGCACCTAAATCCGAAGCCCATTGCGCTACTAGTTTCGGGCTCATATTTTAAAGCTGCATCAGATAATTGTAATTTTTCAAGAGATACTCTTAAATCTGGGAATTGATCGGCATCAGTCGGGAATAAGCCACAAAAAACCATTGGATTTGCAGTCTTATAACCAGGCAAAGGATCATTTGCAGGTGAATTTAAAAGAGTAATCGTATCTCCTACTCTCGCATCAGCAACTGATTTTATAGACGCAGCTAAATAACCAACTTCTCCTGCATGTAATTCATCAACTTGCTGCTGATCAGGGGCCATTATTCCTATCTCATCCAGTTCATAATTTTTTTTACTCGCCATTAATAATATCTTTTCTCTCTTATTAAGAGACCCAGATATCACCCTGAAATAAACAATAACTCCCCTGTACGGATCATAATAAGAATCAAAAATGAGTGCCTTTGTAGGTAGTTTAATTTCATCTTGAGGAGGAGGTACTCTTCTTACGATTGCTTCCAAAATATCTTTAATACCAACTCCAGTTTTTGCTGAACAATTTATTGCATTAGATGTATCAAGTCCAATAATTTCCTCTATTTCTTGTTTTATTTTTTCAGCATCAGCACCTGGTAAATCAACTTTATTTAAGACAGGAATAATTTCAAGATTATTTTCTAAGGCAAGATAAACATTAGCTAAGGTTTGAGCTTCTACGCCTTGACTTGCATCAACAACGAGTAAAGCGCCTTCACAAGCTTGAAGAGATCTACTAACCTCATAAGAGAAATCAACATGCCCTGGAGTATCTATTAAGTTCAAAACATATTCTTGAGAATCGTCAGCTTTATATTTCATCCTAGCGGCCTGTAACTTGATAGTAATTCCTCTCTCTCTTTCAAGATCCATACTGTCCAAAAATTGTTCTTGCATATCCCTTTGCTGCACAGTACCAGTATCTTGGAGCAACCTGTCAGCAAGGGTAGATTTGCCATGGTCAATATGAGCGATTATGCAGAAATTTCTAATTTTTGAAACCGATATATCAGTCATATAGAAAGAAAAACTCTCCTCTTATTACATCTTGATTAATATTAGCTAATTAGAATTATGGATGGAAACCAAAAATGGAATTATTTCTTTTTTTGATGTCTTTTATTAAGCTACTGTTTTTTTCAGAGTCCGATAGTTCTGGATAGATTAAGTCATTTATTTTTTTCTGAAGATTATGCTTGTCGTTTAAAAATAAGACAGATTTTTCTAGAACCTTAACCATAATTGAGACCGCAGTACTTGCTCCGGGAGATGCCCCTAACAAAGCAGATAATGATCCATCAGATGAATTTACAATCTCAGTTCCAAATTTCAAAGAACCACCAGCTTCTGTTTTTTTAATTATTTGAACTCTTTGACCAGCATTCTTTAAATACCAATCAGACGAATTAGCTGATGGCATCATATTCTTTAAATTTTCAACTCTTGAGTTATGGTTCTTTAATGATTGCGATATTAGATAATTAATTAAATCATTGTTCTTGAAACCAACGTCTAACATAGAAAAAATATTATTCTTTTTAATTGAACTAAATAAGTCAAAGTATGAACTTTGCTTTAAAAATTTTGTTGTAAATCCTGCAAAAGGTCCATATAAAAGAAGTTTTTTATTATCAATCCATCTGGTATCTAAATGAGGCACAGACATTGGTGGGGATCCAATATCAGCCTTACCATAAACTTTTGAGTTATGTTTTTCTGTTAGATCTTTTTTCTCGCAAATAAGCCATTTCCCACTAACAGGAAATCCACCATAAATTTTTGCTTCTGGAATTTTTGATTTTTGTAAATAATTAATTGTTTTTCCACCAGCACCAAGAAAAACATAGCCAGTTCTAATTGAAGTTTTTGTACCTTCTGAACTAATTTCTAGTTCCCATTGTTTTTTATCAATTTTCTTTAAATCTACTAATTCTGTTTTGTATCTAATTTCAACATTTTTGTTTAAAGAAACTAATGACAAATACTCTTTAGTTAAAGCCTCAAAATTAATATCAGTTCCTCTACCTATTCTGGTAGCAGCAATATTAGTAGATGAATTTCTATCTTTTGTTATTAGTGGAGCCCATGATGAAATTTCATCAAAAGATGTGGAAAATTCCATATCGATAAATTCAGGATTTTCAGTCATTTTCTGAAATCTTTTTTTTAAAAAAGAAATATTATCCTGACCAGACACAAAACTAATATGAGGAATAAATTTTAGAAACTTTTTAAAATCAATTTTCCCTGCTTCATACAATGAGGCCCATAAAGACATAGATGTTTCAAAAGAACGATTTATTGAGAGCGCTTTATCTATTTTAAGATTTCCTTTTTCATCTAAAGGGGTATAGTTTAATTCGCAATTAGCAGCATGTCCTGTACCTGCATTATTAAAAGCACCAGTACTTTCACTTCCTGGAGCTTTTAATTTTTCTATAATAAGAAACTTTATATCTGGTAAAACTTCTGAAATTAGAAGGGCTAAAGTACTGCTCATTATCCCTGCTCCTACTAAGACTGCATCAAAGTAGCTATTATCATTAGTGGGATTTTTAGATGAAGTCACAACAGAAAATTATCTTTTTTGCAATTAATCAGATTTCTTTCTAGGCTTATTATAAAGTTAATCCAAAATTATGAGTACTGAAACACTCTCGCTGACAAACGAAAATGTAGAAAAGGTCCTTGACGAGTTAAGACCTTTTTTAATTTCTGATGGAGGTAATGTAGAGATTGCAGAAATAGATGGTCCAATTGTAAAAGTCAGACTTCAAGGAGCATGTGGCAGTTGCCCAAGTAGCACTATGACTCTAAAAATGGGTATTGAAAGAAAGTTAAAAGAAATGATTCCTGAAATAAGCGAAGTTGTCCAGGTTTTATAAAAATTTTTTAACTGAAATATATATTATTTAGTTTTTAATTCCTTTAACAAAGATGATTCCATATCAAGGCAATCAATCGGAAGTCCTTGACCAATAGCGATTAAAAGAGGTGCAAGAATTCCTAAAGTAAAAACTAAATTTGATTGGCTTACATCATATTTACTCAAAGTAAAAGTTATCAAATAAACAATTGAAAAATACGCATGTAGTGAAAAGAATTCTTTTGGCTTTAAAACTGGCCACCTTAAAGTATTTCCCAAGAAATATAAAAAACCTGTCATAAATAAATAGTTACATGTGTATTAAACAAATATAAACATAAACCTTTTTAGAGACTATTTATAAAAAAATTTACCTAAGATAATAATTAAAAAAACATTAAATCTTCGTTTCTATTTGTAAAAGCTAGACATGTCTAGGATAATTCGTTTATAATAATTTTGTAGCAATCGCTACTTTTCGTTCACCCTCATTCGAGGGCGCAGTTCGAGTCATACCATGGAACGGGGGATGGCCGTTTTGTCACATCGAAACATGACTACTTTAACTTACAGAGGTAAAAACTACGTTCAAAACAAAGAAGCTGCTAAAAAGCAACTTGTTGAACTTACCTATAGAAGAAACGTATACACCAACAGAATGGATGACGCTTCTTCAAGTAATGAAAAAGCAGAATTAAATTACAGAGGTGTTAATTACACTAAATAATTTAACTAAACAAATTAAAGGCCCCTTTTTCAGGGGCTTTTTTTTTGGCTATATTTATCAAGAGTCCTTTAAAAAATATGTCTGAAAGTTGCTGTAATACAAACACATCGAATAAAGCACCTAATCAATTCGATCATAAAGATGCGATTCAAGAAAGATATGGCTCAGCCGCACAAGAAAAAGAAAGTTGTCTTTGTACACCAGTTGGGTTTAATCCCGTTTTACTTGAAGCAATTCCTCAAGAGGTAATAGAAAGAGACTATGGGTGTGGTGATCCAACAAAATATGTTCAAAAAAATGATATAGTCTTAGACCTTGGAAGTGGTAGCGGCAAAAATGCTTTCATTTGTGCCCAAATTGTTGGGAAAGAAGGGAAAGTTATTGGAGTTGATCAGAATCCTGACATGCTTTCTTTATCAAGATCAGCCTCTAAAGAAGTTACAAAAAATATAGGTTTCAACAATACAGAATTTCTAGAAGGTTCAATTGAAAAACTTGATGTACTAGATAAAGATTTAAATCCATTAATCGCAGATAAATCAGTTGATATTATTTTAAGTAATTGCGTTTTAAACTTGGTAAGTCCAGAATCTAGAAATAACCTTTTAAATAACATAAAAAGAGTTTTAAACGATAATGGAAGAATTGCAATTAGCGATATCGTCTCTAACAAAAAAGTTCCTTTAAGATTGCAAAATGATCATGATTTATGGACAGGATGTATTAGTGGAGCATGGTACGAGCCAGAGTTTATAAGTGATTTTAAAGAACTAGGATTTAAAAATTTAAAATTTGCAGAAAGGAGTACTAAACCTTGGAAAGTAATTGAGGATATTGAATTTAGAACAGTAACTTTAGTGGGCAATATTTAAAAAAATTCAAGAGTTGAAAATATAATATAAATTTCCATGAGAAATAATCTAAGAGATCAAATACCCGCATTAAAAAATAAGTATTATTTCAACTATGGCGGTCAAGGACCATTACCAAAATCTTCTCTAGAAGCAATAGTTAAAACTTGGGAAATTATCCAAGATTTAGGACCATTTACCAATGATATGTGGCCTTTTATTTACAAAGAAATATTGACCACAAAAAGAATCATTGCGCAAAAATTAGGTGTCAATTCAAAGAATGTAGCTTTTACCGAAAATATCTCTTCCGGTATGATTTTGCCCTTTTGGGGAATAAAAGTAGAAGAGGGAGAAGAGTTGTTAATAAGTGACTGTGAACATCCTGGAGTAGTGGCTGCAAGTCGAGAATTTTGCAGAAGAAATAAATTAATATTCAAAATTTTGCCAATCCAAAAAATTAAAAATCTAAACGACGAAAATATAATTTTAGAGATTTTGAAAAATCTAAATAGTAAGACTAAGATCCTAATTATTTCTCATATCTTATGGAACTTTGGATATAAAATTCCTTTAAAACAAATTTCTATCGAATTAAAAAATAATCGAGAAGATTCTTATTTACTTGTTGATGGTGCTCAAACCTTTGGGCACATAAATATTGAAAAAGAAGTTTTTTATTCTGATTTATATTCAATAACTTCTCATAAATGGGCCTGTGGCCCAGAAGGGCTTGGAGCCATTTATGTCTCAGATAGATTTATTCATGAAACAGATCCAACAATAATTGGTTGGAAATCATTAAAAAAAGAACAAGGCATTTACGAGCCTTCAGATAATCTTTTTCATGATGATGCAAGGAAATTTGAAATAGCTACCTCTTGTATTCCTTTACTTGCTGGGCTCCGGAATTCTTTAGATCTTTTGGATAAAGACTGCCATGAAAAAGAAAAAAACAAAAATATCAAAAAATTAAGTGGGAAACTTTGGGATGAATTAAATCAATTAAAGGGTGTTGAATTAGTTTTAGAAAAAAAATATTTAAATGGGATTGTTAGTTTTAATATCGAAAATATTAAAGATAAGGATAAATTTGTAAAGAAACTTGGAGAAGAGAAAATTTGGATTAGAGTTTTAGAAGATCCAAAATGGTTTAGAGCATGCGTACATCAAATGACTACAGAAGCTGAGGTTGATTTACTTGCTAGAGAAATAAAAAAAATATTGACTTAAAGATCTATTGATATAAAAAAAATTTAGTTTACCAAGGTATCTCCGAGTTGTCCCATGCAATAAATTTTCCTGTAGATTCTGGTGATTGATTTTTAATAATATTAATCAAGAATTGGGAGGATTTTTCTTTACTAAATAATTTATGTTCTGGAACAAATTTATGAAAAGGTCTAGATAAATCAGTATCTACTGTTCCTGGATGAAGCAATGTGATAGTAGCCTTTGGGAAACGTCTAGCCCATTCAATACTTAAAGATTTAAAAAACTGATTTTGCGCAGATTTTGCAGCTCTATATGAATACCAACCTCCAGTTTGATTATCTCCAATGCTACCAACTCTTGCACTTACACTTGCAAAATTAAAATCAAAATCTTTTGGTATAAATTCTTCAATCGCTTTAGCTAATAAAATAGGAGAAAAGGCATTTATTGAAAAACTTTCCATCATATTTTTTTTATCAAGATGTTGTAATCTTTTTTCTGGTTGAAGAGAATCACTATGAAGTCTACCTGTAGCATTAACAACTAGCCTCAATTTTGAAGGATGATTTGATATTTTATTTTTCAACTGCAAAAGGGATTGAGAATCCTCTATGTCTAATTCCCAAAAAGGATTAAATTCACTTTGTCTTCCACACAAAACAACATCTAAATCTTTTTCACTTTCATTCAGATCTTTAGCTAGTTGTGTTCCAATTCCACCTGCACCTACAACTAAGGCTAAGCCTTTCATTTTATTAAAAATAACTTCATTGATTCTAAGAAACTTTTCTTGTGATTTGCGTAAAGATCTTACTTATTTGATTAGGAAAATTTATTAAGATTTATTTTTTTCTTTTAATAATTTATAAGCTATTTTTCTATCATCAAAATTAATAACTTTATCATTGAGAATTTGGTAGTCTTCATGTCCTTTACCTGCAATTAAAACAATATCTTTTTTTTTGGCAAATTTAATAGATTCATTTATTGCTTTAAATCTATCAATTTCAATTGTTATTTTTTCTCTTTTTTTTATACCCATCAAAATATCATTTACTATCCTTTGGGGTTCTTCTGATCTTGGATTATCTGAAGTTATAAAAAGTTGATCAGACAACTCTTCAGCTATTGATCCCATTAAAGGTCTTTTACTACGATCACGATCTCCGCCACAGCCAAAAACAGTTATTATTTTCCCTTCACAAAGTTTTTTAATTGATTGCAAAACTTTTTTTAATCCATCAGGAGTGTGGGCATAATCAACAATTACTGTTGGAAGAGATCTTGAAACGTTATTATTATCAATTTGTATTTTCTCCATTCTCCCAGGAGCACCAGGGAAAGATTGTATTAACTTTGATAGATCTTTTAACGAAAAATTAAATTTATACAAAATTGTTATTGCTTGAATCGCATTCATTAAATTAAATTCACCCACAAGTGGAACAAAAAGTTGAATTTTTTCCCTAGGTGTATGAAAAATACAGGTGGAACCACTTTCAGTAAATTTTTTATCTGTTACGAAAAAAAAATCATCATTTTCAAATTGACTTTCAGTAATCTTTGTAGAGACTAATAAAGATCTTTTTTCAAGATCAGATGATAATTTAGATATCCAATGGTCATCATGATTTAATACACAAATCCCATCTTTTTCTTTTAAGTAAGGTGGGAAGAATAATTTTCTTTTTGTTTGAAAATATGATTCCATATCTGAGTGATAATCAAGATGATCTTGAGTTAAATTAGTAAAAATAGCCGCCTCAAATTCGCATCCTGATATCCTGTTTTGAGCAATAGAATGTGAACTTACCTCTAATATCGCGAATTCAGATTCTGCCTCAACAGCAGCATTTAATTTCTTTTGAAGTTTATCAGCGAAATCAGTTGTATGAGAAGCCACTTCTGAGAAGCCAGGCCATCTATTAAACAGGGTCCCAAATAATGCAGTCTTTTTCCCTAATTTTTTTAAAAGATATTCCAATAAGAAAGTGATTGTCGTTTTCCCATTTGTACCAGTAACACCAATAAGTTTAAGTTTTCTTGAAGGCCTATTCCAAAACTCAGCGACAATTTGACCAAAAATATAATCTAAATTATCCTCAATAACCAAAATCCTTTCTCGATCAATAGATCCAATTTTCTCTTTTGCAGCAGACCCAATAATGGCAGCCTCCGCGCCATTTTCAATAGCCTCAATACAAAATTTTCCTCCATCAACATTTAAACCAGGCATTCCTAAAAATAAAGTTCCTTTTTGTACTTCTTTAGAGTTAAAAGAAATATTATTAATTTCTTGATCGATAAGATTTAATGAAGGAATAATTCCTACCAAATCTAAAAGTTTATGTAATTTTATAGATCTCATATAAAAAAATTATTTCTCCAGAATGGTAGTAATATTTTTATGAAACCAATTCTTTAATAGATCATCTTTTAATCTTGGAGAAATGCGAGGCAATTCTATGATCTCCTCAGACCTAATTCTTTCAACAGCAATAACAGGTACTTCATAATCATATTTTTTATATTTATCTTTATATAAATCGACCCTATCAATATCAATTTCTTTAAGCTCCTCTAGATTAGGGAATAACTCATAAAGATTTATTTTTGCAAGTTTATTTTTTAATGAATCACAAAGGCAACATCCCTGCCTAACAAAAATAAATATTTTCATTCATTTAGTCAGGCACAGGGTCACATCCACAGGGAGTTAAAGGATGACATCTGCTTAATCTTTTTAAAGTTAACCACCCTCCCTTCCAGGGACCATGTCTAGTAATTGCCTCATATCCATAAGAGCTGCAACTTGGAATAAATCTGCATCTTGGCCCAAAAAAAGGAGAAAACCACTTTTGATAAAACGCAATCATAAAAAGAAGCATAGAAGTAATTGATTTATTAATAGTTTTGAACACTTTAATGATGTAAAATAATATTTCCAGTAGTAATTAGTTTAATTGAATTTAATCAATTATCCAATTTATTGCAATTTTTTATTTAATTTAAAATTATGTCAAGATACCGCGGCCCCAGATTAAGGGTTACGCGTCGCTTGGGAGAACTACCAGGTCTCACCAGGAAAGCTTCAAAGAAGTCTAATCCTCCAGGTCAGCACGGCCAAGCCCGTCGCAAGCGATCAGAATATGCAATTCGTCTAGAAGAAAAGCAGAAACTTAGGTTTAATTATGGAGTTTCTGAAAAACAACTAGTACGTTATGTGAAAAAAGCAAGAGCTCAAGAAGGATCTACAGGTACTAACCTACTAAGACTTTTAGAAAACAGACTTGATAATGTTTGTTTTAGATTAGGTTTTGGAGGTACCATTCCAGGCTCAAGACAATTAGTAAATCATGGCCATGTAACCGTTAATGGAAAGGTTCTTGATATTGCTGGTTATCAATGCAAATCAGGCGATGAAATCGGAATTAAAGAAAACAAAGCAAGCAAAAAACTTGTTGAAGGTAATATAGAATTCCCTGGATTAGCAAATGTCCCGCCTCATCTTGATTTAGACAAGCCTAAATTAACGGGAAAAATAAATGGGAAATGCGATAGAGAGTGGGTGGCTCTTGAAATAAACGAACTACTAGTTGTTGAATATTATTCAAGAAAAGTTTAATTCTACTTTTGTTTGGATTATTAAATCTCTCATTTTTTAAAAAGAGAGATTTAATTTAATTCTTATTTTTAAAAATAATGGGAAATAAGGAAAATAATATAAAAAAGCCAGGTTTTAAGACCTTATCTATTCATCATGGGGAAACATTTGCAGAAGAAACTGGATGCGTTATGCCTCCTATTTTTTCTACATCTACTTTCAAACATGGAAATAAAGATCATTTCGACTACACCAGATCAGGCAATCCAAACTTTAGAATTCTAGAAAACATCCTTAAATCAATAGAAGATTCTAAATACTGTACAGTTTTTGGATCTGGAATTAGCGCAGTAACTGCAATTTCATCAACACTAAAATCAGGAGACAAGATACTCTGCGAGTCAAATCTCTATGGTTGTACAGTGAGGATGTTCGAAAAAGTTTTCAAGAAATTTGGACTAGAAGTTTTATACACAGATTTTACAAACGAAAATAATATCAAAAAAATTTCAAACTTCGAGCCAACCTTGATATGGCTAGAAAGTCCAACTAATCCACTTTTGAAAGTACTTGATATTAAGGCGATTTGTGATGAAGCGAATAAACTCGAAATACCAGTAGTTGTAGACAACACATTTTCTACAGCGCTTATTCAAAAACCATTGGACCTTGGTGCAACACTATCGGTTGTAAGCACCACAAAATTCATTAATGGGCATAGTGACGCACTTGGCGGAGCAGTACTGACAAATAATGAGGAATGGAATAGTAAGATGCTTTTCTCTCAAAAAGCTCTCGGGCTTCAACCATCTCCTTTTGATAGTTGGCTCATTACGAGAGGAGTAAAAACTCTTCCTTTAAGAATCGAACAACAAACTAAAAGTGCAGAATTTATTTCTGAAGAATTAGGGAATCATAAAATAATTAGTGAAATAATTTACCCTTTTAATCAAGAACATCCACAATTTAATTTAGCAAAATCACAAATGAAATCTGGAGGTTCAATGATCACTTTAAAATTAAATTTAAATAAAGAGGATACTTTTAAATTTTGCAAATCTCTCAAATATTTCTCTTTAGCAGAAAGCCTTGGAGGAGTTGAAAGTTTAATTTGTCACCCTGCAACAATGACTCATGCTTCTGTTGATGACAAAACAAAAAATCTGCTAGGGATAGATGATGCTCTTATCAGATTATCAATTGGATGTGAAGATACAAACGATTTAATCTCGGACATTTTATTTGCTTTAACTAAATTCTGAAAATTGAGAGATTTACTTAAAAAACCTATATGGAAAAATTTTGAGTTGGGATATGCAATTCCTGATAGTATTCATGCCGTTTCTGTAGCATTACCAACTTGGAATGATGTAATAAATTACGAGGAAAAAGATCAAGAATGCATGAATTTATTGAAGTCCATTTACCCACGATTCGGGCTAAACCCCATAGTGAAAAGATTATGCGAAAAAGTAAAAAAGCAAAATTACTACAACAATAAAAGTATCTGGCCATATCCGAATGAAAGCATAGCTTTTAAAGCTAAAAAATACATTGATAGAAATACTCCTGAACAATTCTCGTTAATAGAAAAAAGAAATAATTTAGCTTTCTTAATAACTGAAAAAGAAGGAAGTATTTATGCAAAATATTTTTGGCAACATACTGGTCTTGGTCTATCTTCAAGGGCTGCTGCTATAGAACTAGGTCTTGAAGATTGCCCTCCAAAATCTTATGTCAATGAATGTTCTCAAAGAATAAAAAATAGAATTTCTAAATCTACAAAAATTAACTCTAATGATATTCACTTAACTTCATCTGGAATGTCTGCATTGCATACATCATTAGAAATCATATATAAATTATTTCCAGCTAAACCAACACTCCAAATTGGTTTTCCATATGTAGATGTACTTAAATTACCAATGAATATCTTTCACGGAGCTAAGTTAATTACAGAAGAAAATAGCGCGGATATTGAATTAGAAATCAAAAGAATAAATCCATCAGCATTAATTATTGAACTCCCGAGTAATCCAATGCTCAAATGTGTAAACATTAAAAAAATTTCAAAAATAGCAAAAAAGTTAAATATTCCCTTAATTGTTGACGATACAATTGGTTCAAATTTAAATATAAATTCCTTAGAACATGCAGATATAGTTTTTACTTCACTTACAAAAATTTTTTCAGGAAGTGGTGACATTCTTGCCGGATCATTGATACTAAATCCAAAAAGCAAATGGATTGATCAATTTAGAAATGCATTAAACGAGATTAATCTTCCAACACTTTCCGATGGAGATACAGTTTATCTAGATAAAGTTAGTAGAGATGTAAATCAAAGAGTTTTTGAACAAAATAAAGCATGTTTAGAATTAAAAAAAAGATTAGAGACCCATAGCGAGATTAAAAATATTTTCCATCCTGAAAATTGTCCAAATTTTAATTCTTTACTTACTTCTGATGGGGGATACGGCTGCTTATTATCGTTTGAATTGAATGGAGGATTGAACAAAGCTAAAAAGTTTTATGATTCTCTAAAAGTGTCTAAAGGACCTAGTTTAGGTACAAAATTTACTCTAGTTTGTCCTTATGTTTTACTAGCTCATTATGACGAGTTGGATTGGGCTGAAAGTTTTGGTATACCCTCGCACCTTATTAGAGTATCAGTTGGATTAGAAGACCAAGCTCAATTATGGGAAACCTTTTCTGAGGCACTAAATAATTTATAAATTCCTAGTATTTACCGAATAGAAACTTATATACTCTTTTTCTGAATAATAGTTAGTATTAAAATATATTTTCTCAATATATAAATGGCAAAAATTTATGAGGACAACAGTTTTGCTATTGGAAACACTCCATTAGTAAAATTAAAATCAGTTACTAAAAACGCGAAAGCTACAGTACTTGCAAAAATTGAAGGTAGAAACCCTGCTTATAGTGTCAAATGCAGGATTGGCGCCAACATGATCTGGGATGCCGAGAAAAGTGGGAAGCTCACAAAAGACAAAACTATTGTTGAGCCAACTTCTGGAAATACAGGAATTGCTCTAGCTTTTACTGCTTCAGCAAGAGGTTATAAACTCATCCTTACAATGCCAGAATCCATGTCAATTGAAAGAAGAAGGGTTATGGCAGTGTTGGGTGCTGAAATTGTTTTAACAGAAGCATCTAAAGGTATGCCTGGAGCAATAGCTAAGGCTAAAGAAATTGCAGAAAGTAATCCTTCTCAATATTTCATGCCAGGTCAATTTGATAATCCAGCAAACCCCGAAATTCATTTCAAAACTACTGGACCAGAAATCTGGGATGATTGCGATGGTGAAATTGATGTCTTAGTTGCAGGGGTTGGAACTGGCGGCACAATTACAGGAGTTTCAAGATACATTAAGCAAGAAAAGGGCAAAAAAATTACTTCTGTAGCTGTAGAACCATCACATAGTCCTGTTATTACACAGACAATGAATGGAGAAGAGGTTAAATCTGGACCACATAAAATTCAAGGAATTGGAGCAGGATTTATTCCTAAGAACCTTGACTTAACAATTGTAGATAAGGTTGAACAAGTGACAAATGACGAGTCAATCGAGATGGCTCTTAGATTAGCAAAAGAAGAAGGTTTATTAGTCGGAATATCTTGTGGAGCTGCTGCTGCTGCTGCTGTTAGATTAGCTGAACAAGATGAATATGCGGGGAAAACTATTGTAGTTGTTCTACCTGATTTAGCAGAGAGATATTTATCATCAATTATGTTTACTGAAGTTCCAAGCGGAATCATTCAAGAACCAGTCAAAGCCTAAATCTATTTTTTCTCCAGTAATGAATCTGGTGAAATATACATCGCATCGCCATAAGAGAAAAATCTAAATTTTTCTTTTATGGCTTTTTCATACAAATCTAATAATCTTTCTCTACCAATCATTGCGCTTACTAAAAGTAATAATGAACTTTTAGGAAGATGAAAATTAGTTAATAATCCATCCACTACCTTAAATTTATAACCTGGCTTAATTACTAAATCCACGTACTTCGCTATGGGAATATAGTCATTAATTTCGTGAGAATAACAACTTTCAAGAGCTCTCACGCTAGTTGTCCCAATAGCAATTATTCTTCTATCTGTTTTCTTTATTTTTTTTATTTCCTCCACTACTTCCTTATTAACACTTACCCATTCTTTATGAAGTTTTAAGTTACTTAGATCTTCTTGATCAATTGGTTTGAATGTTCCATAGCCCACGTGCAAAGTTATCGGTAAAATTATTACTCCTTTTTTTTTTAGATTGGAAATAAGACTTTTGCTTAAGTGTAAACCAGCAGTTGGCGCAGCAACGGCCCCTGGATTAGTTGCATACTCAGTTTGATAACTATTCTCATGAAAAGATTCTTCTTCGGTATTTTTTATATAAGGCGGGAGAGGGATTTCCCCATATTTATCAAGAAGATCATTCATTGAATTAAGATCAGTTATATTTTCAGGAAATTTAATAAATCTCCCTCCAGTTTCTTCATCAACCCCATCAACCATCAAATTAATATTTTGTGCAGAAGGAGATTTTAATATTATTTTTCTATTTATTTTTAACTTTTTCGCTGGCTTTGCCAAACATAACCAAACACATTCATGGGATCTTTCTAAGACTAATAATTCGACTAACGTTCCATTTTCTAATTCAACCTTTAACCTAGCTTTCATTACCTTAGTATTGTTAACAACTACAAGATCGCCTTCTCTAAATTCATCTAAAAGATTCTTAGTAAATTTATTAGTTAAGCAGTCTTCTTCTAAAACACTATTTCTAACTATCATCAATCTTGATTCATGCCTAATTGGAGAAGGTTTACTAGCAATTAATGAAGGATCAAGTAAATAATCATAAGATTCAAGCCTGTAATCACTTTCGTCTTTATTAATTTGAGAAATCAATTAAATTTAAGATACAAGTGTCTCTGGCTCATTTTCAATCAGGTTAGCCAAGTCTTTCAAGAATGAAGCACCATCAGCTCCATAGATCACTCTGTGATCAGCTGTAAGATTTACTTGCATTATTTTTTTAACAGATATTGAACCATCACTATTTGCTACAACAGTTGGTTTCGATGATGCTATCGCTAAGATCGCACCGGTCCCTGGGGGTAGTATTGCGTCAAATCTATCAACACCAAACATACCAAGGTTAGATAATGTAAAAGTTCCCGTTGAGTATTCATCTGGTTCTAATTGTTTTGATCTCGATCTTTTTACGAGATCTTTCCATTCCCTAGATAATTCAAATAAATCAGTATTGCATGGTTCTTTTAATACTGGAGTTATTAGTCCCCCATCTTCCATTGCAACAGCAACAGCAATATTTATATTTTCTGGATAAGAAATCCCATTTTCTGAAAAGCTTGAGTTAACTTGAGGATGTTTCTTTAGTGTCTTTGCAACTGCCTTTACAAGTAAAGCAGTCATAGTAACTCCGTTCTGTTTTACCTTTTTATAGAAATTATCTAATTTATTTGTATTGATAGAGTAACCTACCCTAAAACATGGAACTTCTAAACTAGATTCCATATTTTTATTTACCGCTTTTTGAAGAGTATTAAATTGAACTGTTTCTCCAGGATTGCCAAAACTATTTCCTGGAGTTTCTGGTTTACTTTCAACTCCCAAATTTGCACCAGGAATACTTGCAGGAGAACCACCTTCTCCTATCCATGGTATAGAAACAGGTTGGCCATTAGCTTTTAAAATATCATCGGCTTGAATCCTTCCGTGAGGGCCAGATCCATGAACTTTTGCTAAATCAACACCCATTTGAGAGGCAAGTTTTTTAGCTCTTGGAGATGCAATTATCCTAGAAGAAACATTACTTGTTGCAGCATTAATTTGATCAACATTAAAAGATGAGACAGGCTTTTCACTCTTTAAGACAACTTCTTCAGCTTCTTTCTTGATATTTTCAGTCTGGACTACTGGTTTTTCTTCAGTTTTATTGCTTACCAATTCCAGTTGGTCTGAAGTTGAGACTTCGGATTGATTTCCTTTATTTTGTTCTTGGACAGAAGCTATCTCGTCCTCATTTTCTACAATGAGACCGATAGTTTCTCCAACAGGTGCAGTGCTGCCGGCAGGCATTAAAACTGCTGCAAGATATCCATCTTGAAAAGATTCAACATCCATATCTGCCTTATCAGATTCAACAACCAAGACAGATTCACCTCTTTCAACCTTATCTCCCGGATTTTTCAACCATTCCACAATCTTGCCCTCCGTCATAGTAGAACTCAAGGCAGGCATAAATATTTCGTGAGACATAGGAAATTAGTTATAGCAATGGTTTTCAAGGACTATCTACCAAAGTGTCTACTATTTATGAGGTTAGACGCCTTTTAAACACTTGTTACTATTATACGAAATCATGTTCACAGTGGAAACTCTTAAAACTTAAGAAAGTTATAATTTAGATCGATTAAATTTAAAACTTTTCGCATTTAAGATTTACTTATTTTTAACAAAAATACTAAATCTTTTTATTTAATTATTATCTATAGATTGAATAACTCCATCTTTAACGGTAATTGAGACTTGCATTTTTTCAATAAGATTGTCTCCCACAGTGACATCACAGAAACTATCGACTTGTCCTTGATCAACAATTTCGTCCATTTTTAATTCGCGCACTTGACTCTGTTGTTGAAGTAGATTTCTTTTTTGTTCTTCAATTTCATTTCGTTTTGCTGCCACTTGTTGTTGCACCTGACTAACCTGTTCTTGGACTCTTGGATCCAGAGGATTAACCGATTGGGATCGAATATTATTTACTATTTGCTGCCCCTCCTGCTCAAGTTGAGATAATTGCTGGTCAATATTTGAAATTGCTTTACTTAATTCTTTTTCAGCATCCTCTTTCCAAGTTGGTGTAACTACAGCTTTAATAGCTATTGAGCGCTTTATAGATATTGAGTTTTTTGTTTCCATAAAAAATTAAATTCCCTTTTCAATATAGATAGAACAAATCAAATTTTCTTACTAAATTTGTTTTCATACATATTTTCTATTTGTAATGAATACTTTTTTTCTATTTCTTTTCTTTTTTGTTTAAGAGTTTGTGTTAGCAAACCATTTTCTAATGTAAAGGCATCAACAAAATAACAATCTAATATTTGTTCTTCTGATCTTGCTCCTAATCGACTTTTAAGCAAATTATTAATTTGTGATTTAAAAAATTTACCAATATTCTTATTAAGGTTTAATTTCGAAAGGTCTTCCTCCAAAAACTTGTTTTTAACCAATTCGACATTAGGCACTACTAGGGCTGTTAAACATTTCTTGTCTTGTCCTACTAGTTGAATCTGATTAATAAATTCAGAACTAAGGATTTCGGTCTCAAGCGGATTCGGTTCTATATTTTCACCACTTGAAAGCACTATTGTATCCTTAGCTCTTCCTGTTATAAAAAGAGAACCATTTGGTATTAGGAAACCTAAATCACCAGTATCAAACCAACCATCCTTGGATAAAACATCTTTTGTAGCTAATTCATTATTAAGATAACCTTTCATAACTTGTGGCCCCTTAACAAGAATTTTTCCGACTTCTCTGAACTTCAGAATCTGTCTTTTATCATCATTCACTATTTTGATTTCGGTAAATGCTAGAGGCTGACCGGATGATCCTCTAACATTTAATTCTCTTCTCCTACAAGTTAATACTGGACTAGTTTCTGTGAGTCCATATCCCACCAAAACATCTACACCTAAAGATTCAAAAAAAAGATCCACATGTTCTGGCAATGCACCTCCCCCATTAATGGGAAATTTCAGTTTTTCTCCGCATAGTTGTCTAAGAATATTTGGCCATAAAAAAATAGTAGATAATTTATGTAAAGGATATCGGCCAATAACAGTAGCCAGTAAGGGGATTTTTGATTTGAATGATATTTGATTGATATCTAAATTTCTGATCTTTCTTAAATTTCTTTTAAAAACAGAACTATTACTTATCAAAAACTTAATAAGTTTTTGCTTTTTGGAAGGCATTTTTTTCAACGCCTGAAAAAAACCATCATGTATTGCCTCCCATAGTCTTGGTACGGTAGCCATGACAACAGGTTTTATTTGTGTAATATCATCTTTCAAGAATTTAGGAATTGTATAGTATTGAGAACAACCACATGAAAAAAAGAAGTATTCAGCACTCCTCTCATAAGAATGCCAGATAGGCAACACACTTAATACAGAGGTCCCAGGTTCTGGATCAGCAATATAGGCTAAGTTGATTATTTGATGCAAAAAATTTGCATGAGTCAAAGGGACACCTTTAGGTTTTCCGGTCGTCCCAGAAGTGTAAAGGATAGTAGAAACATCATCAATTTTTGGATTATATTTTTCAATATTATTAGTTTGTGAATTTTCTTTTTCTCCCGCACTTATAAATTGATTCCAACTTATTAAACTTTCAAATTGTTCATCTTCTAAATTGATTATAAATTTCAGTCTTTTTTTTAAGTCTTCTTTGTTTTTTAACTTTAGCCAAATCTCCTTAGATTGAACTATTAGACCTACTGAATTAGAGTGCTCAATAATATATTCTAATTCTACTGAAGGAGAATTAATACCTCTCACTGCATTTATAGCTCCTAAACGCATTAAGCCTTGATCAACTACTAGCCATCTTGGAGAATTTTCAGAAATTACAGTAACTACATCCCCCTTTACTAAACCATAATTTTTAAAAGAAAAAGAAACTTTTGTTATTAAATCAGCCAGCTCGGCATAAGAAAATTTTTCTTTGTATTTCCCTCTCAAATCGCAAACAGCTAAAGTATCACCACATTTAATTTTTAATTTTTCCCAAATTTGATCTATGTGATGAAGGTTCTTAATAAAATCTCTATTTTTAGCAAATTTATCTTTTTTAGAATGAGGTTTAGCTGAAGGCCAGTATGCTAAATCACGCATATTAATTTGATTTTGAAATTTTAATCTCTATTTTGATACAAAATCAAAATTAAATTCTTCCTGAATGATTTTTTTAACAATTCTCTTGACTTCTTGAATATTTAATTTTTTATTGTAATCAATCATATTTGCCATAAGACAATTTTCTATTCCGCAAGGAACAATTCTATTAAAGTTTTCTAATTCGCAGTCAATATTGATTGAAAATCCATTTATTGTAATCCATCTTTTGCAACCAATTCCAATTGAAGCAATTTTCTTATTTCCTATCCAAACACCAGTGAAACCCTCTCTTGAATGACAATTTATGTTAAAAGTTCCAAGAATTTTTATAATAATTTCTTCAATTTTTCTTAAATACCAATTTAAATCTTTATTCAAATTTTTCAAATCTAACACCAAGTAAGTTACTAATTGTCCTGGCATATGACAAGTAACTTCACCGCCTCTATCAATCTTAAAAACATCATAATTATTATCATTCAAAGAAAATAATAAATTATCGTAATTTGATCCTCTACCCAACGTATAACAGAGTTGATGCTCACCTATCCAAATAAAATCAGGATTAGAGTTATCTACAATCAATGCGTCCTGATATTCTTTTTGTAATTTATAAACATCATTGAAAAAAGAAATATTATCAGGTTGTTTAATTATTGCTGTTCTATTAACCATATTTAAGTAGATTAAGAAAGTAAGTAAATATTTTTAGATTTGTTATGAAAATTTTAATCCATGGGAAAAATCTTGAGCTCACTGGAGCATTAAAAGAATATACTGAAGCAAAGATAGAAAAAGCAACACATCATTATAAGGATATCGTTAAAGAAGCAGACATACACCTTTCAATAGAAAAAAATCCAAGAGTCTCCTTCCAGACTGCAGAAGTTACTATTTTTGCAAATGGTACTGTAATTAGAGCCGAAGAGAAAACTGAAAATCTATACTCAAGCATTGATTTAGTTTCAAATAAACTTTGTAGAAAATTACGTAAGTACAAAGAAAGAAACAATAAAACGATCCATAATAATCAATTTAAAAATAAAGAGTCTTTCCCAATTGAAAATACAGAATCAAGATTTTTAGATGAAGCTTTACTTAAAGAAGGAATAGAAGCAAGTCTTCCTGAGCCATCTATAAAAAATAAATACTTTGAAATGAATCCAATTTCATCAGAAGAAGCAAGAAAACAATTAGATCTAATTGATCATGATTTTTATGTTTTTCGAAATAAAAAAAATAATGAACTTCAAGTTATTTATAAGAGGAATCATGGAGGTTATGGACTGATTCAATCCAAATAACTTTTAAATGCCTAATATTAAATATGAATTAAACGAAAAAATTCATGCAATTATTATTAACCCGTATTTAACTTGGGAAGATTTTTGCGCGAAT
Source organism: Prochlorococcus marinus XMU1405 (assembly GCF_017696275.1). Lineage (NCBI taxonomy): Bacteria > Bacillati > Cyanobacteriota > Cyanophyceae > Synechococcales > Prochlorococcaceae > Prochlorococcus > Prochlorococcus marinus. Next base: position 357,435 of record NZ_JAAORF010000001.1, on the reverse strand, counting down.
TGCGATTTAATAAAAAAATATAATATTAAGAATATTTCAACTTCACTAAATTATTTAACTGATCTTAAAAACTGTTTGGGTAATTACAGTGCGAACATAAACGCACTCATTTCTTACCCTTTAGCAGATTTACCAGTTTCATTTATTGAAGAATTAGTTAATTTTGCAAAAGATAAAGGTGCAAACGGAATTGAATATGTCCCAAACTTTATCAATTTATCCAAAAGAAACTTAGAAACTTTCGCTGCTGAAATTGAGCAATTGAAGTTATCTGGATTACCAATTTCAATAATCATAAATAAATCAAAACTACAAAAAGAAGTTTTGTACAATGCGATAGAAATATCTTTAGAGTTAGGAATAAAAAATTTTCAATTCGGGGACGGGTTTGGGGGGCCTATTACATTAAATGATGTAGCGGAAATATTAAAAATAACGGGCTCTCAAAATCACATCAAAGTTGTAGGTGGTATAGAAAAACTGACGCAAGTTATTGATTTGCTTGATAATGGAATAAGTTGCGTAGGAACTTCAAATTTTTGTGAGATTTTTCAAGAATTAAAGGTTATATAAATGTCTGGTTCTGGTGAGTGCAGACTAGAAGGTCTCTGCATTAAAGCTTCTCCATTAGGCGAGAATGATAGATTAATAACTATTCTTACTGATGAGCAAGGGATTGTTCGATTAGCGGTACCTGGTGCTAGACGTCCTAAAAGTAGTCTTGCCGCAGCTACTCCATTAACATATTTAAGTCTGCAGATTTTTGGGAAAAGAAATCTTAAATCTGTACGTCAAATTAAAATATTAAAAAGCTATTCTGGTCTAGGGAAAAATATTGAATGTCTTGCAGCCGCGCAAGCAATAACTGAATTAACTTTTTTATTAGTAGGTAATAATGACAAGCAACAAAACTATTTATCTTGTGTTCTTGCACATTTAGATAGGATTTATTTGTATGAAGAATCCAAAGAGGAGGATATTAAAATGCTCTCAATGAGTATTCAATCTTTAATCCATCTATTAGCAATTGGAGGTATAAATTTACCTATTCATCATTGCTGTAAAACTGGAGAACCTATTATTCCACCTTTAGGAAATTGGGAATGGAGTTGTTATTATTTGCCAAGTGAAGGGTTTTCGTCCATGGAAGATCCTCAAAGTAATCTAAAAATAAATGCATCTGAAGTCGCTCTATTGCAGAGACTTCTTTTCCCTGAATTACCAATAAAATCTAATGGAGAGTTATTGGGACCTAAAAAAGTCTGGCTTAAAATATTATTAATTATTGAAACTTGGATCTCTACTCAACTAGAGAAAGATCTATCTTCACTAAAAATGTTGAGAGAAATATATAGTTAACATTTTATAGACTATGAATAAAATTTAAAATTATGATCTTGGGTGCTCTGACTGTTAATTTAATAAATAGTTAATTCAATTAATGTGGTTCACGTTGCCTGGTTGGGAAAGAAATCTCCTTTTTGTGGAAATGTAACTTATGGCAATTCAACTAATGAGAAATTAAGAGCCAGAGGTCATAAAGTTAGTTTCATTCATTTCGATAATCCTTCTAGTTCAAATTCATCAAAACCATTATTTCTGGCAAATGATCCTGATGTAAGTCTTCCATATTTAATTAAGTCCCAAGTTTACACAATACCCTCACCAAGAGCAGAAAAAGAGCTAAGGCTATCCTTGGAAAGATTAAAGCCTGATTTAGTACATGCAAGCTTAACTTTATCTCCTTTAGACTTTAGACTTCCAGAGATTTGTGCTGAAATTAATCTTCCACTCATAGGAACATTTCACCCACCATTTGATGCAAAAAATAGAAATTTAACTGCAAGCACTCAACAGTTAACATATCAACTTTATGCTCCCTCTTTATCAAAGTTCGATAAAATAATTATTTTTTCCGAACTTCAAAAAAATGTTCTTTATAAATTAGGAGTACCTAAAGAAAAACAAATAATTATTCCAAACGGTGTTGATGAGAATATTTGGAAACCTTTTTGCGAAAAAGATAAAAAATTTGATCAGGTAAAAAACAAACTTGGAAATGAAAGAATCTTTTTATATATGGGTAGGATTGCCAATGAGAAAAATATCGAAGCACTTTTACGTTCTTGGCGCCAAACAAAAACTCACAATTGCAAATTAGTTATTGTTGGAGATGGACCAATGAAGCCAACATTGGAAAATAGTTTTTCTAACCTTGGTAATGAGAAATTAATTTGGTGGGGTGCCGAATTAGATTTAGAAACAAGGGTAGCAATAATGCAAATAGCAGAAGTATTTTTCTTACCAAGCTTAGTAGAAGGTTTATCATTATCACTTTTAGAGGCAATGTCTTCTGGTACTGCTTGTGTAGCTACAGATGCCGGAGCTGATGGTGAAGTTTTAGATAACGGAGCAGGAATAGTAATTTCAACTGATAATGTGGCTGCACAATTAAAAACTATAATCCCAATTCTTGTAGAGCACCCTTCATTTACAAAAGATCTTGGAGAAAAAGCTAGAGAACGTATACTTGAGAGATACACAATTGCTAAAAATATAAATTTACTTGAAAAAGTTTATATGAATTTAAAAGATAATTGAAAAACCTAACGAAACTCTTTACTTCGATTACTAGCTGAAACTATTGATTCCATTAATGCTGACCTTACACTCTTTTTTTCTAAAACCCTTAAAGCAGAAATAGTTGTTCCACCTGGAGAGGTTACTAAATTTTTAAGCTCAGAAGTAGTAAGTTTATTTTCCTTTATTAGACAAATAGTCCCCAGTATCATTTCCATAACAAGTTCCTCTGAAATTATTTTTGGTAATCCCCCGCTTAATCCTCCATCACTTAATGCTTCTATAATTAAAGCAATAATTGCAGGACCTGATGAAGTTAAAGCTAAAAATATATCAAGGTAATCTTCATTAAATTCATAAACTTTACTTGTATTTTCAAATAATTTTTTTGTAAATTGTTTCTGATCTTCTGTAATTTCTTCTCCCCAAGAAATCCCCGTTAAACCTTTTCCAATAGTTATTGGGATATTTGTAACCACCCTCACACATTTATGATTAGGAAACTTTTGAGTAAGTCTGTTTATTGAAACCCCGGCAAGAATTGAAACTATTAAATTGTCCTTATTTTTTATATGATGGGTCTCACTTATATCATTTAATTGTTGGGGTTTTATCGAAAGAAGTTTATATTGACAATCCCAAATTATTTTTGACTCTTTAGTACCTGATTTATAAACGTTTATATTATGTTTATAATTTTTTTTTATGTTTTCTAAACTTTTTTCTGTATTTACAACACAAAAAATATTCTCTGGATGAATTAATTTGTTATCTAATAGAGGAGTAACTATAGCACTTGCAATATTTCCAAAACCAATAATCGCAATTTTATCTGTCACAGATTAATCATTAATAAGCACTTAATTTAGAATTACCCCATGCTGGTTCAGGAGTAGTATTTTTACCCAAGCTATATTGTGGTGTGTTTTCTGTAGACACAGAAGAAGGAGAAGCTTCTTCTGGAGAAGAACTAGTTACATTTACACAACTTGGAGCGAAAAGAAAAATACTTTCACCGACTCTCTCTTGATGTCCATCAATTGCATATGTGCCCCCAGCAATAAAATCAACCGCTCTTTGAGCTTGATCAGGATCCATCATAGTTAAATTGAGAATTACAGTTTTTCTCTCTCTTAATGCTTGTATAGCTTGAGGCATCTCATCAAAACTTCTTGGTTCCATTAAGCTTACTTCTGAGGATGAATTTGAGATTCCAGGCATACCAACTACTTTTGATGATCTGTTGTTATTCATAAAATCAAACGGATTTGAATTTGCAAGGGCATTTGCATTCTTTGGATTTTGTTTGAAATTATTAATATCATTTAATTCATCCTCTGAAGCATAATCCAACTCATCAAAATCATCATCGAGATACTCATCCCCTGCAACTACTGCCTTTAATCTAGAAATAAGTGACACCTTTTAAATCCTCTTGAAATTGATTACTAAGGTTTAAGAACCTTGAGTAATAGATTCATTTTTTAAATGAATAAACTACCTATACTTAAATAACGTTAGTTGAACTTTACTGCAAGTTTATAAATAAGATTTTTATAAAAAAATAACTAATTAGGTTCTGCCTCCAAAAATCAATGATCCTAATCTTAACCAAGTTGATCCAGCGTCAATAGCTTCCTCCCAATCACCAGACATCCCCATGGAACAATCTGGTAGTTGTAGAGAATCAGCAAGAGCACGACATTTTTTAAACAACCCTGAATTTTCTTTAGAGCTAAGTCCTTTAGGATTGATAGTCATCAAGCCGGTTAATGAAATATTTTTCAACTCTTGAATTTCTCTCCATTTCAATATTAAAAATTCAGGATTAAAGCCCCCTTTAGTAGGGTCATCACTCAACTTAACCTGCAACATTATTAATGGATTTTTCTTCTCTTCAAAAGAAATATTAGAAATCTTTTCCAACTTTTCAAATGAATCTACTGAATGAATATATTTAAAATTTTGTACTATTTTTCTTATTTTATTACTTTGTATTCTTCCAATAAAATGCCAATTTATTTGTTTAAGGTCTTTTAAGATAAATTGTTTTTCAAACGCCTCTTGAAACTTACTCTCACCAAAATCATTCTGACCCATTTTTTGAATAGTTTTGATTTCTTGACTTTTAAATCCTTTACTTACCGCAAGAATATTTACATTTGATGGTATTTTATTTTTTATTTTTAAATAATTTGCAGAGTTCACCTTTTATAAGAAAGTTTGCGTGAATAAATTGTCCCATTTAGATAGCTCTTCAGAACCTTTTCTTCTAGCTTTTTGAAGGTTTAATTCAGCTTGATTACGGGCATCTAAATAAGGTATAACTTCAAAAAAAACTTCTCTCTGTCGAACTTCTACCAAAAAAAACATTTTTTGAGCGTATAAAGTCGCATAAATATCTCTCCCATCATTTCCAGGAGAAACTTGGTATAACATGCCAAATGTTGGATGGTTTAAATAACGCTCAGAACTCAAACCTAAAATATTGTGTTATTTATAATGCACCATACAGTTTTCTAAGAAAAATTGCTATGCAAATAAAACAAATCGATAATGTATTAACAATTACATTGAGAGATTTTGAAGGATAAAGAGTTCTAAATCTGTTGGTTTTTATAATAATTTTTTTCTTTGAGAGTAATGACTCTGCTCCATGATCAATTCTCAGAAATATATTTTGAAATAACCTTTCCACTAAGATTAATAAAACATTAAAAGATTTCTTTAATCCTAAATTTCGAAAATTTATTGATCTAACTGACACTGCTTTAATAATATTTTGAAGTTCTTCCTGCACTAGAGGAATAAAACGTAATGCAATTAACAACTGAAAAAGCCACTTACTAGTTGGCAATCCAATCTTTCTTAATGGATACATAAACCAACTTAATCCCCATACAATGTCTTCCTGCAATGTGGTTAAAAGCATCAAATTTACACTATGAATAACGGTAAATATCAAAGTGGAGGTTTTTATTCCTAGTTCAAAGGCTTTTCTTGATAAGTTGTAGGGGCCAAAATTAATAAACCATATCTTCTGCGAAGGAATTTGCAAAATATTCCATTCTTTTTGGCTTTCCAGTACTACTTGCAGTTCATTGGGATTTCTTAAGTAGCTATCAAGAGATTGAATATCAGACGAGGCAAGTATTGATATACATCCAATTAATAGTGACAAACATGAGAGAAAAAATAATGATCGCCACCATACTCTAGATGGCAATAAACTTAAAAAAGTAATTAATAGTAAAAAACCAACTAAACTCAATCTCCATATTGGACCTGCCCAAATTGGAGTGATTAAAAATATCATTACCATAATTATTTTTAATCTACTATCTATAATTCTTAGCCAACTTCTATTACCATAAACGTATTGACCAACAGAAAATTTGGTTAGCAAATTCATTAATCTTTTTGAATTAACTCAATATTTTCTCTTTCGACTTCTTTATTTAAAGCTCTTTGCTGTTTTCCTCTCCAAAGTAAAATGAGGGGTGTTCCTTCGAAGCCTAAATTTACTCTAATTTGTTTTTCAATATATCTTCTATAAGTTATTCCGAATAATTTAGGGTCATTTACAAAAAGAGTAAAAGTGGGAGGTTTGTTCTTTACTTGAGTACCGTAATAAAGCCTTCCTTGCTTGCCGCTTCTCTTCGTTGGAGGACTTTTCCAACTGATTGATTCTTTAAGTACTTCATTAACTACTGATGTTGTAACTCTTCTTCTATGTTGATTTACAGCATTAAGAGCATGCTCAAAAATATTATCAACTCTTTGACCAGTTAGGGCAGATATAAAAATCATTTTTGACCAGTGTAAAAAATAAAGTTTAGATCTAAGTTCTTTTTCTACTTGATAAATGGTTGAACTATTTTTTTCTACAAGATCCCATTTATTAACAACAATTATGCAAGCTCTGCCTTGTTCTTCTATGCGCCCAGCCAGCTTCTGGTCTTGATCAGTTACTCCGTCAACGGCATCTATAACTAACACACAAACATCACTTCTATCTATAGATTTAAAAGCCCTATTAATACCAAAGAATTCAGTACCATATTTAACATTCTTCTTTCTTCTAATCCCTGCAGTATCAATAATTTTCCAATGATTATCACCTTTTTTAATAAGCGTATCTATTGAATCAGTTGTTGTACCACTAATATCACTAACTATTGCTCTTTTTTCTCCACAGATTGAATTTAACAAACTAGATTTACCAACATTAGGCCTACCAATAATTGACATCATTATCTTTTCTTCATCATCCTGAACATTATTTTCAGGAAGTTCGCCAATAACGAGATCTAAAAGATCTCCAGTACCTGAACCATGAATGGCTGAAACAGGGTTGGGTTCGCCCAATCCTAATTTCCAGAACTCTGAAGCTAAGGATATTCCTAAAGTAGTCGATTCGCATTTATTAACAGCAACAATTGTTTTGCAGCTTGAGTTTCTTAACCATTTTGCTATTGATAAATCACCATCAGTGACGCCTTGATTTCCATCTACCACCAGTAACGCAAGTGAAGCCTCTTCTAGAGCCAAGAAGACTTGTGTCCTTATCTCTGGGAGAAATTCACTATCGTCATCAAAAACTAAACCTCCAGTATCAACTATTTGAAATTCCTTACCTCCCCATGAAGCATTTTGATAAGTTCTATCTCTTGTAACACCAGGCTTATCAAATACTATTGCATCATTACTTTGGCAAAGACGATTAACTAAGGTAGATTTCCCAACGTTCGGTCTTCCGATAATTGCTATTGTAGGAAGAATCAATACTTCTCTCCAAAGAAAATAGTATCCATTACAACTATACCTTTAATAGAATCATTTACCTTATTAAAAAACTTATTTAATTTCTGGATCGCCAAAATGTCCTTTAACTGGATTAGCCGGAGGTGAACTAGGACTTGGCATTAATCCATTATCTTCTGAAAAACAATCATTTTCAATCGCCCAATAAATTAACCAATTTACTGCCGTCGCTCTTCTAGTTCTTCTTGGATAAAGTTCATTAATCCTATAACCTTTAAAATTAAGAAATTTTTTCAACCCCTGTTTATAGTCTTTTGGAATTGATCGAGTCAAATGTACTGAGGCTGGTCGCTCTGAAATTATTTGAGGAGCTTTTTCAAATTTTTTTGACCAATAAGAAGGAGTTAATGCGCTAAAGGCCCAATCATTTAAAGATAGTTCTTTAGTATAAAAAAGTCTTTCCCAAACTAATTCACAAACAAATACATCACTAAGCTTATCTTCAAGAATAAGAAATAATAGTTTTTTACATATTGGCCATGTAAATTGATTTTCAACTAATTTTTCTTTTTTATACATTAATCGAACCTTATCAAAATTAAAGAAAAATAAGGCATAAATTCCTTTTTATATTGTGATGCATATTGAATAATTTGATCAGGCATCCCAACACTTAAAGCTATTAATGTTGTATTCATGATATCCTCTTTTTTCAAAATTTCCTTGACTAAATTCCATCTTTTGCCAACTTTCATAATGGCCAATACCGTTTTATTGGCCTTACTTCCCCTAAGTAGGGTTGTTAATTCAGATTCTGAAGAAGGGCATTCTTTGATGATCAATGTCTCGCCTTTTTTTACCAAATCAAAATCATTCAAAGCTGCTGCTGCTGAAATAGAGGAAATACCAGGTATGGTTTTGGTAATTATTTCAGCATGATTATTTTTTACTAACCTCAAAATATTAGAAGAACTTGCAAATAGTGAAGTATCTCCAAGACAAAGTAAAACAACTGATTCACCATTTTGTATAAATTTCACAATTTTTTCTACAGCATTAGACCATATTTCATCTGGATCAAAATCCTTCCTAGCCATTGGAAAAATGATAGGGATATTTTTTTTAAATTTGGTGTATTTCTTGACTATTTCCGCAGCGAAACTCTTTTTATTATCATCTGATATTGGGAAAACTATAACTTTCGCTTTTTTTATTGCTTCTACAGCAGCAATTGTTAAAAGCGATGGATCTCCAGGCCCTACACCAACGATGGTGAATGTTGGTAAATCAGTTTTATATGGATTAAGAAAACTTAAGAACTTTTTTATTATCATTTTTATTTTATTAACTTTAGCTATGTACTCTTGGCAATATAAAAGTTTCAGCCAGTATTGCTGACTCAATTTCAGACAATTCCTCTAACCTTTTGAAAGTTTGATTTTTAGAGAATTTAGTTTGCGCTAGTTTCCAGTAAACTCCAAAATGTCTTGCCTCACTCTCTAGCAGAGACTCATAAAGGGATTTAAACGATTTATCTTCAGAATTCAGCGCAAGCAAGCTTAATCTTTCATGACTTCTTGCTTCAATAAGTCCTGCTATTAAGAAACTATCAAGCATTCTATTGGGCTCTTCCTTTCTTATATTCTTGGACAATTCAGCTCCATATGGAGGCGGTTTTAAGGCCTCAAGAGAATGTCCAAGATCCTTTAAAAAATAAAGTATTTTTTCAAAATGCTCTAATTCCTCTCTCGCTATTGGACTTAAAACTTCTGCCAGATTTGGTTCTGATGGATATCTAAACATCAATTGAATAGCTACTCCTGCTGCTTTTCTTTCACAATGAGCATGGTCAATAAGAATATCAATTGGATTAGATAATGCGAGTTTGATCCACTCATCTGAGGTTAATGACGATAAATATTTAATATAAGAGGTGGGTCTTTTAAAATCGACTAGCATTTAATCCTTACTAATTAAATATCCAATGATTCCTTCAAGAGCTAAGGAATAACTTGATATGCCAAATCCACTAATAATTCCAATAGCTTTATCTGTAAGAAAAGATTCTTTACGAAAATCCTCTCTACTAAAAATATTTGAAATATGTAATTCTACAAATGGAATTTTTGATCCTATTAAAGCATCGCGAATAGAAATAGATGTATGAGTAAAAGCACCAGCATTTATAAGAATGCCCTGAATACTTTTTACAGAATCCTGAATCTTATCTACTATTTCTCCTTCATGATTACTTTGAAAACATTCAAGATTAATACTTTTTTCTTTAGCAACTTTTGTTAAATCTTTTTCTATCTCACTCAATGTTTTATTACCGTATATTTCAGGTTCTCTAGTGCCCAAGAGATTTAGATTTGGTCCATTTATCAATAAGATATTCATCATCAATAAAGTCTTTTCTTTACAAATGCTATCTAGAAAGAAACAAAAAATCCAAAACAATTTCACACAAAGTGTCCATTAACTGATAAGTTCAAATAGTGGGGGTCGGTGCCCGAGTGGTTAAAGGGGGCGGACTGTAAATCCGCTGGCTCTGCCTACGTTGGTTCAAATCCAACCCGGCCCACTTTAAAATTGCCCTTGTAGCTCAGCGGTAGAGCACTCCCTTGGTAAGGGAGAGGTCTCGGGTTCAAGTCCCGACGAGGGCATGAACAAGAAGTATCTCCATAACTGAGTTTATAAGTATTTGAAAAAATAAAATAATTTTAAGAGTACTAAACATAAACCAATTAGAGTAGAAATTAGAGCATAATTATTCCTTATTAAAATAATTTACTTCGCTTGGTAAGGGAGAGGTCCTGAGTTCTGGTCTCGGCGAGGGTATAGCCCAATAAAACTAGTTAGTCTTAAAAAACTTTTATATATTTTAGAATTTAAAAATATTGTTATAAGAAATGCCATTATCGTCATACAGGATGCATAGAATATATCTTGCGGCAACCATGAATTATGGTCTTGGCTCTGATGATTCAGAAGAGTTGGCATACTACAATAAAATCAGAAAAGAGATGAATGATATGAAAAAAGACCCAATTAAAAAAGGGATAACTTTTAATTGGAATATCCTCGAAGAAATAGAAAAATGAATCTAAATACTTTTTTATTAATCGATGGGGCTCTAATGCTTATTTGCCTGCCAATGCTGATGATTCTTAAAGGGAAAAAGTGATCCAAATTCTTAACATCTTAACCATATTCAAATTCAATTGTTGATCCTTTATCCGTATATGGGAGTACCTCAAACCGTACATATTTATAAGTCGTATGGCCTGTCTGACTAGTTAGAACATAGTTGTAGTCGTCATGAGCAAATGTCTACCAAATCCAAACTAAAAGAAAATTATAAATCTGAGCTTGAAGAAAGATCAGAGGAAGAACTTCTTGAGGAAGAAATCAGAAATCAACAAACATTGGATAGCTTTGTTGAGTCTGACAAAAACTGGAGCTAATCAAAACTTATTTTTAGGAGATTTTTATGAACTTAAAAAGATCACCATTTTCAATACTAAATAAAGAAAGAAGAGAAATTGACTATATCAAGGGAGTTTATAAGAGAAAAATTCAAGCTGAAATTGAATCTTATAAAGATCCCCAAGATGAAGATAAGAGAGATACAATTCAAGCTCAAGATGTATTGATGCTTGATAAAATCTCAATTTAATTTTCATTTACTGATCTGTAGATCAATAATCTTGCTATTAATTAGGTAGAGACTTTTTTATTTAATGCCATTAGACGTATTTCTAATGAATATGTGTGTTGTAGTTATAGCTCTGCTTATCAGAAGAGAAATCAAACTTAAGAAAGCAAGATAAATTATGAAGACGCAAATTTTTAAAGAGCAATACATCCCAAATGTTCATGCTATTACTCTTTTACTAATGCTTCTTCTATGTTTGTGGTTACCTCTTGCACTCAGATTCTTATTAATAATTTAGTCGAACTAATTAGCTAATACTCTCATCTTTAAAATCTGCTATAACCTAATTTTGTTTTAAAGATCTTATATGGAACTCCTGTTCCGTTCATTGCTTCAATAACTTTATCTCCAACAGTTCCATAGAATTCAACAGAAAGATCAGTTCCTAGTGCAGCATGAGCCTCAAGATAAACACCTAAAGCTGGATTAGCTAAATGAGCTAGTAAAGCATCATCATTTTTATAAACTTCTGACCACACGAAACGAAGAGGCTCATCAGGATCTTGATCAAAAGTATGATGGAGCATTCCTGGTTCGTCAGCTTCAACAGCTTTATCTGTCCTATCCGCAATTTCTAAGTATTCTGCAACCTTATCTTCCTTTACTTTAATTTTTGCAAGAAGCATAAATGGAGTATCTGTTCCAAAAATAGACATAAAAAAAAGACTCTTGCGAGCCTGGATGATGGGGATCTCCATCATGACAAATTAACTAGAAACAAACAACTCCATCAATAGTTAATTTTTATTACTTACAAACACCATATATAGTGCTAGTATTTTTATAAAGGGCCGGGTGATGGGGATCATCCCTTCTTTTTGACTGGGGCGACGCTAACGCCCTTTTTTTATGATCATAACTTTTTAATGGCTTCTTGTTGTTTTTTTTTATTTCTTCAGCATCATAAACAGGACAAGTATTCTGATGAAGTGATGAGAAAAAAGCATTTTTTTATAACGTTTGAATATGAGAGTCAATAGTAAACTTTTCATTTTTATATTTGTTAAGTTGCCCAAAAATACTTATCTCCCTTTTTTATTCCAAACTTCCTCAGTTTTACTCCATCCATGAGCGATTAACCTTTCATAAATTTCTCTAGCTAAATCTATATCTACAGAAATTGTTGTTGTCATTACAGGTGGTTCTTTTCCAAACACACCAACTATTTTTCCAGTATCTACAAACATATACTCAAAAACACCATCTACACTCTTATCGTTTTTGATAAATCTTTTTACTTCTGTTCTTTTTGAGTTAATCAACCAATAAGATTTATTCATTAATTAAAAAGGTATCAGTAATAAGCCTTTCATTAACAATATAGAGCTACTGTTTGATCTAAATCTGCACAAGGTTCAATAGTAAATTCCAATAATTCTCTCCAAGGACTCCACTGTTTCCAAATAGTTTCTAAAGAATCAGCATCTACAACAGAGTAACCATTGCCATGTTGAGGTAAGAAAATCCAAGATTTAACGTCATAACCCTCCGGTCTATTTTGTGGCCCTCCTTTGTAGTACCATTCTTTTAACATTTTTGATCCCTTGTCTTGGGCATTTGCATCATTAAATTTATAAGAAATTAAAAAAAGCATAGATAAATAGTTTTCTAAAGTAATTTTTTGAGTCTAAATTTAAAAATAACTTGATATGACAGTCGAATCATAAATATGACCTGCACTCTCAATTAATGGTTTCACTGCTGGATCTTGAAACATAGCTATTGATTTACCTTCTTCACCCTGTTCAATAAGAATTACACTGGTTGGATCATCTTTCTTTACACCTTTATATAAGCAAACAATTCCCCGTTCTTTATTCATTTGTATATTTTCTTGGCTGTCATAAACTCCAGCCCATTCCTCAAAAGGGACGCTTATTTTGAATGTAAAAACAGTAGTTTCAAGAGTCATTAAAAAAGGAGCTAGTTGCTCCTTATTCTAGATCGACTGTCAATCAATCTAATTATCCCATTGCAGCAACAGCATCGGCAACTTGTTTGTTTCTTTGAATAACCTCATCATCATTTAAAACAGCGGTAATATTCCAATCAAGTCCAAATTTCGCTCTCCACACTCCAAAATGTTGAGATATTGCTAAGTGATTATCAGCCTTGAAAGTCACAAAAACCTCGCCTGTTTCAGGCGCATGGAATCTACTTACCAATTCAAATCCATCAAAATTATCCATAGGTGCACCGGAAGCAATATACTGCTCAAACATCTTGTAACCTTCGGACTGAGAAATTCCGTCTGGAATAAGTCCATGAACGTGATAGTAAGCCATAAATAAAAATCATGAATGTAATTTCAATTTAAAAACCATATTTTAAAAAGCATTTAAATTATCTTTAAATTTAGATTTATAAGACTTTTTCAATACAAATTCTCAAAAAAATATCTTTGTTTGGTATCGCTTGTACCGTTTATAAATTTTTTGTTGGCTATTAATTGGATATGAGTTATTTTGCAGAACCTAACCATATTGAATATGATGCATGGTTCGATGAAAACATCGACCCAGTGGATCTTGTGAATTACTCAGATGAAAAGGAGTTCAGTGATTCGGTACACTTTAAGTTCCATAAGATGTCCACAAGAAATTTAACGATTGGATCTTCTGATAATTTTCACTGGTAATTAAAGGATTTTTCACTCCATAAATATTTATGAATCTTACGCAGAATATGTTCCATCACTTTCTCTTCTTGCCTTAGCTAATACAATTTCATCTACAACTTTTTCAATCATGTAAGCACTTTTTTTACCAAAGCATTTTTCTTTTTTAATACTCTCAAAATCATTTGGGATTAAATTATTACGTTCACAACAATCGCATTTAATATCAATTTTCATACCTCTATAAACCTCTAAGGCCCTAGAAAAAATCCATTGCTGAACTGAAATACTTTCCCAACTATCAAAATTAGACCATTTATCAAAATCCCTATTAAGGATATTTTTTAATCCATCAACCTGATTTACATATACTAAGTGTGAATCTTGTCTTGATTCATCATTAATACCAATTGTTTTGACAGAATTTTGATTCATTAAATATAGATTGATTGAGCTCTATAAATCTAAAGGATAATTTCAAAAATATAAACGAAAAAATATCTCAAATAAGATCATTTATTGCTTTATCTAATCTAGAAGTATGATTTGTATCCCTGAGTAATTCAAAATCCTTAAAATCAAAGCCGGGGCCAACACAACAACTCACTAAAGTAAATTCACCTGTACTTTTTGCAGCTTGCCAATATCCAGATGGGATCATTTCTACTGGATTATTGGAATCTAAAATTAAATTTCTTATTAACTTATTATCATTATCTAGGCACCATAAATTCAGAGGGTCGCCTCTTAGATAAATCCAAATTTCATCAGCATTTTTTACTCTGTGCCAAGCACTTTTAGCATCTCTTTCCAAAAGATAATAAATTCCCGTAATAAAGTTTCTACTTTGGCCATCTTCCCTAACTAGAGAATTCTTACTCCTTACGATCTCCTTAAACCATCCACCTTCAGGATGAGGCGATAAATTAAATTGTTTTATTATTTCAATATTTTTCTGATTAGGATTCACTTTACAAAAATATAATTTAATTTTGTCTTAAATTAATAAAACCTGAAAATAAATATATTCTCTAAAAAATTAAGCACAAATAATTGATAAATCTACAAAATTTTTATTTTCATCTGCTAGTTCAGTTATGATTCTCTTGAGCCATTCAGAGGTAGTTTCACAATAGCCCACGTTTAAAATAGTTTTTTGCTTTGCTGTTTCTTCTTTATTCATAGTTAAAGTATTTTTATATAAATTAGTCTTTAATTAAATACATGTGAATAAGTCTTAATTACTATCTATTTCAAAAAGTTGTATTTAATACATATTTAAGAACCACTCGTAAACAAATAAAATTAAATCGTTGACAAGAAAATCTATACAAGTAAGAGTAGAACAAATTTATTATTTAACCTATGAATAACATCAAGATTGAGGAATTGATGAAAGTAAGGTTCGATGGTATCGCTAATAGAATTGGGCAATTAAGCAAAAGGGAAAGTGAGTCTTTATTGCTTGAGCATCTTGAGTGGTTGGAGGGAGGATGGGAGACTGAAGAAATCTTATTTTTAAAAAAGCCCTACAGAAAATGGTGGTTCTAAATCCACTTCTATAAATAATTCAATGATGGCCTAATGGACCAGGGCCAGATCCTATTTTGTAAGAATTTTCTAAAGATTTCTCAACAAATAATTTCGCTTTTTGTATGGAATCAAGTAGATCAAAACCTAGAGCTTTGTAACCACAAATAGCAGCACTCAAAGTACAGCCGCTACCGTGGGTATTTTTTGTATTTATAAAATTATTAAAGAGCCACTCTTTTCTACCATTTAAGTCAAGAAAAAAATCCTTACCTTTCATATCTTTTAAACCACCACCTTTTATAAGTACCGCTTTAGCTCCAAGACCAATAATATTTCTTGCTGAATTTTCGAAATCTTCTTTACTCCTTATTTCTAAACCAGAAAGTAGATTTGCTTCATAAATATTTGGAGTTACCAAATCAGAAATTGGTAATAAGAGTTTTTTATAAGCATTAATAGCAGAATCTTCCAGTAATTTAGAACCAGTTCTTGTAACCATTACTGGGTCAATAATTTTGGTTATTTTGTATGAGTTTAATTTTGAAGCAGTATCATTAATTATCCTTTCATTTAATAACATCCCAGTTTTTAAAGCATCAATACCAAAATCAGCAAATAAAGTATCTAACTGATTTAATAAAGTATTCTTCTCTACTGGTTGAACGCATGTAACCTCTATACTATTTTGTGCCGTAATACATGTAATAACAGAACATCCATGTACTTTAAGAGCCATGAAAGTTCTCAAGTCAGCCTGTATGCCTGCTCCACCTCCAGAGTCACTACCTCCTATTGAAAGTGCAATTTTTGAATACATAATTTAATAACTCATTTTTGAAAGTACTATAAATAAATTTTAATTTAAATCAAAAGTTTGAATATGCATTAAAAAAATCTAACTCCAATTCCATAGCTCTCCTGTATAAATATTTAGCATGATTAATATCATATAATTCTTTATTAGTCTCAATAAGATTTTCAAGTGAATCTGCTAGCTTTTCAAAGCTCTCATCAGAATAAGTAATTATCCATTCTTTATATTTAATGTCAAAATCCTCCTTATACAAACTTTTTCCTATCCAAGAATAAAGTCGCATACATGGAGTCATTGCAAACATTATTTCAACGGAGCTAAGTCTTTTGGAAGTATCATCAAGAAAATCTGTATAATTTTTAGTGGCTTTTTTTATATAGTTATTAGACAAATCAATATCCCATTCTTTTGCATAGGTTTCATGAAGTATTAACTCCTCTGAAACGCCCATTAACAGTTCACTTAACTTCCTTATTGAGTACTTATCTTTTGATTTGGAAACAGCAAGACCATAAGCCCTAGCAAAAGTCTCTAAAAAGAAATAATCTTGAGCTAAATATTCTTGAAATATATTTTTAGGGAGACTTCCATTCTTTAAACCTTGAACAAATTTTGTATTTAAACTCAGTAAAGCAATCTCATAATTATCCTCCCAAAGTTTTTTTGTTATTTTCATTTTTTTGATTTTTAGTTATTCTAAAATTTTTTATATTTTTTACCTACAAACTTAATCTTATTTTTCTAGGATTAAAAGAAAAAATTATGAAAGAAATAAATATTTTATGGTTTAAGAAAGATTTAAGAATTTTTGATAACGAAGCTCTCTGTGAGGCTATTAAAGATAATTATATTTTACCTATTTATATTATTGAGTTAGATATTTGGAGCCAAAATACTCATTCAGATAGACAATGGCAATTTTGCAAAGAAAGTTTAATAGACTTAAGAAATGCACTTGCTGAGATTGGACAACCATTAATTATTAGAACTGGCAATGTTATCAATATTTTTGATGAAATTAGTTCAAAATTTAAAATCAAAGGTATATATAGCCATCAAGAAACCGGAGATTGGCTTACTTATAAAAGAGATCAAAAAGTAAGAGAATGGGCTTTAAGCAAAAATATTATTTGGAAGGAATTTCTACAATTTTCAGTTTTTAGAGGAAATTTAGATAGGAATAATTGGTCTAAAAAGTGGCAAGAAAATTCTGAAAAAAACTTACTTAAAGCTCCATTAAGAATTAATTCTATTAACTTTGATGTTGGAGAAATACCCTCAGACGGAATTTTTCCCTTTAAAAAAGAAACTTGTCCAGGAAGAATTAAAGGTGGAAGAAAGAGAGGTTTAGAGAGAATGCAATACTTCTTTAGTAAAAAATTAGATTCTTATTCAAAAGATATTTCTAGCCCAGAAAAATCATTTGATAGCTGTTCAAGACTATCCCCATATATTTGTTGGGGATGCATTTCATTAAAAGAAATTTTTAATAAAGCAAATATATCAAAAAACAATAATTCTAGGATGTTAAAAAGTAGATTAACTTGGCATTGTCATTTTATTCAGAAACTTGAAAGTGAACCAGAACTAGAGTTTAGGGAATTCCATCCTTTTTTTAAAAACATTAGAGAAAAAAATAATGAATTACTTTATTCATGGAGTGCAGGTAATACAGGCTTTCCTTTTATAGATGCATGTATGCGCTCATTAAATTTCAATGGATGGATTAACTTCAGGATGAGAGCTATGTTAATGTCTTTTGCTAGCTATAATTTATGGCTACCATGGCAAGATTCAGGTTCAGAATTAGCAAATAAATTTGTAGATTATGAGCCTGGAATACATTGGAACCAATGCCAAATGCAATCTGGAACTACATCTATCAATACCAATAGAATTTATAATCCTATTAAGCAGGGAAAAGATCATGATCCTCAAGGAAAATTTATAAAAAAATGGATACCAGAATTAAAGTATATATCTCTTAATTTCATTCATGAACCATGGTTATTATCTAGATTTAATAAAGAAGAATATGAACAAATTAATTACATAAGACCAATAATTGACATCCCAAATAGCACTAAAACTGCAAAGAAGAAAATTCAGGAAATAACTAAAAAGGATGGATATTGGGATATCTCAAAAGAAATTTATTTAAAACATGGTTCTAGAAAAAGGCTTAGAAAAAATATAAGTAATAAAAAAATTGTTTCTAAAGAAAAGGAAATACAATACGAACTGAAATTAGATTTCTAAATTTTATTGTCAGAAATTTCCAGATTCTTTTTAGTGAATAGGTTAGTTTTTTAAATTTTGAAATTGAATATATAAATCCACGATGAAGTAATGCAAGCTTTAATGTATTTATTAGAATTTATTAATTATGTCTGAAAGATTTGAATGGGACGATACCAATAGTTCAGGTATATGGTGGAGTACTAATGTAAGTATTAGAGACGAGTGCATTTTGCTTAAAGAAGATACTCAATGCGAAGATTCTGATATCGTCGAACTCCTTAGGAGTATTGCACAAAATATTGAAGATAATGGCCTTTAATTTTTAAAGGAATATTCTCTCTTTTAGAGATTTTGAATTCCTTTTACAGCTTTTATTAATTCGATAGTAATACCTTTTTCACTCATTGAATGACCAGCATCATTAACAATAATTAATTCAGAATTCTTTAATTTCTTATTTAGATCCCAAGCACTCCTAACAGGACATACAACGTCATACCTCCCTTGAATTATTTTTGTTGGAATCGATTCTATTGCTCTTATATTTTTCAAAATAAAATCATCTTCTAAGAAAATATTATTAATAAAATAATGACATTCGATCCTTGCAAAGGCATCTGAAAAAGAATTAACTTGAGACTTATCAAAATCAAATTTTTTATTTATTAAATGACTAGTTGAGAGTTCCCATTTTGTCCAAGCTGCTGCTGCTTTTGATCTAAGATTTGCATCTGAAGATGTTAGATATTTATAAAAAGAACTTATTAAATCATTTCTTTCTTCTTTTGGTATTACAGAAATATATTTTTCAAATTCATCAGGGAATATCTCACTTGCACCATATTGATAGAACCACAATAATTCAAACTTTCTACATAAAAATATTCCTCTCAAAGTTAAGCTCGTAACTCTTGAGGGATTTTTAATTGCATATATAAGTGAAAGTGTTGAGCCCCAAGATCCACCAAACAAATGCCAACTATCTATTTTTAATAGAATCCTTAATTTCTCAATATCATCAACTAAATGATTAGTCGTATTTTCTTTTAATTCGGAGAAAGGAGTTGAAGAACCGCAACCCCTTTGATCAAACTGTATAATATCAAATTTATCTGGATCAAAGTATCTTCTATATCTTGGTTGACTGCCTCCTCCTGGGCCTCCATGAATAACTAGTATTTTTTTACCATTTGGATTGCCAGATCTTTCCCAATAAATCTTATGAATATCACTTACTTGTAAAAAACCCTTTTCACGAACTTCAATTTTAGGAAACAAGACTTGATCTTTCATTGTAAAATATTTTTAAACACTTAATAAATCCATATTATCCAAAAAGAAGTCTAGTTTAGAAGTAGTTTATAAAAAAAAAGGACTGGTGGTACAGTCCTTTTTGATATTTGATTTCCTTCTAACAGGATATAAAATTACATATTTTAAAGTCTATTTACTCATAAACCTAGAATACGTGAAATCGGGGATTTCTCTCGATAATTTCAGTCCCTATTGTCGCTAGTAATTATAAAGCGAAGTCTTATCAGACTAATTGATTGAACTTTAATTTTCGAATAATCCCATTCTCAGGAATACGCTTCCTATATTTTGGAATTTGCTAAATTTCAGGCGGACTATCAATCATTTAGATTGCCTCCGAACTCAACATTTATAAATTACTCCTTTTTATATTTTCAGTAAATCCGTAAATATGCTGATTTACTTTTTTCTTAATTTGTTAGAGGATTTTAATGATCCTTTGTTTTTTATAGATAAATATAAATAATACAGTCTATAATCTCTTAGTTATTCAGATTCATAGAGCAAAATTGATTCAATTATTCTTTTATCACTATCAGAAAGTTTATAATCTTCCAATTTCCACTGAACAAATTTTACACACTCATCAATAGAAGGATTCTTATCCCGGCACTTACTCCACTCTCTAATCCAATCTGCCAAGGCAAAAGTTATTTTTGTAGTAAGCATATTTACCAATCAGGGTAATTAAAATCTCCTCCTATAGTTTCTTCATAAAATTCCCCTTCTTTTATACCTTTATCATATTTTTCAATTATCTTTTTATAAAAAGCTATTGAGGGAAGTAAATCTCCTACATATATGGGTTCCATTCTAATTGTTATAATAATTTTAATTATTTATTATTTTATATAAGAATTTAATAAATAGATTATTTATATGCATTATGGATTTCATCAAAAAGAACAAGATCTTAACAGTAATGGCCGTAATTGCAGTTTTATCATTTGCATTAGAAAAAGTAGGCATAATACACCCTTAAAATAATTAATTTCATTTGTTAAATACTTCCTAATGAAATAAGTAAACCGATACTATTACTGCAAAAATAAGCAATGGGGATAATAACGTAAAAATTAAAGTTGAAAGATTAATCAGCATAAATTTTAAATAAATAAACAAATTTAATAAACATCACTTTTAAACATTTGCAATAAGTAAAATTTAAATTATTACGATATAAAAAAATTTGAATAAAGAAAGATATAAAGAAGAATATGAAGAGGGGTCAGACTTACTATGGCCTAGTGATAAAGAAGATAAAATAACTCGGCAATTTTATAAAGATTTATCTAATCTTTCAAAAAACATAAACTATAATAAAAAGAAAAAGCTAAAACTTTTTGAACAATTAGTTAGAATAATAAAAGGCAAAGGCTGGGGTTAATTAATATTCAAACTAAAATGAAAAATTTAATGATATTAATTAAAAGTTTTTTTCTTTTAAGACCAAGATTTTTATCCACAATATTTTTTATTCCAATTCTTTATGGCATTGGCTGGGCTTTATCTCAGCCACTTTTATTGTTTAATGTTGAAGAACAAAATTTATCCTTAATTGGAACTATTATTACTTTCTTTCTTTTTATCTTTTTACTCCCATATTGGTTTTACATCAAACGAAACAAATCAAGTGCTTGGGTACTTCTTGGGATAACTAAAGAAAATTTTTTAAAAAACTTTGTCAATTTTTCTAAAGGTATCTTATTTTCCTTAGTTTTAATAATTCTAATTCTGGTACCACTATTGCAAAAAAATTATATTTCTTGGATAGGTGAATTCTCTCCAATAATGTTATTAAATTCTATTGTACTGGGATTAGGTGTTGGATTCGCAGAGGAAATAATTTTTAGAGGATGGTTACTAGAAGAACTAAAATTTGAATATGGTACAAAAATATCAATAGCTTTACAAGCTATAGTTTTTAGCTTTGTCCATAATTTATCAAATGACATATTTTGGAACATAATAGGATTACGTATAGGATTTATTTTACTTGGGATATTTCTATCATTAGTCAAAATTAGAGATAAAGGTTCTCTATGGAATTGCGTAGGACTTCATGGGGGACTTGTGGGTATTTGGTTTTTTATAAATAACGGATTAATAGAATTCAAAGAAAATACACCTTCTTTTTTAGCAGGTCCTTTTACACAAAATATTCCAAACCCAATCGGAAGCTTTAGTGCAATTTTAATATTACTTTTGTTATGTATTTTTTATGCAGTAAAATCAAAAAAAAATTTCCGTAGACGTTCTAATTAGATATAAATACCGATTGATTTTTGATTAGTAATTGTCAGATTAAAATAAAGCTTAATTCTCATATGAACTTTGAGGCAGGAATAAGATTTATTGTCTTTTTAGTAATTTTTGGAGTTACAAACTATCTAATTATGTTGAGAAGATATGAAAAAGACATCAAAAAAAAGAAATATTTACAACAGGAAAAAATTTCCAGGCTATACCCTAAAGGTTCATTTATTTTCTGAAATTAAAAAAGTTTTTGTAAAATCTACTCACCATTTTTTATTAGTTTTTTGCCAACCTTCATTTAACAATTTTTGCCACAATAATCTTGCTTCTTCTATTAAAATTTTTTTTCTAGTTTTCATCAATGGAGGATTTTCTCCATGTATTCCCATAATAATTCCTTCTTCAATAAACATATAATCAATAGATTTATCAGAATGATCTTTATCTTTGTAGAAACGCATCACCCCTACAAAATTGGAGTCTATTAACCAGAAATCATTAGTTGAATTCAATAAACCAAAAATTAAATTAAATTTATCACATGTTTAATTGCAATCTGCGAGAAAAATATTTATTTAGTTTATTCATATTTGATACATTTTTTCTTTTTGTCTACTTTTTTTCAATTCGCCACGTTTTTTCTTAACCTCAACTCTTTTCTTTTGTGATGCTTTAGTGGGTTGTGTAGATTTTCTTAATTTAAATGGTTTATTTAAAGCATTTTTTAGGATTGAACTAAATTTCATTAAAGCTAGCTGCCTATTTAATAATTGATTTCTGTGTTCTTGAACCGCTAAACGTAAGCTATTATTCACTAATTTGGTTTTCAAGTTTCTCTTAAGAATTTCTTTCTGATAATCATTTAATACTTTGGAATCTTCTAAATTAAAAATAATCTCTACTCTACTTTCAATTTTATTTACATTTTGTCCTCCAGGACCGGAGGATCTGGAAAATCGCCACTTAATTTCGTTGGATGGTATTACTAATGTTTTAGTAATTTTTAAATCCATTTTTATTTCTTTTTGATTTAGATCTTTAGAATCATTTCCTTAATACTTTAAAACATATCTTGAAATTTGATCGGTAAATACTGGGCGGTTAAGTTAGGTAAACCGAAATTCGGTGTATTTGCCGTATCAATATCTTCGGTATTTATCCTTTCATATTTCAAAGAATTATCAGATATTGAGCATGTACTAATTCAAAGGTCACTTATGTATTCAATGTTTGATCTTCTTTTTGAAACACCTTCATATCGCCCAGTATATGTTATTTCCGATAGTGAAATGAAGGAGTTAAAGAAAAACCAACATCAAGAAGAGCTTGATGAAATTACAAAACAAAAAGTAAGGCTTGAAGATGCTTTTAAAGCTCAACTAAAACATCTTGAAGAAAGAGAAAAAGAAGTAAAAAAAGAACTTAAAGTACTCTCAGCTTCAAAAGATAAATAATTTATTTTTAGAGAAATTATTTTTTCCAAAGACGGTTTTTAACCGTCTTTTTTAATTCTTTTAATCTTAAGGAATCCATTAAATCCACAGATTTAAAAAATATTTTCCATAATAAAAAAATGAATAATAATAAAGAAAAAATAAGAATGTTCTTACCCTTTAGCTGGGTAATTTGCGCAGCAATATCTTTCGCTTATATAAATTCACATTTAATAAATACCTAATATAGATGTCTTATCCCTCAAGAGACGAAATACTTGCATCTTCAAAAGGGTGGGTGGCATCTTTTTTAAATTTTCTTCCAGGTTTAGGATCGGGTTACTTATATCAAAGAAGATGGAAACCCTATTTTATTACCATCACTGCTAGTACTGCATGGTTCGCTTTAGGTTTTTTTTTGCAGGGAGATTCAGAACCCTCTCAAAGTGAACAAATAATTGGAATTTCTGGTCTTTTTTTTATATCAATAGTTACAGTTATAGAAGCCAACTTGGCTTTCAAAAAAGCAATTAATAGAACAAAAGCTGAAAAAGAGAAAATAATTTCGTCTGAAAAAAAAGGATGGTTTAAATAAATCAAAAAATTAGATCTAAAAAAATATTTAATTATTTCTCAGTTTATTTATTTATATAATTAATTACCATAAATGATATTTAAGATAATTAAAAAATTTTTTTAGTTATAAAAAAATAAAATTTCCTTTTCTTTAAGACCTTCCCATCCAGAGTCTATTAATAATTGATTCAATGTTTCTTTATCAAAATGCTTAGAACCCGTTTTGACGCATCTATTTCTCATTGATTTTTTAACACCACTCCTTTGTCTTTTATTCTCCTCATCCATAATTCTATTGTATAGATCTAGCATTTTTTGAGGGATTGGAGTACCGTCAAGATCCACTCCATTTTCAATAGCAAGATCAACAGCCTGCATTCCCATTTTCTTCATATATTTAAAAAAAAGCTGAAACAATAATAAAACAAAATTTATTAATCTAAAATTCTTTGAATAATAATTTATTGATTTTGAATTTCCTTAAGTACTCTAATTGCCTCTTTAATGTGTTCAGGACCATTCAATAAATCTCTAAAAATATGCCTAACTGTCCCTTTGCGATCGATAACGTAAGTTACCCTACCATCCATAAAACCTAATACTTTAGGAACTTTAAAAGCTTTCCTAAGAGAGTCATTCGTATCACAAAGTAATGGATATTGTAATTTATTTTTATTGGCAAATGCTAAATGACTTGATGTACTTCCATTACTTACTCCCCAAACTTGTGCACCTAATACTTTAAATAAGTCATACTTATCTCTAAATCCGCAAACTTCTATAGTGCAACCCGGAGTATCATCTTTTGGATAAAAGAACAAAACAAGGGGATTTTTTAGTCCCTTATTTGATCTTTTAACTCCATTTTGATCCAGTAAAGAAAATTCGGGAATTTTATCTCCAATCTTCACAATGATTCTTATAAAGCTCCATATTAGAGGTTAATATGTTTTTATTGTGGCCTTAAAGTAAATAGCAAATATTAAAGTCGGTTTTTTTGTTTTAAAAGATACTAAAAAATTATTGAAATAAACTAAGGTGAATTTATTAATTCAATAATATGGAATTAATAATTTATATTTTTTTATTTCTTCTTCTTTTTTTAGGAGTTATTTTTAATTTAAAAATAAATAATTTCAAAAAAGTTAAAGAAATACGAAACAAAGCTAAAGGTTATTCAAAAGAGAATAACTAAATATGTATTACTAAGTTTAAAATTCAATTTTTTCATTTGGAGTAAATACTGCGCAATATTTTTTTACTAGGTCCTTTGGCTCACTAGTGGAAGAATTTGTTAATTTTAATTTTAGTTTTTCTATAGCCTCATTAGCATTAATCTCACCGAGTCGATATCTTGCACAAGTATCCAATACTTTAAACATTTTTGTAGTAACGGCTTCAGCTGGATTAATTAGAAAAAAAAGGTAAAAAACAACAAATAAGTACTTCATTTTTTTTGTTAGTAGATATTTAGCCAATAGTTTCAATAATTTAGAAAAAAATTAATTTAGAAAAAGATTAAAATTAAATAGAAAAATCTAATTTGAGGTGAGTATAAGATTTCTACAAATTAATAATAAAAGAAATTAAGATAAAATAAGTGATAGGAATAAATAATCTCGGTGAAAATGAGAAAATTAATAGCTAAACATAAAACTCTTATAAATTGGTACCAAAAAAAATTCAAATTGAGTGATTATCAATTACTTTGGTTAGTTTTCTTTAAAGGAGTATTAATAACAATAATATTTTTCAAAATTTTTTAATATTAAAAAAGCTTTTCCAAGAATGAAATTTTCACATGATTTGACTATATTTAATAGTAGATTTCCTAATTAGTTAAATAGTTATCAGTTATGAATATTTTTGGTGTAGGTTTGCCTGAAGTTACTGTAATACTTATCTTAGCTCTTTTAATTTTTGGTCCCAAAAAGCTTCCAGAATTAGGAAAACAGCTTGGTAAAACTTTGAAAAGTCTTAAAAAAGCGTCGAATGAATTTCAAAATGAAATCGATCAAGTTATTAACGAAGAAGATAAAGATGAATCTCCTAAATCTATAGAAAGCAATCAAACCAATGAAATTAATCAAGAAAAAATAGATTCAGAAAACAGCAAAAATTAATATCTTGGATAGGCCCATAACCCCCATAGACGAATTTGAAAGAGCATTAGATAAAGCAGCTCTTACTAAAGAAGAATATGAATTAATAGACTACATCCGCTATACAAGTGTTTTTACGCAGACTAGTCTTATTAAAGATTTAAAAAGGCCATCAAAGCCTCCTCTTTTGTCAGTTCTATGTCAAATTTGTAGAAAAATTGGTTCGGAGATGCCAGATCATTTCAAAAAAGTAATTGAGTGGTCAATTGAAATAAGTGATCACGATACAAAATGGGATGCTCATTTAATTTGCGCAGAAGCATTGAATATAGACAAAATCCCATTAAGTCCTATTCATGGAACAACTTTATTTGATGTTCTTGTTGTACACAAAGAATTATTTCTTGGATTTGATTAAATTAATCATCTAAAGGCACAGAATCAGTATCTATAACTTCCGAATCATCATACTTATTTATTTTATTTTCAATCCAGTTATTTATATAACTAACTAAAGGCAATGAACCTCTAAAAATAAAAATAGAGGTAGGCAAAGCGCTTAGTAAACCGACTACAGGACTTTTAAAAAGTAATCTTCCGGCTTTAATATTAAATAAAATAATAAGCGCGGAGGGAACTATAACTTTAACTACTGTTTTGAGCGCCTCAATCCAACCAACGCGATATATCCACCAAATTAAAATTATGCCAACTATGTAGAGGAATAAGTAAGTCATAAAAATAGTATAATGATTATCTATTTATCTTGTTCTTACTAAGAAAAAGATTTTATAAATTTCTTTTACATCAATCAATCAAATTCTAGTAATGAGTTTTTCTGAAATAAGAAAATTTTTAATCAAGATGCAATCTGATGAAGACTTAAAAAAGCAGGTTACATCATCCTCTACAGCGGATGATGTAGCCCTAATTGGTCAACGCTTAGGTTATGACTTTTCAGGAGATGATCTTTTAAGATTTAATGGACAAAAAGTTGATAAAGTTACCGTAAGAAAGGTAGATCATCCAGGAGAATATCACTAAATTAAGACTTAACCCATATTGCAAGCCCTCCGCCCCTTCCTCGAGCACATAACCAATTATCTTTAGTGCTAATTCCTATAAGAGAGAAAAAAGGCATTTTTTTTTCTTCTGGTTTTTTTAATTCCTTATTAAAAACTGGAAAACTACTAATACTAATTTTCAATTTTTCAAAATAAAAAGCCAATAAAGGTCTAAGCCCTTTTAATTCTGCACTGCCTATAAAAGTAATATTTAATAATCCGAAATTAATTGAATTTTTTATTTCATAATTTATTTGATCCTCTTTATTTTTATTTTTCAATTCGAGTCTTGCCGACAATACTTGGAGAATCGAACTTGGTATATTTTTGATTTCATTTGACTCCTTACCCCATACATACTTAAACTTCCATATTCCTAACAATTCCTCATATACAATTCCGCTACCATTTTTTTGGGAATTTTTTTCTAATAGTTTTATCTCATTAATATCAGGAAAGTGTTTCATAAGAGATTTTAATCTAAGAATCAAATACTAAGATAACTTCATAAAAAATGTTCTTAGTTAAAAAATCTCTCATAAAAGATTTCTTTATTTCAATATATTTCCAAAAAAATAATTTTTTGGCACACATAAGGAACAAGAACTCGCTATTATGTTTACATTAAGTAACTAAATCAATGGATTTTATTTCTAAAAGCCAAGGATACATTCCTCTTAAAGCAGTCCCTTATATATTTTTCCTTGCAGTTGTTCTAAGCATTACAACTTCAACAAATACATTTGTCTAAAACGCATTAGTTTTACGAGCAGAGTAAAGTAAATATTTAATGAAGAAGTACGATGTAGTAATAGTCGGTAGTGGAATAGGAGGATTATGCTGTGGATCGATTCTCGCTTTATCAGGTAAGAAAGTTCTCATATGTGAAGCACATACTCAGCCGGGAGGTGTTGCTCACAGTTTCAAAAGAAAAGGTTACACTTTCGAATCAGGCCCTTCATTATGGAGTGGAATAGGCAAATGGCCGACAACTAATCCCCTAGGGCAAATTCTTAAATTACTAGATGAAGAAGTTGAACTATTTCAATACAAAGGTTGGCAAGTAATCGTCCCAGAAGGCAATTTTAATCTTGATGTTGGGGAAGAACCTTTTAAACAAACAATTAAAACTTTAAGAGGTGAGAAATCTGTTAAAGAATGGGAATCATTTATTTCCGGTATAAAACCTCTTAGCCAAATAATAAATGAAATACCTTTACTCTCATTTTCTCCCGAATCAATAAATTTCTTAGATCTAATAAATTTAATCTCAAAATTTTTACCTAATATCAATCAAATACCAAAAATTAATAAAGGCTTTGGGAATTTAGTAAATAATCATCTAGAGGATCCTTTTCTCAGAAATTGGGTTGATTTATTGAGCTTTTTGATAAGTGGTATGTCAATGCATGATACAAATACAGCTGCGATGGCTACTTTATTCAACGAATGGTTTGAACCAAATTCATACCTTGAATACCCTAAAGGAGGTAGTGAATCTATAGTAAAAGCCTTAATTAATGGATTTAAAAAAAATGGAGGAGAATTAATTCTCTCTTCGAGAGTAAAGACAATTAACTTTAATAAAAATTTAGCAACAGGAATAACTCTAAATAATGGTTCTAGCTATAGTTGTGAATCTGTTGTCACGAATACTGATATTTGGAATTTAAAAAAGTTAATTCCAAATGAAATTTCAAATAAATGGAATACAAAAGTTTTGAACCCTAATAAATGTGATTCTTTCCTTCATATACATCTAGGTTTTGATTCTGATGGTCTTGAAAATTTGCCAATACATGCGATACATGTTGATGAGTGGGAAAAAGGTATAACCGCAGAAAGAAATATAGCTGTATTTTCAATCCCATCTGTTTTAGATAAAAATATGGCCCCTGAAGGAAAACATGTTCTTCATGGATATACTCCCGCAAATGAACCTTGGGAAATTTGGGAAAACCTAAATCCAAAGGAATTAGAATATAGAAATTTGAAAGAAGAAAGATGTTCAATATTCCTTAATGCAGTGCGAAAATTCATCCCTGATATAGATGAAAGGATTGATTTAAAGATGCTAGGAACCCCAATCACTCATAAAAAATTCACAAATACCTATTGCGGTAGTTATGGCCCTGCATTATCTGCAGCAAAAGGTCTTTTCCCAGGCTGCAAAACTCCTGTGAAAAATTTATTTACTTGCGGTGCAAGTACATTTCCAGGTATTGGAATTCCTGCTGTTTCAGCAAGTGGCGCTTACGCAGCTGAAAAAATTATTGGTAAAAAAGAATTTAAAACTATTCTTAAGAAAATAAATTTATGAATCAAGTTCTTTTTTATAACTCTACAAATACTTAGTTAAGAAATAAGAATAAAGAAAGCAAAAACGTTCAATAATGATAATCTTTATCTGAACATAAACTTAACTTATAGCTCTTATATGTTTTTCTTATCAATTCCTCAAGCATGGCATTTAGTTGGCACTTGGTCGGAACAACTTCCAAGCGAGTCAAATCTTATAGGAATGGGCCAAACAGAATTAATGATGACTTTACATTCAATATTCGTTCCTCTCTTACTTGTAATTTCATATTACCTATTCAATAGACTTAATAAAAACGAATCAAAGAAAATTAAAGGATGATAGTTTAAGGTTTATTTGGCTGAACTTCTTCTGACTACTTTTCTACCAGTAGAAGTATCAACTCCGCTTGAATCTTGAGTTTGCGAATTAGTTCCAACATTATCAACATCACTCTTATCCATTTCTGCGCAAACACCTACTACCATGGCAGCTTGCATTTGATCTGGCAAATCACCAATAGTTAATAAGGCCTTTAAAACTAATTGAAGTCGAGTTTGCCGATCAATTTCAGGTCTTAGTTTTTTTACGGTATTCCAAAGTTCTTGGGTAACTTCTTTTAAAAGTTCTCGATCTACAGCCAAATTAAATCCTTCTTGTATTTCTACTAATCTAACAAAAAATGGGATCTCTTAAAATAATATTCAATAAAAAGATTGTTAGTTAATATTTTCTAACCGAATACAAGTTGCATTTGTTGATGCAATTCATACTTCTCTTGCAAAAGTTCATCTTTTTCAATTTTTTTTAGAGTAAAAGTTTTATAAAATTTTTTTTGAATCTTTATTGGAGTATTTTCAAACTTTGCATTTTTGCTTATTAGAGAATTCCACTCTTTTGAATTAAAAGGGGCATAAGGAGAAGATGAAATCACTTTCATATCTTAATAATACATCTGTACTAATATTAGTACATTTTTACTATAGC
Organism: Prochlorococcus marinus XMU1405; assembly: GCF_017696275.1. NCBI lineage: Bacteria > Bacillati > Cyanobacteriota > Cyanophyceae > Synechococcales > Prochlorococcaceae > Prochlorococcus > Prochlorococcus marinus. The sequence continues at coordinate 327,137 of NZ_JAAORF010000001.1, read as the reverse complement.
GCAACAACTGCATCCACTCATCATAATTTTAAAGTATCCTCATGAATGGATTGATTTTTATTATCTAATTTGTAGGAATTATAAGTTTGATAAATGAATAAACGTATCAAGCGTAACTTATTGATCCCTTTTTTTAGTGTCTTAAAACTTTTCTTGCTTAAAAACCTTTTAAGAGGGTTAATTTGTTGAAATTAACATTGACAAGATATATTTAATAATCCTTCCTATAAAAAGAATAATGAACTTATTAAAAATGCTTCTTAGTAATTCAAAAAGACTAAAGATCCAAGGAATAATTAAAAGAATTGCTCAAGATAAATCAATTACATTAGAAGAAAGGATATATGTTGAGAAATTTGCGCACCATAACTCTACAATTTCTCTTTGGCTGAAAAAAGCTAACAGCTTTAGAAGGAATGGTACAAAAAATGATGGGGGGATTGATAACCTCTTGCAATCATTTGGGATAGATGGACTAAATAAAGAAAATCATTTCAACCCAAATGAAGATGATATATCGGATTGGTTTGGAGGTGCTCCTGGTTGGCTAAAGAGAAGCTAGTTTCATTAATTATTCAATTTACCCAGGCCATCTTACACAAATATATACTCATAAAAGTTATAAATACCCAAAAAACCCATGGTATAAATTTAATCGGAACTAAATATTTTTTTGAAAAGGTTTTCATATAGATTTTTCTTTTAGACTATTTCTTTCTTACCGTTTTTGAGAATAGGTTTAATTGCTCTATTTATAAATTAAACAATATTCGAAACCTGAAAGATATTAAATCACTTTAAGTGGATAAGTTAGTCAGCCTTAATCATCAAAATCTAAGCAACTTTATTTACACTATTGATATTAAAATTTACTATTTTTGCCTCATCACGTTCTGAATCATTCCAATATTTTATAAGTCTTTCTAATTCATCAATCCTCTTTTTGGCATTTGCAATTTTTTCAGTAGTTGTCATATAAAATTTTTATCTATCCAATTAATGCATGAAAAAAAAATATTTCAATGGAAGTAACAATTTTTAGAATATAAATATTAATTTTTGGTTAATTACTTCAATACTTTATAGACCTCAAGTGGCTGGGTAATTATACTTAAAGAAAAAGGTATTTATGAAAAAATTAAATTCTTTGATTTTGAATAGTACTGTTAACTTCTTAGACTTCATATACTCTGGTAGATCTTTACAAAGATTTTGGGTTTTAGAAGTAATAGCTAGATCTCCTTATTTTGCATTTCTTTCGGTTCTTCATTTTAAAGAATCCTTAGGAATTAAAAATGAAAAAACAATGATTTTAATGAAAGAACATTTTTATCAAGCTATTAACGAAACTGAGCATCTACAAGAAATGGAAAAAAGAGGAGGAGATAGGTTCTGGATTGATAGATTTTTTGCAAGACACCTTGTGCTTGTCTATTACTGGATTATGGTTTTTTATTATTTTTTCTCTCCATCTAATGCTTATGACGTCAACATAAAAATCGAAGAACATGCATTTGAAACTTATTCCAAATATTTAATAGATAATCCAAATGATCAAAAAATAAGAGAAATTGCTCAAGATGAATTAAATCATGTCCAAGAACTTAACCAAGCTTTGTCAATGCTTACAACAGTTTAGATTAGTGCTGAGAAATCTATTAGCAATATTGAGAGTATCACCGAAGAAGAAATTAATCCTAGGCTAATCATTAATGAGATATAACCTTTTTTTCTAGGCAATTTATAAAAAGATGTTCCAATAATTAATATCATTATCAATGAGAAAAAAATTATAATTTTTTCATTTAATAAATTGAGATGAATAACTAAATTTTTTTCTTCAAAAAATTTGAGAAATTCAGATAAAACTAATTCTTTTTCTATTTTCTTAAAATAGTCAAATGAGCTTATAAAAGCAGAACTTAATAAAGATAATGCAACCAGTGCAGTAACTGGTTTTGTTAACCTGTTAAGTGTTCTGTTAAAACTTGCCAATAAAATAAGAATAAATAAAGAGGTTACTAAAGGTATTAAAGGTATAAGAGTTGTTGAATTTATGAAATTTCCCACGGAAATAATATGTATCTAACTTAGAATTTTATATTATTTCGACGCGTTATTTTATTAAATAAGATTTTTTTTAAATGTAATTAGTACCTATTGCATTCTGTGTAAATTGATACCAAAATTAAATTAGTATTGAGAAATAAAATGCTAGCCATTTCGGAAATTATTATTGCAAGTGCTATCTTCCTAGGAATTGTATATTGGGAAGTTAAATTCCTATATACCAAAACTACTGTAGCGAAATAAATTAACTCAAAACAGGAAAATTAAAAACGTAGAAAATTTAAATAAAATTTAAGAATTTAAGTTGACAAAAAAAGCTCTAAATATGAGAGAATAAACACAAATTTCATTTCTCAATAATGAGCGAAGTCCAAAATCCTAATACTAACTCAACTCAGCAGCAGCAACAGCAACAGCAACAATCTTATTCAGACAGCAAAATTAATTCTGCTGAGAGCGAGAGACTTTATCTTGAGATGAAAGAAGCTTGGCTTTAAATTTAATTCGTGTTTGAAATAATATTTCTTTAATTTTTTTTTAATTTTGAAGTAATCAATACTTTTTTATTTTCTATACCCTTTAAATTTTGTTTAACCGCAAGGGTAATTTTGAGAAAACTAAAGCAGTTAGAAAAAATTAACGGAAGACTCGCAATGGGAGGGTTGATATATTTAGTTTTTACAAAATTAGTTTCCAACCGTGCCGACATATTAGACCAGCTTAAATCTTATTTAATTTAATAAATGAATTAGAAATATTATCCAGGAATATTTCTTTCTATATAAGCGTCAGTTAAAGCTAGAATTAATCCCAATAATGTTGAAAATATAGCAATTTCAGTTGATTCCATTTTATTTTTGAATTACCCCTAGTTTGCTAAATAATTCAAAGTTCAGCAACAAAACTAATAACTTACTATAGTACGTATATACTATTAGTTATTTATTGTGAGCTCAGTAACTCCTGAGTTTCTTTTCGTTAGGCCTGGTGATTATGTCGCAATTAAAAAAGAAAATTGCGAAGATACTAAAGAAAAGGATGAAAATTATTGGGTCGGTCAAGTTATCGACTGTATTGGAGGAGCTAGAAATCCAAATTCATGGACCTTGTTTCAAGTTGCCAATATTGACAATGGAGAGATCACTATAATCAACGCCGATATTGTAAAAAAAATTTTGAAAACTTCTGGAAGTTAATCTTAATCCAAAAAACTTCTTTCAGTATTACAGAAAAAAAGGGGGAATGAACGCCTTACAGGAAATCACCCCAGTTCCAAGCAGGCAAGTCCGTATACTTGATTCATAGGGCAGGGAAGTTGAATGCCTTTATACATTCTGTAAGTTTTTGATATTTCCTTAAATCCCAAACTTGATAAAAGATAATTTGCATAAGGGTTCAGATTAGAGCAATCCAATAAGATTTGAGCATCTAAATCACCAACTAACTCCCTTATTAATAATTCAGCAAGTGGTGGAGTATCAGCTAAAAGAGGGCCAATTCTCCAGCCTTGCTCATTATCCTCCAATACACAAGGTCTTATCCTGCCAAATCCATGGCACATCCCATTATTATCGACAATTGCACTGACATTACCATGAGAATTTTTCAACCAGTCATTTAGAAAATGTGGTCTGGGACTAGGTTCTCTTTGATCATCATAAATTAAGACTGCTTCAGAAGAAATTTTATTACCCGGGACAACTTTAAAAGAATGAAATTGATCTTTATAGAAATTTCTCAATGGCAAATCTTGAGAACTATTTAATTTCCATCGATTTGTAATGGAAGATTTTATAAACCCCCACTTTGCGTAATCATTTAATCTATCTGGGGCAGCCTCAAGACCAATACAATCAACATTTTTCAAATATTCGAGGGCATGTTTCCATAATCTCACTCCATATCCATTATTTCGGAATTCTTTTTTAACGATAAATAAACCTATAAAACCATACGATGAATTATATTTTATACACGCAATAGAGCCTATAGGATTATTGTCTAGACAAGCTACCCATACCCCTTGTTTATCTGTATTTCTATAAATTGATAAATCATCCATTCCAGGAGAAAATCCTTCTAACCTTGCCCAGTTTGTGACTTCTGGTATTTCATTTATAGATATCAATCTAATTGAAAAATTTTCCCTCATAGAAATATAGTAACCAAGAAAAATTTGAATTTTTAAAAGCAATATTAATAAATTTGATTATTTCTCATAAATCATTCGCTTTGATTTAACTGACTAAAAAACCTTAATTATTTTCAATTTATCCTCTGATATATTTAATACTATTCAAAGGTAAAAAATGAAAATTTCTGACAAATTTCATTTAGAAGACATCTATAAATTAAAAAATACAGTTCTCACTGGTAAAACTGAAGATATAAAATGGCGGATCCATCATATCAACATAGTTTCTAAACTTTTGGATGAAAATAAAAAAGAGATAATTAAATCACTTTTTGTTGATCTCGGCAAATCTGAAATTGAAGGGCTTTCAGAAATCCTTTTAGTGAAAGAAGAAATTTCACTTATAAAAAAGAAACTCAATTCTTGGATGCGACCAAAAAAGATTGATACCCCTTTTTATCTATTTCCATCATCCTCCAAAGTTATTTATGAACCTCTTGGATGTGTCTTAATTCTTGGTCCTTATAATTATCCATTACTTTATATTTTAAAGCCATTGATAAATATTTTTTCAGCAGGTAATACTGCAGTTATAAAACCATCAGAGAAATGTCCTGCGACCTCAAAACTTATTAAAAAGCTTACTTCCAAATATTTCCGTAAAGATGTTCTAATGACAGTAGAGGGTGATAATAAACAATCCATAAAATTAATTGAACAAAATTTTGACCACATTTTTTTTACAGGAAGTACTGAAACTGGAAAATCTATAATGAAATTAGCTTCAAAAAACTTAACTCCATTAACTCTTGAGTTAAGCGGAACAAATCCTGTAATTGTTTTCAAGAATGCAAATTTAGAAGTGACTGCAAAAAGAATTGTTTGGGGTAAATTTTTTAATTCTGGTCAATCCTGCATGGCTCCGAATCATATCTTTGTAGATAAAGAAATTGAAAATATTTTTATAGAAAAATTAAAGAAATACATAGAAAGTTTTTACGGAGTTAATCCAATTATTTCCGAAAACCTATCAAAATTGGAGAAAAAACAATTTTCATCAACTGTAGAAATTATCAAACAATACGAAAAAGAAAAAAGAATTTTATTTGGGGGGACTTTTAGTAAAAAAAAGTTGAAAATATCTCCTACAATTTTGAGAACTAAATTAAATGAAACAGATATTTTGCAGAAAGAATTATTCAGTTCACTACTTCCAGTAATTGGAATTGATGATAAGGAATCAGCTTTAAAACAAATTAGTCAAACATCAAAGCCCTTAGCAATCTACTTATTTGGAGGCAATAAAAAAATCCATAATTACATTTCAAAAGTAACCAGCTCAGGAACAATTTGTATAAATGATGTGATGCTACCAGTCCTTATTCCAAATTTACCTTTTGGAGGCGTTGGGCAAAGTGGTATTGGTAAATTTCATGGAGAAGAAGGGTTTCGAAATTTTTCAAATCAAAAATCTATTACTTTCAAAGGTTTTTTATTTGATTCAAATCTGCGGTATCCTCCCTACGAAAGAGTAAAGAAATTTTTAAAGTTTATTTTTCAGGTTTAAATTACTTAAATTTTTTTCAAAACCCTAGCGATTTTAAATTTAAAGATTATCTTTAAATAAATAGTGAGTTTTATGAAATTTGCATTTTTAGTAATTGCCATATTTATTAATTTTTTAAATCAATCATTGATAAAATCAGAAGAAAATATTTTTTCAGAAAAAAATAAAATTGAAAATATTGCTAGAAAAGAATCAATTACTGAAGAAAAAACTGAAATAAAAAAAATTCACATTGTTAAAAGTGGAGATACAATATCAAGTATTTCAAAATTCTATTCGATAAATAAAGATTTAATCATCAAATTAAATAACTTAAAAGACGAAAATTATATCTTTATTGGCCAAAATCTTATTATCTCCAAATCTACTGAAAATCTTGCAAAACAATCAGATTTGATAAATAATTATCATGTTGTTCAAACTGGTGAAAATCTTACTGAGATATCAAACAAATATAATTTAAAAGTAATCGATCTGATAGAGATTAATAAACTCAATAATCCTGATTCAATAAAAGTTGGTCAAAAACTGATAATAAGAAAAAAGAACATAATTAATTCAGAAAATTATAAAGCAACTGAAAATAAAAAAAATAATGAATTAGAATTACTTGAATTAGATAAAAAAATTTATGGTCCTATAGTTATTGAAAGTAAATCATATATAGATATTAAAGGTAGAAAAGTTTTAAACGTACTAAATCAAGAAAATAAAAAACTGATTCTTTCAATCAATTGTGATACAAATGAGTTAGATGTAAGAATTCCTGGCAGGAAATGGATGGGAAGTAAGCCTGCTAAAGAAGAATTCGAAAATAATTTAATAAATGATTTTTGTTAAAACTTTTAATTAATATGTGTGAATAATTTGTCTAAGAATATTAATGATGGGTTATTCTACAAAAAGTTAAATTAATAGAAATGGCTATTTCAAGAGGAGATCTCGTAAGAGTAAAAAGACCAGAATCATATTGGTACAATGAAATAGGCAAAGTTGCTTCAGTTGATACCTCAGGCATTAAATATAACTGTGTAGTCAGATTTGATAAAGTAAATTACGCTGGGATTAGCGGAACTGATGGTGGAGCAAATACAAATAATTTCGCTGAAAGTGAATTAGAAAAAGCTTAAATAATTGCCTGAATTACCTGAAGTAGAAACAGTTCGAAGAGGTTTAGAACAAAAACTCAATAACTTTATTATTAAAAAAGTAGAAGTCTGTAGGGATTCAACTGTTGCATTCCCAACAAAAAAAGAAGAATTCATTAAAGGACTTCGGAACTCACTTATTAATAAATGGGATAGAAGAGGAAAATATTTAATAGCTCAATTAAAAGAAGTTCAAAATGAGAATGCTCAATTTCCTCTAGAAAATCTACAAAATAACGGATTTCTTGTAGTTCATCTAAGAATGACTGGATATTTTAAATTTATTGAAAACTCAAGTCATCCTTGTAAACATACAAGAATAAGATTTTTCGATAAAAATAATAATGAGCTTAGGTACATTGACGTAAGAAGTTTTGGTCAAATGTGGTGGATTAATAAAGACCTATCGCTTAACAGAATAATTAAGGGATTAGGTTCATTAGGACCAGAGCCATTTTCTAAAGATTTTGATGCAAATTACCTCAAGAAAGTTATTTCAAAAAGAACAAAATCTATAAAGGCTATTTTATTAGATCAAACAATAGTCGCAGGTATAGGTAATATTTATGCTGATGAAAGTTTATACTCTGCTGGCATCTCCCCTTTTAGAGAAGCTCGAACAATAAAAAAGAATGAGTTAATAAAGCTCAAAGAATCAATTGTAAATGTATTAAAAAAAAGTATAGGTTCTGGGGGCACTACATTTAGTGATTTTAGGGACTTGGAAGGAGAAAATGGGAATTTTGGTTTACAGACAAATGTCTATAGGAGAACTGGAAAAGAATGTCGTAAATGCGGAAATTTAATTGAAAGAAAAAAAATAACTGGAAGAAGTACCCATTGGTGTCCTAGATGCCAAAAATAGAAAAGGGTTTACTCAAGAAGAGTAAACCCTTTTAAATATTTTTACCTGGCATTGAGCTATTTTCTCAAGGGGCTACCCCCTAAATATTTTCGCCGCTGATGCGTTTCACAACCGAGTTCGAGATGGATCGGAGTGGTTCCACATCGCCATGAACACCAGGATAGTGTGAACCTTGAGAACTGCATAGAAAATTATATAAATTAAAAACAATAAATTAAGTTTATTTGGTCAAGCCCTCGGTCTATTAGTACTCCTCCGCTGCACTTGTTACCAAGCTTCCACGTAGAGCCTATCAACGGGTGTTCTTCCCGTGACCTTACTGGCTTAAGCCATGGCAATACTCATCTTGAGGTGGGCTTCCCACTTAGATGCTTTCAGCGGTTATCCACTCCGCACATGGCTACCCAGCGTTTACCGTTGGCACGATAACTGGCACACCAGAGGTGCGTTCCTCCCGGTCCTCTCGTACTAGGGAGAAATCCTCTCAATATTCCTGCGCATACACCGGATATGGACCGAACTGTCTCACGACGTTCTGAACCCAGCTCGCGTACCGCTTTAATGGGCGAACAGCCCAACCCTTGGGACCGACTTCAGCCCCAGGTTGCGATGAGCCGACATCGAGGTGCCAAACCTCCCCGTCGATGTGAACTCTTGGGGGAGATCAGCCTGTTATCCCTAGAGTAACTTTTATCCGTTGAGCGACGGCCCTTCCACGCAGAACCGTCGGATCACTAAAACCGACTTTCGTCCCTGTTCGACTTGTAGGTCTCACAGTCAAGCTCCCTTCTGCTTTTGCACTCAACGACTGATTTCCAACCAGCCTGAGGGAACCTTTGTGCGCCTCCGTTACCTTTTAGGAGGCGACCGCCCCAGTCAAACTGCCCATCAGATACTGTCCGCTTCCCGGATAACGGGTAAGCGTTAGAACCCTAGCTCTAAAAGAGTGGTATCTCACCGATGACTCAATAGTACCCACAAGCACTATTTCAACGTCTCCCACCTATTCTGCGCATTCAGAGCCCGAGCACAATATCAAACTACAGTAAAGCTTCATAGGGTCTTTCTGTCCGGGTGTATGTAGTCCGCATCTTCACAGACAATTCTATTTCGCCGAGCCTCTCTCCGAGACAGCGCGCAAATCGTTACACCTTTCGTGCGGGTCGGAACTTACCCGACAAGGAATTTCGCTACCTTAGGACCGTTATAGTTACGGCCGCCGTTCACCGGGGCTTCAGTCGCCAGCTTCACTAAAAGCTAACCAGCTTCCTTAACCTTCCGGCACTGGGCAGGTGTCAGCCCCCATACATCGTCTTGCGACTTAGCGGAGACCTGTGTTTTTGGTAAACAGTCGCTTGCGCCTCTTCACTGCGACCAGCTCTCGCTGGCACCCCTTCTCCCGAAGTTACGGGGCCATTTTGCCGAGTTCCTTAGAGAGAGTTATCTCGCGCCCCTCGGTATTCTCTACCACCCCACCTGTGTCGGTTTCGGGTACTGGCATTTGTGCCTTAACGAGTATAGGGCTTTTCTTGGAAGCATGACATCACCAACTTCGCTGCCGTAGCAGCTCGTACTCACGCCTTAGCTCAAGATGTTTTCTCCATCTCTCAAAGCCTCGAACGCTTGAACCAGTAACCAACATCTGGCCTGGTTAGCCTTCTCCGTCCCCCTTCTCAAAACACATCTGGTACAGGAATATTGACCTGTTATCCATCGACTACGCCTTTCGGCCTCGCCTTAGGTCCAGACTAACCCTCCGCGGACGAGCCTGCCGGAGGAACCCTTAGGGTTTCGGGGCATGGGATTCTCACCCATGTTTTCGCTACTCAAGCCGACATTCTCACTTCTATGCCGTCCACGTCCGCTTACGCTAACGCTTCACCCAACATAGAACGCTCCCCTACCATAAATAAATTTATCCGCAGCTTCGGTATAACGCTTAGCCCCGTTCATTTTCGGCGCAGGATCGCTCGACCAGTGAGCTATTACGCACTCCTTTGAGGATGGCTGCTTCTAGGCAAACCTCCTGGTTGTCTGGGCAATCCCACCTCCTTTATCACTTAGCGTTAATTTTGGGACCTTAGCTGGCGGTCTGGGCTGTTTCCCTCTTGACTATGGAGCTTATCCCCCACAGTCTGACTGCCTAGTTACACACAGGGTATTCAGAGTTCATATCGATTTGGTACCGCTTTCGCAGCCCGCACCGAAATGGTTGCTTTACCCCCCTGCTGGAGCACTAGACGCTACGCCTCAACGTATTTCGGGGAGAACCAGCTAGCTCCTGGTTCGATTGGCATTTCACCCCTAACCACAGCTCATCCGCTGAATTTTCAACTTCAGTCGGTTCGGACCTCCACTTGGTATCACCCAAGCTTCATCCTGGCCATGGTTAGATCACCAGGGTTCGGGTCTATAAACACTGACAAACGCCCTATTAAGACTCGCTTTCGCTGTGGCTCCACCATTTCCGGTTTAACCCGCCAGTGCCTATAAGTCGCCGGCTCATTCTTCAACAGGCACACGGTCACCCGATTAGTCGGGCTCCCATTGCTTGTAAGCTCACGGTTTCATGTTCTATTTCACTCCCCTCCCGGGGTTCTTTTCACCTTTCCCTCGCGGTACTGTTTCACTATCGGTCACACAGTAGTACTTAGCCTTACGAGGTGGTCCTCGCAGATTCACACGGAATTCCACGTGCTCCGTGCTACTCGGGATACAGCTAGGTCAACTTATCTTTCGATTACGGGGCTTTCACCCTCTGTGGCACGCCATTCAAACGTTTCTTCTAGACTTGTTGATCCATATTGCTGTCCCACAACCCCGATAGTCAAGACTATCGGTTTGGGCTTTTCCCCGTTCGCTCGCCGCTACTGAGGGAGTCGTTATTTACTTTCTCTTCCTCCAGCTACTAAGATGTTTCAGTTCGCTGGGTTAGCTCGCACCAACCTATATATTCAGTTGGCCGTACATGGGGTTGCCCCATTCGGAAATTCCCGGATCAAAGTGTGCTTCCAACTCCCCGAGACTTATCGCAGGTAACCACGTCCTTCATCGCCTCTGTGTGCCTAGGTATCCTCCGTGAGCCCTTTGTAGCTTGACCAATAACTTCAAAATTGAAGCATCAGCTTAATAGAATTGTTATTAATGCATTCGCACAAATAATAAATCTGCATCACTAAAGATGCTTATTGTCTTTAAAATAATCTATGCAGTTGTCAAGGTTCTCTGAAAACAATGAAATTAATTCAATGAGTCCAGCATCTTAATGATTTAATTAGGAAGCTAGAATCGTTCAGAATTAGATCACAACTCAAAACATTTCCTTTCTACAGAATATGTAAGAGGTGGTAATCAGTGGAGGTAAGCGGACTCGAACCGCTGACATCCTGCTTGCAAAGCAGGCGCTCTACCAACTGAGCTATACCCCCAACATAGAGATATGGGCCATCCTGGACTTGAACCAGGGACCTCACCCTTATCAGGGGTGCGCTCTAACCACCTGAGCTAATGGCCCAGGAAAAATAATGGGTGTGACCTAGAAAAACTTAGGAAATGAAATTCTTAATAAATAAGAACGTGAGATACCGATCGACCTAAGGTGACAAAATAATAATATTAAACATTTTGTTGTCTCCCTGTTAGGAGGTGATCCAGCCGCACCTTCCGGTACGGCTACCTTGTTACGACTTCACCCCAGTCATTAGCCCCACCTTCGGCGTCCTCCTCCACAAGGGTTGGAGTAACGACTTCGGGCATGGCCAACTTCCATGGTGTGACGGGCGGTGTGTACAAGGCCCGGGAACGTATTCACCGCAGTATGCTGACCTGCGATTACTAGCGATTCCTACTTCACGTAGGCGAGTTGCAGCCTACGATCTGAACTGAGCCACGGTTTATGGGATTTGCTAGCTCTCGCGAGTTTGCTGCCCTTTGTCCGTAGCATTGTAGTACGTGTGTAGCCCAGGGTGTAAGGGGCATGATGACTTGACGTCATCCACACCTTCCTCCGGTTTATCACCGGCGGTCTTTCTAGAGTGCCCAACTAAATGCTGGCAACTAAAAACGTGGGTTGCGCTCGTTGCGGGACTTAACCCAACATCTCACGACACGAGCTGACGACAGCCATGCACCACCTGTCACTGCATTCCCGAAGGCACCCTCAAATTTCTAAGAGGTTCGCAGGATGTCAAACCCTGGTAAGGTTCTTCGCGTTGCATCGAATTAAACCACATACTCCACCGCTTGTGCGGGCCCCCGTCAATTCCTTTGAGTTTCACACTTGCGTGCGTACTCCCCAGGCGGAACACTTAACGCGTTAGCTACGACACCGAAGGGGTCGATTCCCCCGACACCTAGTGTTCATCGTTTACGGCCAGGACTACAGGGGTATCTAATCCCTTTCGCTCCCCTGGCTTTCGTCCATGAGCGTCAGTAATGGCCCAGCAGAGCGCCTTCGCCACTGGTGTTCTTCCCGATATCTACGCATTTCACCGCTACACCGGGAATTCCCTCTGCCCCTACCATACTCAAGCCTTTCAGTTTCCACTGCCATGATGGAGTTAAGCTCCACGCTTTAACAGCAGACTTGAAAAGCCGCCTGCGGACGCTTTACGCCCAATAATTCCGGATAACGCTTGCCACTCCCGTATTACCGCGGCTGCTGGCACGGAATTAGCCGTGGCTTATTCCTCAAGTACCGTCATATCTTCTTCCTTGAGAAAAGAGGTTTACAGCCCAGAGGCCTTCGTCCCTCACGCGGCGTTGCTCCGTCAGGCTTTCGCCCATTGCGGAAAATTCCCCACTGCTGCCTCCCGTAGGAGTCTGGGCCGTGTCTCAGTCCCAGTGTGGCTGATCATCCTCTCAGACCAGCTACTGATCGAAGCCTTGGTGAGCCATTACCTCACCAACTAGCTAATCAGACGCGAGCTCATCCTCAGGCGAAATTCATTTCACCAGTAGGCATATGGGGTATTAGCGGTCGTTTCCAACCGTTATCCCCCTCCTGAGGGCAGATTCTCACGCGTTACTCACCCGTCCGCCACTAACCCGAAGGTTCGTTCGACTTGCATGTGTTAAGCACGCCGCCAGCGTTCATCCTGAGCCAGGATCAAACTCTCCGTTGTGTTCAAATCCTTTTGTAGATAAATCTACTCAAATTGAATTGCTTAAACCAAATAAAAATTCAATTTTTTGTATTTAGTTTCAGCCTCCTTAAATTCTAAGGATTACATTGAGTGCACATTAAAAATATTTCTAAAGTGACTTTCCAAGATCTCAGATCCGTTTGCATCAAAGCCAAAAGTTAGCAATTGATGACATTTTATATATTCTTGACGGGACCTCACACCTTTATTGCATTTACATCTTGAAATAACCAAAAAATATTTAGTTATTCTTGACGCAATAAAAGCATCAGTTCCTAAGTTTTTAAATTTTCTAGGTGCAGAGTTAAACAATAAATGAATAACTCACTTCGAAGGGAAAACCCCTCTTCTGGCTGAAAATAATGACTGAAGTCAAATCTTCAAAAAATTCATTTATTTACCAAAAATCAGATTTAGGGTAATAAATTGAATAATGCAAAAAATATATTTTTGCCCAGAAGAAAATACTAAACCATCCGACTGTAATTGTGCAACCTTTTATACAAAAATTTTTTATTAATTTTTTATTTGATCAAAGTCTCATTAAACAACTAGGCTTAAATAAAGGGATATAAATGAAATGGCAGAAAGATTTAGTCAAAAAAATTTAAGAGTAAGGCCAAGTTCTGATGAGGAGAAAATTGTAACAAATGCAAAAAAACACTTCGAGAAGACTTTGGTTGAGATATCAGGCGAGTTAGTGGGAAGCGTCGCTGCACTAGAACACCCAACAAAAAATAAAAAATTAAATTATGGAGAAATATTTTTAAGAGACAATGTTCCCGTAATGATTTACCTCATTACCCAAAAACGTTACGAAATTGTCAAAAAGTTCCTAAGTGTATGCCTTGAGTTACAAAGCTCTAATTATCAAACGCGTGGTGTATTTCCTACTAGTTTCGTTGAAGAAAATGGACAGCTTATTGGAGACTATGGTCAGAGATCAATAGGGAGGATTACTTCAGCTGATGCAAGTTTATGGTGGCCAATTTTATGTTGGTATTATGTCAATAAAAGCGGTGATTATGCCTTTGGAAAAAGTCAAAGCGTTCAAAGAGGTATTCAACTTCTACTAGATCTAGTTCTACATCCAACATTTGAGGGTACTCCAGTACTTTTTGTTCCAGATTGCGCATTTATGATTGATAGACCCATGGATGTATGGGGAGCGCCTCTAGAAGTTGAAGTTTTACTTCATGGATGTTTAAAAAGTTGCATTAACTTAATGGAATTAAGTAGAGCAGATCATGTTAGTAGACTTTTAGACCAAAGACTTATTCTTACAAATCAATGGGTTAAGGATTTAGGAAGTTTTCTTTTAAAGCATTATTGGGTTACCAGCCAAACAATGCAAATTTTAAGAAGAAGGCCAACTGAGCAGTATGGTGATGATCAACACTTCAATGAATTTAACGTTCAACCTCAAGTGGTTCCCTCATGGCTACAAGATTGGTTAGAGAATAGAGGTGGTTACTTAATAGGAAATATTAGGACAGGAAGGCCTGACTTTCGATTTTACAGTTTAGGCAATTCTTTAGCATGTATGTTCGGAGTTCTGCCTCCTGAAGAACAAAGAGCCTTATTTAGATTAGTTTTACATAACAGACAGCATTTGATGGCTCAAATGCCGATGAGAATTTGTCATCCTCATATGGATGTCGAGGAATGGCAAAATAAAACTGGATCCGATCCAAAGAATTGGCCTTGGAGTTACCATAACGGTGGTCATTGGCCAAGCTTACTTTGGTTTTTTGGTACAGCTGTCCTATTACATCAAAAACATTACGGTTCAGATGATGTGATCCTCATGGAAGAAATGAAATCTTTAATAGAGGAATCATATTGGTGTCAACTTAATCAATTGCCTAAGCAAGAATGGGCAGAATATTTTGATGGCCCTACAGGTACTTGGGTTGGACAACAATCAAGAACATATCAAACTTGGACAATTGTTGGATTTTTATTAATGAATCATTTTTTAAGGAATGAGTATAACGATATAGATATGTTTGAAATTTGAGTCTAAAATAGACCTAAAGTTAATGATTTATCAATTGGCAAGCATGCCCCAATACCTAGGTATATTGTTAGAAAAGTTCCGAATAAAAAAACAGACATTGCTATTGGTCTTCTAAATGGATTAGAAAATTTATTAACGTTTTCGATAAAGGGTAAAATCATTAATCCAAGTGGAATTAATGTTTGGAGTGCAATACCCAAAAGTTTATTAGGAACAACTCTAAGTATTTGAAAAACTGGGTAAAGATACCATTCAGGAAGTATTTCAAGGGGTGTTGCAAAAGGGTTAGCTTTGTCTCCCAACATTGCAGGATCAAGAACTGCTAATCCAACTACACAGGCAATAGTTCCTAAGATGACTACCGGGAAGATATATAGTAAATCATTTGGCCAAGCTGGTTCACCATAATAATTATGGCCCATGCCTTTAGCTAACTTTGCTCTCAACTTTGGATCAGATAGATCTGGTTTTTTTAAAGTAGACATATGGAGAACGAATAATGGTTTAAGTATAGGAGTTTATAAAGGACCTGAAATACCCTGTTTACGAATCATTAAAAAGTGCATCAACATGAAGACTGCTAATGACCAAGGTAATACAAAAGTGTGAAGACTATAAAATCTGGTTAATGTGGATTGACCAACACTTTCTCCACCTCTAAGTAGTTCAACCATAAAGTCACCTATTACTGGTATTGCAGCAGGAACACCTGAAACAATCTTAACTGCCCAATAACCCACCTGATCCCAAGGTAGGGAGTATCCAGTCACTCCAAAAGCGACAGTTATAACTGCCATTACAACACCTGTAACCCAAGTTAATTCTCTTGGCCTCTTAAAACCTCCGGTAAGATAAACCCTAAAGACATGAAGGATTAACATCAATACCATCATTGATGCACTCCATCTATGCACAGATCTTATTAACCATCCAAAACTTACATCGGTCATTAAATAACTGACTGAACTATAAGCTTGTGTAACTGTTGGCTTATAGTAAAAAGTCATTGCAAAACCTGTTGCAAATTGAATTAGGAAGCATACTAAAGTTATGCCTCCTAAACAATAAAAAATATTTACGTGAGGGGGTACGTACTTGGAAGTTACGTCGTCAGTTATGTCTTGGATTTCAAGTCTTTCTTGAAACCAATCATAAACAGATGAAGAATTCGCCATCCAAAAAAAAATTAGCTTTGATATAAAGAGCTTACTTAAAATTCTTATACTTGGTGTTAACACTTAACCCAATGAATTCATCTTTTAACAAACTTTTAACATTCAAAACTATAATCACTGCATCAATGATTATAGTTTTTTCTATCAATCTTTTGTTGATGGAAAGAGTGGATGCTCTCAGTGATAGCAGGCAATTAGTACTTGACGCTTGGACCTTGGTAAACGAAGGTTTTTATGATCCAGAAAAGTTTGATGAAATCCAATGGAAAAGAATTAGACAAAAAACGTTACAGAAACAAATTGAAACAAGTGAAGAGGCTTATTCCGCAATTGAAGACATGTTAAGACCTCTAGACGATCCCTACACGAGAGTTTTACGCCCCAAAGATTATGAGCTACTGAAATCAAGTAATTTTGGGAGTGAAATTAATGGTGTGGGGCTTCAATTAGGTGAAGATGATAGCAATAAAGTTAAAGTTATTTCTACTCTTGGGGGGTCGCCAGCTGAAGAAGCTGGAATAGTAAGCGGGGACATTATCGAAACAGTGGATGGAATCTCATCAGAAAAATTAGGGCTTGCAAGTACCGCCTCTAAGTTAAGAGGTGAATCAGGAACAAAAGTTTTAATTGAATTATCTACGGAATCAGGAGAAATTAGGGAAGTCGATTTAGAGAGGAGATCAGTAGATCTAAGACCAGTTAGAACAAAAAGATTAAGAGACGATTCTCACACAATAGGATATTTAAGGATAACTCAATTTAGTGAAAGCGTACCTAAAAAAGTTGAAGAGGCTCTTCAAGAGTTAAAAGAGAAAGAGGTTGAAGGCTTAATCTTGGATCTTAGAAATAATTCAGGGGGACTAGTAAGCTCAGGTATTGCAGTTGCAGATTCATTTTTAATTGAGAAACCCGTAGTCGAGACAAAAGATAGAAATGGAATCAAAGATGCAATTATTTCTCAAAAAGAGACATCTTTTGATGGGCCAATGGTGACTTTAGTAAATAAAGGCACTGCAAGTGCTAGTGAAATACTTGCTGGTTCTTTACAAGATAATGAGAGGTCAATTCTTATGGGAGAACAAACTTATGGTAAAGGTTTAATTCAATCCCTAAAAAGTTTGGGAGAGGAAAGTGGTATTGCTATAACAGTGGCTAGTTACTTAACACCAGATGGTAATAATATTCAAGGCCAAGGTATAACACCTGACAAATTACTTGATCTACCTGATGCAAGTGATTTTGGAAGTACTGACGATAAATGGGTGAGGAATGCGGAATTATTTTTAGGGTCGCTTCTAGAAAAAAAAGAAGTTCCAGTTCAAACACTTGAATTAAACAATGAAGAAATTAAATCTTTAAATGGCTAAAGATTGAAAATAAAAAATCTTAAGAATATGAGTATTAAAAGAATTTTTCATGACCCAATTCATAAAGAAATAGTATTTGATGCAGGAAAGCCAGAAGAATTAATGATTATGGAATTAATTGATACAGTCGCTTTTCAAAGACTTAGAAGAATAAAACAACTTGGAGCGGCATCATTACTTTTCCATGGTGCAGAATCGAGTAGATTTACTCACTCAATTGGTGTTTTTTGTATAGCTAGAAAAATTTATAAGAGATTAATTGAAAGTAAACCTTCTTTTAGTGAAAATAAATTTGTTCTTTATGGAGCAGCTCTACTACATGATTTAGGTCATGGACCCTTAAGCCATACCAGTGAAACAATATTCATGCATGATCACGAACAATGGTCTGAAAACTTAGTGACAAATTATTCTCCAATAAAATCAATCCTCAAAAAGTATGACAACGAATTACCCAGAAAAATTGGAGGATTATATCAATCAAAACAACTATTTTCAAAACCTTTAAGAACATTGATAAGTAGTGAGATAGATTGCGATCGTCTTGATTATCTTTTACGCGATAGTTACAATACAGGGACTAATTATGGCTTAGTAGATTTAGAGAGAATAATTTCAGCTCTCACCTTTTTACCTGATGGAAATATCGGAATCAAACCAAAAGGAGTGATCGCTATTGAGCATTTCCTTGTACTTAGAAACTTGATGTATAGAACAATCTACAATCACAAGATAAACGAAATATCAACATGGATTCTGGGAAAAATATTACACACAATAAAACATAATTATGAAAAGAATATTTGGTTAGATAATTCTCTGCATAAATGGATTTTTTCACCATCAAAGGTTGATTTTGATGATTTCATAAGAAATGATGATGTAACCTTTTATTATCATTTGATTAGATGGAAAGATGAATCTTTTGAACCACTTTCTACACTATGTAAAATGTTTATTGACAGGGATTTATTAAAGGCATCAGACATAAGTTTTTTAAGTAAAATTAATAGATTAAAAATCCTTGCATTTGCCACAAAATTATGTGAAAAGAATGGTTATGATTCAGAAATATTTTGCGGGATTAAGGAAAGGTCTTTCAAAGGTTTTGAATCTAATAATGCTCTAAAAATATGGGACGGCACTTATCAAAGCGCATTAGAAAATAGTTCCGCATTAATAAAAACTTTAATGAGATCCGATGAAAGCTCTTTTATTATTTATCCAGATATGATCAAAAATGAAATTAAAAATGAAATTTCATTAATAAAAAACAATTCCTAGATTTAATTCAATGGAAATCGTTTTAAAAAACAGTAAAAGTAAATATTTAGAAATTTTTTCTTTGTTAGATTTAGATAATCTCCATGAAATTTTCAAAAGATTTTCATCCATCAAAGAACCTTTAGAAGCAAAAATTTTCGCAGTCAATGAGTCAATAAGTTCTCATCAATTATTAAAATTAAAAAATCATTTTGACAAAATTAATATTTGTTCCTTATGCATTTACTCAAATAATAGAGATACAATAATAAGTGGAAAGTTCTTAAAAATTGATTCAGCTTATGTAAAAGAGCAAGAGATGCAAAATCAGTTGCTATCATTCAATTCAAAAAAGAAAGACGATATTCTTCACAAAGGAACAGTACGATCGGGTGAAAGAATATCTTCAAATGGAAACCTATGCATTATTGGAGACGTTAATCCAGGAGCAATAGTTTCCGCTAAGAAAAATATTTACGTTTGGGGAAAATTACTAGGGATCGCATTCGCAGGGAAAAGTGGAAATAAAAATGCATCTATTGCATCACTTTATCTAAACCCTTTACAGTTAAGAATTGCAGATATAATAGCAATTGGACCAAAGGAAAAACCCAAAAATTGCTATCCAGAAATTGCAATAATAGATAAACAAACAATAATTATCAAACCACACCTAATAGAAAATAAAAATTAATCAATAATTTGCAATAAATAAATTTAAACTAGATAAATTTAAGAATTACTTAATCTTTAAAATATTTAACTTTCTGCAAGTGGCTTTATTATTTGTAAAATCTTAAAAATCGTGGGGAAGAATACTCGCACAATATTAATCTGTTCAGGTAAGGGAGGGGTTGGTAAAACAACTTTAACTGCAAACCTAGGAATAGCACTTGCTAATAGCGGAGCAACAACTGCTGTATTAGATGCTGATTTTGGCTTAAGAAATTTAGATCTTCTTCTAGGATTAGAAAATCGCATCATTTATACGGCTCAAGATGTTCTAGACAAGAACTGTCGTCTCGACCAAGCATTGGTTAGACATAAAAAGGAGCCTAATCTTGCTCTTCTACCTGCTGGAGATCCAAGGATGTTGGATTGGATGAAGCCAGAAGATATGAAAAAAATTAGTGAGCTACTTAGTGAGAACTTTGATTTTGTCTTAGTAGATTGTCCTGCTGGTGTAGAAGATGGCTTTAAAAATGCTCTTGCAGCCTGTAAAGAAGCTATTGTTGTTACTAACCCAGAATTATCCGCAGTGAGGGATGCAGATAGAGTAATAGGGATTCTCAATACTTCAGATATTGAGCCTATTCAACTTGTAATCAATAGAGTTCGCCCGAACATGATGGCTAGTCAAGAAATGTTATCCATCGAAGATGTTCAAGGGATCCTTTCTTTGCCTTTATTAGGTATTGTTTTAGAAGATGAACAGGTAATAATAAGTACAAATAGGGGGGAGCCACTGACACTCTCAGATAGTAGATCTCCTGCAAAAAAATGTTATTTGAATGTTTCTCAAAGACTTACAAATAAAGATGTACCAATTATCGATCCTAAAAAAGAAGGCAAAAGTCTTAAAGATAAATTCATGAGATTAATGCAAACAAAGGTTTTTTAAAATGATGACTCTTAGAGATCTTATAAATAAATTACTAGGCAGAGAAACGTCTAGTGCTAATACAGCAAGAGAAAGATTACAACTTGTACTGGCTCATGACAGAGTTGATATGAGTTCTTTAACAACTGATCTTTTAGATAAAATGAGGAAAGAGATTCTTGATGTTGTTGCTAAATATGTTGAAATTGATTTTGATGAGGTGGCAGTAAGTTTAGAGACTGAGGATAGAATGACTGCATTAGTGGCCAATTTACCAATCAAAAGAACTATTTCAGGAGAAATAAAATTCAAAAAAACTGATAAAGTTAATAAAGATATCAAAAAGTAATAAATTTAAAAAAAGCAAAAAAAATACTCATAATAGAGCCTTCCTGATTGTAAGATGGAGAGATTGCCGGCTTAGCTCAGCGGTAGAGCAGCGCTTTTGTAAAGCGAAGGTCATCAGTTCAAATCTGTTAGCCGGCATTTTGATTTATTTAATTCTGTTCAATATTCTTCGCTGAAAATAAAAAGACTAAACCTACCAGAGCAATTATAGGAATCAATCTTATTTCGAGAACATACTCTAAAAAAGATACAAGGGGTTCAAATATCCAATAAGTAAAAAATTGAATCAATAAAACAAAAAATAATAATAACAACATTAATACAATTCCCTTACTAATACTTCTCCTTCTCTAATCAGTCTCCAATCTCCACTTTTCTTCCAAAATATAATAGTACTTGCTTTTCCACTTCTTTTTCCCCAGGGGATAGGACCCAAAATTTTTACAGAAGGAAAGTCTAGAGCAATACCTTCAACTGTAATAGATCCTTTAAAACCTGAAATATTTGCACTTGAAGTTAACAATGGACCTGTTTCTCTCATGAGAGATTGAGCCATATATGAATTTGGAATCCTCAACCCAAGAGTGAGATCATTGCTTGTGAGGATTGTAGTCTGCTTTTCTGAAGCAGGAATAACCATTGTCAGAGCTCCAGGCCAATATTTTGAAGCTATATTTTCGTAATCTTCTTTAGCTGATTCGTGTACATAATCAATTAATTGTTTATGTTCTGACCCCATAAGAATTAAGGGTTTATCTCTATCCCTTTGTTTAAACTCATAAATAATATTTGAAAATTTTGGCAAGCATCCAATTGCAGGTAATGTATCAGTTGGGAAGATTATAGGTAAACCACTTTTAAGTGTCTTCAAAGCGGATTTGCAGTCTACTAGATTCATTTAAATTATGAACTTGTAATAATTTATTTATATCTTCCAATGGTAAACCTACCAATACCTGAAAAATCATTCACAATTTCTATTGATGTAAATTTATTTTTAATAAAAAGTTGTTTTACTTTTTCGCCTTGATCAAAATGATTCTCTAAAATTAACCAGCCCTTCTCTTTTAAAAATATGGGTGCTTTTTGTATTATTTCCCTAATGTGTTTTAAACCATCATCGCCGCCTAATAAAGCAACTTTAGGTTCGAAATTTTTAACTTCTTTGGGTAATTTTTCATAAGTATCTTTAGGAATATATGGCGGGTTTGAAATGGCAAGGTCTAATTTTCCTTTAAAATTTTCAAGAGGTGACCACCAATTTCCACAATAAAATTTCAAATTTGATTGTTTGGAAGAATTTATATAATTTTTAGTAGCTATTTCTAATGCGTCTTGATCTATATCAGTTGCTACACCTTCGCTAAATGGATAAGCCAATGCTAACGCAATACTTATAGCGCCTGATCCAGTTCCTAATTCAGCAAAAAATAATTTTTGTGAATTCTGTCTGAATATCTTCCTTACGATGTCGACTATAAGTTCTGTCTCTGGCCTAGGAATAAGTACTTTATCTGTAACTTCTAATTTTAGATCCCTCCAAAAAGCTATTCCACAAAGATATTGAATTGGGCAAGATTTCAATAAATGATCTTCCCAAATAGATTCTAAATAATCTAAGTTTTTTTTTAAATATAAGTTTCCTTCAGGTTTTATATTAAGCGAATTTAGATCACTTTTTGATATACCGCCTACAGAATCAAGTAAAAGAGCAAGAGATTGATGATCTCCCCCCTTAGAAAGTTGTGTTTTTTTCCAAAATAAAAATTCTTTTACAGAAATGCTAAGCATTTATAAAAGCTTTAGCGTTTTGGGCCAAGCTTACCTTTACCAGATTCTGAGTAAAAGCTTGATTTTTCGCCGTCTTGAGTAGAAATAAATAAACCTATAAGGAATATTGTTGGTACTCCTACAAATAAAAGGCTAGCTACGAATCCGAAATTAGTTGTTTCCATTTAGTGGACAGTTCTATTAGGTATTAAGACTATAGACATATAACTTGAAATAAAGTGGAAAAATAAACAAATTTTTATCAACTAATTAACAGTCTTAAACAATTAGCGAGGTAATTTTTTATTTTCGCTATTTTTTTTTAGTTCTTCTAAATTTGAAGGTGGAGATTGTGGTTTTGTTAAGATCACTGCAGAAGATTTTATTAACGTTTGGCACGCAAGTCGCCAATTATCCGGCCTATTTTTAAGTTTTTCTTCCTCAACAGAAGTAAGAGGGCTTAGAGAATTTTTGTTTCCTCCTTCAACTGAAATAAAACAAGTACTGCACTGCCCTGCCCCTCCACAATTTCCTAAAATACCTTTTAAACCATAAAGTTGTAAGTTCTCTTTCATTACTAGTTCCCTTAAATTTTCACCAGGGTTACATTGAACTTCTAAATCTTCGCGGATGAATCTGATAGTTGCCATTTTTTTAGTTATTTTTCTTATTTTGGCGTTTTACTTTGAGAATTGTGACCAAAATATTAACAATTTTTAGTCAAAAATTCCTTGAAAACTCAGTAATGCAAATTGATTTACCCAATTTTTGCAAGAAAATAAATTTATTTACAAAAATCCCTGAAAGACTAAAAAACCCTTACTATCATGATGTTTAGCTGTTTATTCAGCATAGTTACTAGAAATTAACCGATGGGATTGCCTTGGTATCGAGTTCACACAGTAGTTATTAATGACCCAGGTCGACTACTTGCTGTGCATCTTATGCATACTGCATTATTAGCCGGCTGGGCCGGTTCTATGGCTCTTTATGAATTAGCCATTTTTGATCCTTCTGATGCTGTTCTCAATCCAATGTGGAGACAGGGAATGTACGTTATGCCGTTCATGGCAAGGCTTGGTATCACAAGTAGTTGGAACGGATGGGATATTACTGGTGCTACAGGAGTTGACCCTGGATTCTGGAGTTTTGAAGGGGTTGCAGCAGCACACATAGTATTTAGTGGATTATTAATGTTGGCCTCAATTTGGCACTGGACATATTGGGACTTAGATTTATGGGAAGATTCAAGAACTGGTGAGCCTGCTCTTGATCTGCCAAGAATATTCGGAATTCATCTTCTTCTAGCTGGACTCACATGCTTTGGCTTTGGAGCTTTTCATTGCGCTAACGTAGGAATTTGGGTTTCTGATCCTTATGGTTTAACTGGCCATGTAGAGCCTGTTGCTCCTTCATGGGGGGTAGATGGTTTTAACCCCTTTAACCCAGGAGGAATAGTTGCAAATCATATCGCAGCGGGACTTATGGGGATTATTGGTGGTATTTTTCACATCACTAATAGGCCAGGGGAAAGACTTTATAGAGCATTAAAACTTGGAAGTCTTGAAGGAGTTCTGGCTAGTGCTCTAGCTGCAGTGCTATTTGTATCTTTCGTTGTAGCAGGAACAATGTGGTATGGTTCAGCCACAACTCCAGTCGAGTTATTTGGTCCTACTAGATATCAATGGGACTCTGGCTATTTCAAAACTGAAATTAATAGAAGGGTTCAAGCTGCTATAGACAATGGTGCCACTAAAGAAGAGGCATATGCATCTATTCCAGAGAAATTAGCCTTCTACGACTACGTTGGAAATAGTCCTGCTAAAGGAGGATTATTCAGAGTTGGAGCTCTTGTTAATGGTGATGGTTTACCAACAGGTTGGCAGGGTCACATTGCATTCCAAGACAAGGAAGGTAATGAATTAGAAGTTAGAAGAATACCTAATTTCTTTGAAAACTTCCCAGTTATACTTGAAGATAAAGAAGGTAATGTAAGAGCAGATATTCCATTTAGAAGAGCCGAAGCGAAGTATTCATTTGAGCAAACTGGCATTACAGCAACTATCTATGGAGGAGACTTAAATGGTCAAACATTTACTGATCCTGCAGTAGTTAAAAGATTAGCTAGAAAAGCACAGCTTGGAGAAGCATTCAAGTTCGATAGAGAGACATATAAATCAGATGGTGTATTCCGAAGCTCCCCAAGAGCATGGTTTACATATGCACATCTATGTTTCGGATTGCTATTCTTGTTTGGCCACTGGTGGCATGCTTCAAGAACTCTTTACAGAAATTCATTCGCTGGAATTGATGCTGAGATTGGTGACCAAGTTGAATTTGGTTTATTCAAGAAACTTGGTGACGAATCCACAAGAAGAATCCCAGGAAGGGTTTAACCTAAACTTTATTACTTAATCTTATGGAAGCTTTTGCTTACGTTCTTATTTTAACTCTCGCAGTTGTTACCTTATTCTTTGCTGTAGCCTTTAGAGATCCACCTAAATTCGATAAAAAATGAACTTAATAAAAAGACCTCTTTAGCAAGGGGTCTTTTTGTTTTACTTTTCATAATTATCATATTACTCTAGTATTAGAGTTACAGTTCATTTTATTTCACTACATGCAGTGTCCAACCTGTCAAAACACAGATAGCAGAGTTTTGGAATCAAGATCTGCTGATAGTGGTAAAAGTGTTCGAAGAAGAAGAGAGTGCTTAAATTGCAGCTTTAGATTCACAACTTATGAAAGAGTGGAAACAATGCCAGTTTCAGTTATAAAGAAAGACGGTGGCAGAGAATTATTTGATAAACAAAAATTATTTACTGGCATATCAAGGGCATGCGAAAAGACTAACTTCAGTAGTGAAGCAATTATTAATTTCGTAGATGGAATTGAATCACAAATCGTTCAAGACTCTAATAAAGATATTAAATCTTCACAAATCGGAGAATTAATACTTAAAAATCTTAGGAAAGAAAACGAAGTCGCCTATATAAGATACGCCTCAGTTTACAGAAAATTTAATGGGGTAAAAGATTTTATTTCTACTCTTGAATCTCTAAAAGGAAGTTCAAAAAACCAATTAGCTTCAATTTTATAAAATTAAGCATCTTAAAGTGTAGAATACATAACACAAATCTATTTGCTATTGGTTTGCAGGCTAATAGCATTCCTTTCTAACTACCTTAGGTAGTCTGCGATACAACAAATGAACGAAAATTCTTCCCAAACCATTAAAGAACTTTCTGAGGATCAAGAAATAAAAAATTCGACTGAGTTAAAAAATGATTCCACCTCTCAAAATGAGGAAGATTTATCATTCGAGAAGAGCGATATACCTTCTGCAGACTCTTCCTCTAGCAGAATAAATACTGATTTTGACAACGCAGGATTCACACAAGAAGAATTTGCATCACTTTTGGGTAAGTATGACTATAACTTTAAGCCTGGCGATTTAGTTAAAGGTACAGTTTTTGCTCTAGAGCCAAAAGGGGCCATGATAGATATAGGGGCAAAAACAGCTGCTTTTATGCCTGTTCAGGAGGTTTCAATAAATAGAGTTGAAGGACTTAATGATGTTTTACAACCTTCAGAAAGTAGAGAATTTTTCATAATGAGCGAAGAAAATGAAGATGGCCAATTAGCCCTCTCCATTCGAAGAATTGAATATCAAAGAGCATGGGAAAGGGTTAGACAACTTCAAAAAGAAGATGCGACTATATATTCTGAAGTTTTTGCAACAAACAGAGGAGGGGCTCTCGTCAGAGTAGAAGGCTTGAGAGGTTTTATCCCAGGCTCTCATATAAGTGCTCGAAAAATCAAAGATGACTTAGAAGGTGAATATTTACCTTTAAAATTTCTTGAAGTTGATGAAGAGAGAAATAGATTAGTACTAAGTCATAGAAGAGCTTTGGTTGAGAAGAAAATGAACCGACTTGAGGTAGGCGAAGTTGTTGTTGGTTCTGTAAAAGGTATTAAACCTTATGGAGCGTTTATTGATATTGGTGGAGTTAGTGGTCTATTGCACATTTCTGAGATTAGTCATGAACATATTGAGACTCCTCATAATGTTTTAAATGTGAGTGACCAAATGAAAGTAATGATAATTGACCTTGATTCAGAAAGAGGACGAATTTCATTATCAACTAAAGCACTTGAACCTGAACCAGGAGATATGCTAACTGACCCTCAAAAAGTTTTTAGTAAAGCTGAAGAAATGGCTGCTAAATATAAACAAATGTTATTTGAACAAACTGACGAGAACGAAGAGATCTCCACAGCTTCAGCTGAAACAGTATAACTTCACTTATTTATTTTGTGCACGCATATTAGAATTTAAGCCTCATTATTCTTATACAAGTATTTTTAATTAACAATAATTGATTTGTAACGATAATCTAATTTAGGATATTTAGTAATTCCAAAATAATTTGTAAATGAGTGATTTCATTTTCACTTCAGAATCTGTAACTGAAGGTCATCCTGACAAAATATGTGATCAAATTAGTGACGCTGTTTTAGACGCTTTATTGACAGAAGATCCAGAAAGCAGAGTTGCATGTGAAACTGTTGTAAATACGGGTCTTTGTTTACTTACTGGAGAAATAACTTCAAAAGCAAAAATCGATTATATAAAACTTGTTAGAAATGTAATTAAAGAAATTGG